>NZ_JBLIWA010000023.1:14187-47323 GCF_047525675.1 Streptomyces sp. 796.1 | reverse complement strand
CGCATCATGAGCGCGCGCCGCGCGGCGTTCGTACTGGGGTCGCTCGAAGTGTTCGGGCCGCTGTCCATGGACCTGTCTATGCCGCTGCTGCCCCAGCTCGCCGACGACCTGCACACCAGCGAGAGCCTGGCGCAGGCGACGATGTCGGTGTGCATGCTCGGCCTTGCGCTGGGCCAGCTCGTGGCGGGCCCGCTCAGCGACCGGCTCGGCCGGCGGCGACCGCTGCTGTGGGGCGTGGCGCTGTTCATGGTGCTCTCGCTGCTGTGCGCGTTCGCGCCCACCATCGAGATGCTGCTGGTGCTGCGGTTCCTCCAGGGCATCGCCGGTTCGGCCGGCATCGTCATCGCGTTGGCCGCGGCCCGCGACATCGCGTCGGGTGCCGAACTCGCCCGGTTGCTCAGCCTGCTCGGTCTGGTCGGGGCACTCGCCCCGATCCTGGCGCCGGTCGCCGGCGGGCAGTTGGCCGCGGTGCTCGACTGGCGCGGGCTGTTCGTCGTGCTCGCCGGGATCGGGCTCGTCCTGCTGGTCATCTCGGCCACGCTGCTGCCCGAGACGCTGCCGCCCGAGCAGCGCCACGACGGCAGGTTCGCGGAGACCGGCCGACGGTTCGGCGCGGTGCTGCGCGACCGGCTCTTCGTCTGCTTCCTGCTGGTGGGGGCGTGCACGGGCACCGCCTTCTTCACCTATCTGGCGTCCATCAGCTTCGTCCTCCAGGACGGCTTCGGCCTCAGCCCGCAGGCGTTCGGCGCCGTCTTCGCCATGAACGCGATCGTCGCGGTGCTCGGCTCGCTGTCCAACCGGGCCGTGGTGCGCCGCGCCGGTCCCGCGCGCATGTACGTCCTGGGTACGACGGCGACCGCGGTGGCGGCGCTCGCACTGCTCGGTGCGGTCCTGCTCGACCTCGGCCTGGTCACCCTGCTCCTGCTGCTCGCGCTGGTGCTGTTCTGCTACGGGGTGATCAGCCCCAACAGCTCGACGCTGGCGCTTTCGGGCCACGGGGAGCGGGCCGGTACCGCGGCGGCCCTGCTCGGCATGTCGAGCTTCGCCGTCGGCCCGATCGTCGCGCCGCTGGTCGCGCTCGGTGGTACGGCGGCCCTGACCATGGCGCTGACCATGACCGTCGCCATCGTCATCGGCTGTGTCCTGGTGTGGGCCACCGTACGGCCGAGGCTGCACGGGCAGGGCGGGGCCGCTGCCGCGGGCGACCACCCCGCGGAGGCGGCCGGGCCGAGGCCCGGTGCGTTGCACTGAAGTGCTGCCACTGAGACAGGGTGTGCAGGGCGCGGGCCCGGGGGCGGGAGCAGCCAGGCTGCTCCCGCCCCCGGCACGTCCGGGTGGGACGCGTCAGGTCGTGTAGTCGGCGTTGATCCGGATGTAGCCGTCGGTGAGGTCGCAGCCGTAGACGGTGAACGCGCCGGCGGCGATGGCGAGGTCGATGGAGAGCACGACCTCGTCCCCCTTGAGGTGGGCGGTCGCCGCGGCCAGCGTCTCGTCGGTGGTGGGCGCCGGGTAGGTCTCCACGTCCCCGAAGCGGATCGTCACCTTCGCCGGGTCGATGTCGAGGTCGTCCTCGCACTTGCCGATCGCCATCGCGACCCGGCCCCAGTTGGGGTCGGCGCCGTGCACGGCGGTCTTGACCAGCGGCGAGTTGACCACGGTCTTGCCTACCCGCTTGGCCTGCGCGTCGTCGCGCGCGCCGGTCACCCGTACCTCGATCAGCTTGCTGGCGCCCTCGCCGTCGGAGGCGATCGACCGCACCAGGCGCAGGGCCGCCTCGTACAGCACGGCCTCGAACTCGGCCTCGTCCACCGGCCCCGCAAGTCCGTTGGCGAAGATCGCGGCGCTGTCGCTCGTGGAGGTGTCGGTGTCGATGCTCAGCGCGTTGAAGGTGCGGTCGACCACCCGGCGGAAGATGCGGTCGAGCACCGGCTGTGCCAGCTCGGCGTCGGTGAAGAAGAACGTCAGCAGCGTCGCCATGTTCGGCTCGATCATGCCGACGCCCTTGGCGACGGCGGTGATGACCGCGTCGCCGCACCTCAGCGTCACGTGCTTGGGGACGGTGTCGGTCGTCATGATCGCCCGCGCGGTCGACTCCGCGTCGATCTCCGGCAACGGCCAGGCCAGCTTGGCCAGCCCGGACCTGATCCGGTCCATCGGGTACTGCCGTCCGATGACGCCCGTGGACGCGATCAGCAGCTCCTCGGGGGCGATCCCCGCCGCGTCCGCGACCAGGGCGCGCACCTCGCGTGCGTTGGCCAGGCCCTCGGCGCCGGTGGCGACGTTGGCGTTCCTGGCGACGGTCAGCACGCCGCGGGCCCGGCCCGTGGCCGCGGACTCGCGGCTGAGCGTGACGCTGGGTCCGGCGAATCGGGACTGGGTGAAGACCGCCGACACCACGGCGGGCACGTCGGAGAGCACGACGACGAAGTCGTCCGCCTCGTCCTTGATGCCCAGTGCCGCGGTCCGACTGCGGAAGCCCCGTGGGCCAGGTACCGGCATGACCTCGTGTCCTCTCGTCCTGGTGCGGAAGGGGCCGCGTGGTCCCGCGGCACCACCCACACATTATGTGGTGTACCGAATGACCATACCGAGAGACGGGGTGGCCGGACAGAAGGTATCAACGAGCTTTCCTGAGCTGACTTACCGAAATCGCCTCATCTGGAGCCGTACGGCATCCCTCGTCCCTGCCCAGCGTTATGCATAGTCATGCATCGCTGGGGCAGTGAAAGTCCGTCGGTCCACAGGAGCGGCGCCCTAACGACGTGACCGGGTGCCGGCCTCAGCCGTCACCCGGTCGCGTCGTGGTGCTGTGGGGCTGCTCAGCCCTCTTCGGTCGCCGGCTGCTTGCCCGGTTCGACGATGCCGAGGCCGTCGGCGCCGACCTGGACCGCGGACTCGTCCAGGACTGCCTCGGTGACCGGCAGCGGGTTGCCGGCCAGGTCGAGCACCGGGGACGCTTCCTTGTACCAGGACTCGATCACCGCATTGCCCCAGAAGTCGCGGCGGCGGTCGTCGTGCACGTTCCACCGGTACGTCTCGTGGTCGGGGTCGCCGGTGTAGTAGTCGGAGGTGTAGATCTCCACCCGGTGCCCGTCGGGGTCGCGCAGGTAGAGGTAGAAGGCGTTGGAGACGCCGTGCCGGCCGGGGCCGCGCTCGATGTGGTGCTCCTTGCGCAGCGAACCGAAGAGGTCGGCGGTGCGCAGCACCTGGTGCGACTCGTGGGTGGCCACCCCCACGTGGTGCAGGCGCGGGCCGGCGCCGCCGGTGAAGGCGACGTCGTGGACGGTCTGCTTGCGGTACATCCACGCCGCGTACAACTCGTGCTCGTCACCCTCGATCGTCTCCGAGCAGCCGAAGCCGAGCGCCTGGTAGTGGGCGTAGGCGGCGGGGATGTCGGGGGTGCAGATGTTGAAGTGGTCCAGGCGGGCTATCTCCGCGCCGCGGCGCAGGTCGTAGCGCTGGATGTGGCGCTCGGCGCGCTCGATGTCGTGGAAGAACTCCACCGGGAAGCCGAGCGGGTCGATGACGCGGACGGCGTCGCCGACGCCGGGTGTGCCGGTCCCCTTGGGGACGCGGCGCACCGGCCGGCCGAGGGCCCGGAAGTACTCCTCGGCCCGGTCCACGTCCTCGCTGGTGCGGACCCGGTAGGAGATGTGGTCGAGCGCGGCGGTCTCACCCTTGCGCAGCACCAGCGAGTGGTGGGTGAGTTCGTCGGTCCCCCGCAGGCAGAGCTGCGTCTGGTCCTCGTACTGGATGTGGAAGCCCAGCATGTCGGCCCAGAACCAGCGGGCCTTCGCCAGGTCGGTGACGACGAGCTGGGCGTAGGCGGAGCGGACGACATCAGGAGGGGTGGTCATGGTTGCGGCTCCTTGGCGGTCACGCGCCGAAGCGGGGGGTGTGGGGCTGGCCGAGCATGACGTGGACGATCTTCGACTCGGTGTAGAAGTCGATACTATGCGCACCGCCCTCCCGGCCCAGGCCCGAAGACTTCACCCCGCCGAAGGGAGTGCGCAGGTCACGGACGTTGTGGGAGTTGATCCACACCATGCCGGACTCGACGGCGTGCGCCACCCGGTGGCC
Organism: Streptomyces sp. 796.1; assembly: GCF_047525675.1. NCBI lineage: Bacteria > Bacillati > Actinomycetota > Actinomycetes > Kitasatosporales > Streptomycetaceae > Streptomyces > Streptomyces sp. 796.1. The sequence continues at coordinate 43,243 of NZ_JBLIWA010000023.1, read as the reverse complement.
GCGCTGGAGGTCGGAGGTCCAGACGTAGGCGGCGAGCCCGTACTCGGTGGCGTTGGCCAGTTCGATGGCCTCGGACTCGTCGTCGAAGGGGGCGACGGCGACGACCGGGCCGAAGATCTCCTCCTGGAAGATGCGGGCGTCCCGGGCGACGTCGGCGAAGACGGTGGGCTGGAGGTAGTTGCCCTCGGGCAGGTGGTCGGGGCGGCTGCCGCCGGCCACCAGCTTGGCCTCCTGCTTGCCGATCTCGACGTAGCCGAGGACCCGCTCGTAGTGCTCGGTGTGCACCAGGGCGCCCACCTCGGTGGCCGGGTCGGAGGGCAGGCCGACCTTGACCCGCTCGGCGCGCTCGGCCAGGCGGCGGGTGAACTCCTCGTAGATCGGGCGCTCCACCAGCACCCGGGAGCCTGCCGTGCAGCGCTCGCCGTTGAGCGAGAAGACGCCGAAGACGACCGAGTCGAGCGCGGTGTCCAGGTCGGCGTCGGCGAAGAGCACGACCGGGGACTTGCCGCCCAGCTCCATCGACGTGGTCTTCAGGTGGGTGGCCGAGCTGCGGACGATGTGTCGGCCGGTGTCGGTGGAGCCGGTGAAGGAGAGCAGCGGCACCTTCGGGTGGTCGACCAGGGCCTGGCCCGCCTCCTCGCCGATGCCGTGCACGATGTTGACCACCCCGGACGGCACGCCGGCCTCGTCCAGGATCTCCGGCCACAGGCTGGCCGACAGCGGCGTCCACTCGGCGGGCTTGAGAACCAGGGTGCAGCCGGCGGCCAGCGCCGGGGCCAGCTTCCAGCTCTCCAGCATGAACGGCGTGTTCCAGGGTGTGATCAGGCCGGCGACGCCGATGGGGCTGCGGACCACGTAGTTGATCTGCTGGTCGCCGACCCGGAACGCCTCTTCGCCGAGGGCGACGATCACGTCGGCGAAGTAGCGGAAGTTCTCGGCCGCCCGCCTGGCCTGGCCGCGGGCCTGGGTGATGGGCAGCCCGGAGTCGAAGGTCTCGAAGGCGGCCAGCCGCTCCTCGCGGGCCTCCACCGCGTCGGCGATCCGGTTCAGGATGCGGGCGCGCTCCCGGTTGCCCAGCTTGGACCAGGCGGGGAAGGCCGCGGCGGCGGCGGTGACGGCCCGGTCCACGTCGTCGGTGTTGCCGGCCGCCGCGGTGGCGTAGGGGGCGTTGGAGACGGGGTCGCTGACGGGGAAGGTGCGGCCGTCGGCGCTGTCGAGGAGTTCGCCGCCGATCCAGTGGCGGATCTGCTCAGGCAGGTCGGCGGGGCGACCCGGGTTTCGGTGCGTGGACATGGTGTGTCTCTTCCCGTGTCGGAGGGGTCGGAGCTGCGGGGCCGGATCTGTTGGGTCAGATCTGTTGGGTGAGGTCGCCGCCCTCGGCGAGCAGGGCGCGGATGCGGGTCAGGCCCTCGTCGGTGGGCCCGGTCAGCGGCGGGCGCACGTGCCCGGAGGTGATCCGGCCCTGCTGCTCAAGGACCCACTTGGCGGGCGCCGGGTTGGTCTCCACGAACAGCAGGTCGACCAGCGGGTGCAGCCGGTAGTGCAGGTCGCGGGCGGCCTCGAAGTCGCCCGCCTCCCACAGTTCGTACATCCGGGCCACCGCGGTCGGCGCCAGGTTGGCCACCGCGGAGACGAACCCGGCGCCGCCGAGCGCCAGCAGCGGCAGGCACAGCAGCTCGATCCCGGACCACACCAGCAGGTCACGGCCGCAGGCGTGCAGGACGCGGGAGAAGTGCTCGAAGTCCTTGGTGGTCTCCTTGACGCCGACGAAGTTGTCGAAGTCGGTGAACAGCCGCTGCACCGTCTGCGGCGCGATGTCCACGGCGGTGCGCGAGGGCACGTTGTAGGCGACCAGCGGCAGGTCGGGGAACTCGCGGGCGACCGTGGCGTACCACTGGTAGAGCGCTTCCTGGGTGGGTCGCGCGTAGTACGGGGTGATGACCAGGGCGGCGTCGGCGCCCAGTTCCTGGGCGGCTGCGGTGATCTCCAGCGTCTCGTCCAGCTTGTGCGAGCCGGTGCCGGGCAGGAACGGCACCCGGTCGCCGATCTCGTCGGCCGCGGTGCGCATGGCCGCGATGCGCTCGGCGACGGTCTGCGCGGAGGGCTCACCGGTCGAGCCACCCAGCGAGATGCCGTGCGAGCCGGATTCGAGCTGCCAGCGGATCAGTCCGCGCAGGCTGTCGTGGTCGACCGCGCCGTCCGCGGCGAAGGGGGTGACGACCGGGGCGATGGACCCGCGGATGGTGGCGGGGTCACTGCGGAACTTCATGGGTTGCTCCGTGGGTGGTGGGTGCGGACGGGGTCACGCCCGGGTGTGTGGGCGGGGGCGGACCGGGTGCGCGGGTGGGTGAGGTTCGGGTGGGTGGCCTGCGTGCGTGGCGCCTGGGTGGGTGCGCGGGGTGGGAACCCCGTACGCGGGTGGCAGTCCCGCACGCAGGGTGGGAGGGGAGTCCGTACGCGGTGGGCTGGGGAACTCCGGTACGGATCTCGGCCCTCGTACGCGGTGGAGGTGGGGAGCCCGTACGCGGACGGGGTCAGGTGGTGCGCGGGGGCGCGGTCAGGACTGGGTGGTGCGCCACTGCTCGTAGGCCGTCTTCCAGGCGGGGCCGAGCGGGTACAGGCCCTCGATGGGTTCGCCGGCCGACACCTGCTCGGCGATGAACCGCTCCTGGAGTTCCTGTTCGGTGCTGTCGGCGATGAGCTGTTCGGCCTGGTCCGGCGGGACGATGACGACCCCGTCGGCGTCGCCGACGAGGATGTCGCCGGGTTGTACGAGTGCCCCGCCGCAGGCGATCGGCACGCCGGTGTCCCAGGGGACGTGCCGGCGGCCGAGGACGGCGGGATGTTCGGCCGCGTAGTACGTCGGCAGGTTCAGGTCGGCCACCGCGGCGCTGTCCCGCAGGCCGCCGTCGGTGACGATGCCGGCCGCGCCGCGGCGCTGTGCGCGCAGCGCCAGGATGTCGCCGATGGTGCCGGAGGTCGGGTCGCGGCGGGCGTCCATCACCAGCACCTGGCCCGGGCGCAGCTCTTCGACGGCGCGCTTCTGGGCGTTCATGCCGTTGCCGTACCGGGCGAACAGGTCCTCGCGCAGCGGCAGGTAGCGCAGGGTGTGTGCGGTGCCGACGAGCTTGGCGCCGGGATCGGTGGGCCGTACCCCGTCGATGGTCATGTGCTGGAAGCCGCGCTTGCGCAACTGGGAGCTGAGGGTGGCGGTGGCCAGGCCGCGCAGCGCGTCGGCTATCTCGGGGGCCAGGGCGGGCTGCTGCGGGTGGGCCGGGCCCCAGGCGTCGGCGCGCAGTGCGGCGTCCACCCGCGGCATGGCGCCCCATGCCTCCAGCGGGTGGTCGGACTCGACCACCGGGTTGGTGAGCCGGCCGCTGCTGGTCTGCCCGTCCAGGGTGCTGACCTCGACCTCGACGGTGTCGCCCGGCGAGGTGACGGATGCGCCGGCGGGCGTACCGGTCAGGATGACGTCGCCCGGCTCCAGGGTGACCAGGCGCGACAGGTCGGCGATGAGGTCGCCGAACGGGAAGAGCAGGCTGGCGGTGTCGGCGTCCTGGACCAGTTCGCCGCCCACCCAGGTGCGCAGGCGCAGCGCGGCCGGGTCGAGGTCGGCGGCCGGCAGCAGCCGGGGCCCGACCGGGGTGAACCCGTCGGCGCCCTTGGACCGCAGGTTGGAGCCGCGGTCGGCGTAGCGCAGGTCGTACGCGCCGGCGTCGTTGGCCGCCGTCACCCAGGCGACGTGGCTCCAACCCTGTTCGGGGCTGACGCGGTGTGCGCGGCGGCCGATGACCAGGGCGATCTCGCCCTCGAAGGACATCAGTTCACAGTCGGCGGGGCGCACCAGGGCGTCGCCGGTGCCGGCCAGCGAGGAGGGCGGCTTGAGGAAGTAGGACGGCTGCTTGGGGATGCGTCCACGTTCCTTGGCCCGGCAGGGGTAGTTGAGGTGGACGGCGATGATCTTCGACGGCTGGGTTCCCAGCGGATGCGGCATGGGAGTTCTCCTGGGCGTGGGCGGCGTCAGGCGCTTGTCGAGGAGGGGCGGGGCCCGTCCGCGCCGGCGTGGCGAGGTTCCGGCGCGGACGGCGACGGCCTTCCTGGAATACCGGGCCGGACAACGCCGGCGGTCCAGTAATCGTATACGATATCATGCACATCCAGTCGGGGAAGATGAAGCCCCGACCGGCTTCGCGACAGCGGGCGGCGGCCTCAAGGGGGCCTGCGGACGCCCGGGAACTCAAGGTGAGGATGTGCGACCCATGCAGAGTCGAACTGGTCTGACCGTCCGTACGTTCACCCCCGACCAGGCCGCGGGCGCGCCGCCCGTCCTGCTGGTGCACGGCTTCGGTTCCGACGGGCACCGGGACTGGGTGGAGAGCGGCATCGTCCGGGCGCTGACCGCGGCCGGGCGGACGGTGATCGTCCCCGACCTGCGCGGCCACGGCGAGAGCCCGGCCCCCGCGACGGCCGCCGAGGTCACCGCGCCGGCCCTGGTCAGCGATCTGGTCGCGGTGCTGGACGAGGCGGGGATCGACACGTTCGACCTGGTCGGGTACTCGCTGGGCGCACGGCTCGGCTGGGACGTGCCGGCGGCTGCGCCCGGCCGGGTGCGGCGGGCGCTGCTCGGCGGGCTCAGCCCCGCCGAGCCCTTCGAGGCGGTGGACGTGGCGGCGCTGCACCGCGCGGTCGCCGAAGGCACCGAGCCCGCCGACCCGTTCACCGGCATGATCGCCGGCATGGTGCGCGCACACGGGCCCCGGGCGGCGGGCCTCGCGCTGTGCGTGGAGGGGCTGCGCAGCACGCCGTTCGTGCCGCAGGTCTGGGACGGCCAGGCACCGCCGGCGTTCGTCGTGGGGCAGGACGACATGATGACCCACGGCATAGAGCGGGTAGTCGCCCTGGTCGCGGGCGCGGAGCTGACCCGGGTCCCCGGCGCGCACCACGAGGTTCTCACCCAGGACGCGTTCCGCCGTACAGTCCTGGATGTGCTCGCAGGGTGAGCGCACGAGGTCAGTGCCGGGACCGCCGCAAGGCCCACCGGCCCAGGGTGGAGGAACACCGATGAGTGCCACGGAGAAGACGGGGAAGGCGACCCCCGCCAAGGGGTCGAAGGCCGAGCTCAGCTACGACCTGCTGCGCTCGCGCATCCTGGACGGGACCTACGGACCCGGCTACCGACTGGTGCTGAGCCAGCTCGCCCGGGAGACCGGGGTCAGCACCATCCCGTTGCGCGAGGCCCTGCGCCGGCTCCAGTCCGACGGGCTGGTAGAGGTGGTGCGCAACATCGGCGCCCGGGTCGCGGTCTTCGACGCCGCCCAGGTGGAGCACTCGCTCCAGGTGCTGGCCCGTCTTGAGGGGTACGCGACGGCGATCTCGGCGCCCCACATGACGGGCCGGCACATCGAGCGGTCCCGCACCGTCAACACCCGGATGACCCAGGCGCTCGAAGACTTCGACCCCACGTCCTTCACGGCCCTTAACCGGGAGTTCCACTTCTCGCTGTACGAGCACTGCCCGGACGCCCACCTGGTCGCCCTCCTTGAGGCCGAGTGGGCGCGCCTGGACCACATGCGGCGCTCGACCTTCAGCTACGTGCCCGGGCGGGCGAGGCGTTCGGTCGCGGAGCACGAACGGCTCCTTGAGCTGATCGAGACCGGCGCCGAGGCCGGCGAGATCGAGCAGGTCGCCTGCGCCCACAAGATCGCCACCGCGGACGCACTGCGACAGGCCAAGTCGGCGCCGTAGCGGGCTGCCACCCGGTGGGGTGCTGCCCCGGCGGGGTTGCTGCCCGACCTGGCCTCGCGCCGGGCCCGCCGGGTCGCCGAGAGGGGCGCCAACGCGGCAACGCGAGGGGCCCGTCGCGGCAAGGCCATGCGACAACGACGCACGGCATGGCAACACGCGGTGGCCCGACGCGGCCAAGCCACGCGACAGCGCAGCAGGGCCGCACAGCGCGGCAGCGCGAAGTGGCGCCGTGCGGCAATGCGAGACAGCGCGGCGCACGGCAGGGCCACGCAGCATGGCCCGACGCGGCAAGGAGACGCAACTGCGGGCAGACAGCACGATGTGACGGCGGGGCACGGCGGCGCAGCGCGGCAACGCGAGATGGCGGGGCAGCACCGGATGACCCGGCGCGGCAGCGCGAGTTGGCAGCGCGAGACGGCACCCCCGCGTGGCAGCGCGAAGCGGTAGGGCGGAAGGGGGCACCCCAGCGCGGCAGCGCGACGCCGCGGTGCGGAAAGTCCCCGCCATTCTCGGGTTCGCGATCGTATACGATGTGGCATCTCACCTGTTAGATTGAGCCGCATGTCCACCACCGACTCGACTGCCGGTGCGGCCGGTGCGCCGCGGCCCGGGCCGTCGTCCGGGGGGAGCGTCACCACCGTCACCGGCGAGGTCTCGCCGGACGCGCTCGGCCTGGTCCTCCCCCACGAACACCTGCTGAGCGACTTCGCCCCGCCCGCCGACACCGCGGAGTCCTGGGCGGCTGCGGGACACCCCCGTCCCGCAGCCGCCGGGCCGCGCCGGCTCTACCACGCTCCCCTGACGATGGACCTGCTTGGCGACCTCACCCTGGGCGCCGCCAACCGGGACAACTGGCTGCTCGACGACGAGCGGGTAGCCGTCGCCGAGGCCACCGCGTTCCGGGCGGCCGGCGGCGGCACCCTGGTCGACGCCACCCCGGCGGGCCTCGGCCGACAGCCGGCGGCGCTGCGCCGGATCGCCGAGGCGAGTGGGGTGCACCTCGTGATGGGCACCGGCCGCCACCACCCCGGCCGACCCGCTGATCCCACCAGCACGACCAGACACGCTAGCCCCGGCGTGGACGAGCTGACCGAGGAGTTCGTCCGGGACCTCACCGAAGGGGTGGCCGGGGTACGGGCCGGCCTCATCGGCCAGTTGGCCGCGCTCGACCCGGAGCAGCCCGCCGCCCGCACGCTGCTGGTGGCCGCGGCCCGGGCTGCGGCAGCCACCGGCGCCCCGCTCGCCCTCACCCGCTCCGCGGACTCCGTAACCCAGGCCCGCGTACTCGATCTGCTCGCCGCGTCCGGCGCCGATCTGGGGCGGGTGGCCGTCGGAGGCTGTGACGCGCTGGCCCCGCGCCCCGACGACCTCGAACCGCTGCTTGCGCGCGGCGTGTTCCTCCAGTTCGACCGGCTCGGCAGGCTGCCGTCGGTGCACAGCGTGAGCGACGACCAGGACGTGGCAGCGGCCGTGGTCGAACTGGCCCGCCGCGGCCACGCGGACCGCATCCTGCTCTCGCACGGCACCCACACCAAGGCCCAGTTGCTCGCCTACGGCGGCGGCGGATACGGCTTCCTCCTCCAGCAGTTCCTGCCGTACCTGCGGATGGTCGGCGCCGATGACGCGCTCATCGAGAGGGTCACCGTGCACAACCCCGCCCGCCTGCTCACCATCGCGCACCGGAGGGCCGACGCATGAGCCGCTACCCCTTCGAGATCCCCGACCTGACGGGTCTTGCCCTCACCGTCGACGGGCCGGTGGACCCGGCCGCGCTCGGCCACACGCTCATGCACGAGCACATCTTCGTGGACCTGCGCCGGCCCGAGCGCTTCCACCGCCCGGGCGAGGACTCCCCCGAGGCCGCCGAACCCCTCTCCCTCGCCACCCTGGCCCGCACCCGGCACGGCCGCCCGAACGCCGACAACGACGTGCTCGGCGACTTCGACGAGATGCTGGCGGAGGTACGCGCCTTCAGCGCGGCCGGCGGCGGCACCATGGTCGAGGTCTCCCCAAGCGGCCTGGGCCGGAACCCGCAGGCGCTGCGCCGGCTCGCCCGGGCCAGCGGGCTCCACATCGTCATGGGCGCCGGCTGGTACACCCCGACCTTCCACCCCGTCGACATGGCCGAGCGGAGCGTGGACGAGTTGGCCGACGACATCGTGCGCGACGTCGTCATCGGCGTCGGCGACAGCGGCGTGCGCTCGGGCATCATCGGCGAAGTCGGCGCGGACAGCGCCCCGTTGACCGAGAACGAACTCAAGAGCGTACGGGCCAGCGGGCGGGCCAGCCGGGTGACCGGGGCGCCCATCGCCTTCCACGTCGGCGGGGTCGGCGAGGACAAGTTCACCGTGCTCGACGTCCTCACCGACGAGGGGGTGGCCCCGGAGAACATCGTCTTCGGTCACGCCATGGACGTCCTCATGGACCCGGCACTCGGCGACCGTCTGCTGGCCCGCGGCGTCTTCGTGGAACTCGACTTCCTCGCCTCACCCGGCAGCCCCTGGGGCCACCTCGTCCTCACCAGCGACCACAAGGTGGCCCGCGGGATCGCCGAGCTGATCGAGCGCGGCTACGTCGACCACCTCGTGCTCGGCCACGACGTCTGCCAGAAGATCCAGCTCAAGCGGTACGGCGGCCAGGGTTACGACTACATACCGCGGCACTTCCTGCCCGCCCTGCGCCGCCTGGGGGTGAGCGAGGAGGCGCTGCGCACGATCATGGTCGACAATCCCGCACGCGCACTCGCTTTCGCCACACCCCAGTGACCTCCGGCCGCCCGTCCCCCGCCCCGCCCACCTCCGAGGGAGAACCATGCGCGTCGTCCCCGTACCCTTCGACCCGGCCCTGCGCGCGGTGCTGGACGCCCTGCCGCGCGACGACGGCCCGGCCCCCTCGCTGGCGGGCATCCCCGCGATGCGCGCGGCCACCGCGTTCTTCCCCACCCCGTCGGCCGCCGAGGTCATCGGCGAGCGGGCGATCGAGGCCGTCGAACACACCGTTCCCGGCCCGGCCGGCGCGCCCGAGGTCGCCCTCACCGTGCTGCGCCCGCGCGGTCTGAGCGCGCCCGTCCCCGGCCTGTACAACATGCACGGCGGGGGCATGATCAGCGGCAACCGGCACCAGGACCTGCCGCGCCTGGCCGACCTGGTCGAAGCGCTCGGCGTGGTCGCGGTCAGCGTGGAGTACCGGCTCGCCCCCGAGCACCCCGATCCGGCGCCGGTCGAAGACTGCTACGCGGGGCTCTGCTGGTTCGCCGAGCACGCCGCCGAACTCGGCGTCGACCCGGACCGCGTGCTCGTCATGGGCGGCAGCGCCGGCGGTGGGCTGGCGGCCGGCCTCGCACTGCTGTCCCGCGACCGCAACGGCCCGCGCCTGGCCGGCCAGTTGCTGCTGTGCCCGATGCTGGACGACACCAACACCACCGTCTCCAGCCACCAGTTCGACGGCAGCGGCACCTGGCAGCGGGCGATCAACGTCGTCGCCTGGCAGGCGCTCCTCGGCGAGCAGGCCGGCGACCTGGACGCGGAACTCTCGCCGTACGCGGCGCCCGCCCGCGCCCGCGACCTCTCGGGCCTGCCGCCTGCCTTCATCGAGGCCGGCAGCGCCGAACTGTTCCGAGACGAGGACGTGGCGTACGCCTCCCGCATCTGGGCCGCCGGCGGCCAGGCCGAACTCCACATCTGGCAGGGCGCCTTCCACGGCTTCGACGTCTTCGCACCGGACCACGAGGTGACCCGGGCCGCGCTGGCGAGCCGGCTGTCCTGGCTGCGCCGGGTGCTCGACCTGTGATCCACTGCGACTGCCGACCCCGACCCCCTCTCTTACGCGGCCTCCGCCGCCCGTACGCCACCTCGCTGACCTGCACCACGGCCGGCGGGCCGCTCCTGCCGTACGCCGCGCCGCTCGGCCACCCTGCGGGCCCGACCGAACTGCCGAACCACCCGCCACCCGTGCCCCGTTCCCGCCGGGCGCACCCCCACTCCCCCACCGTTCACAGCCAGAAGGGCCACCGATGCCGGAGACAGCGGACCTCATCCTGACCGGCGGCGACGTGCTGACGATCGACGCCGCGTTCACCGTCGCCCAGGCGGTCGCCGTGCGCGACCGCCGCATCCTCGCCGTGGGCAGCGCCGCGGAGATCGCGGCGTACGCCGGGCCGACGACCCGGGTGGTCGAGTTGGCCGGGCGGACCGTGCTGCCGGGGATCAACGACTCCCACCTGCACGCCGCGGCCTGGGCCCTCACCAGCCCGCCGTTCGCACTGGACATCAGCCACCCGGCCGTGCGCTCGATCAGCGACATCGCCGACGCGGTGCGCCAGGCCGCGGCCCAGACGCCCGCCGGGGCCTGGATCACCGGCCTCGGCTGGGACAACGGCTATCTGGCGGAGTGCCTGGCCGACCCGGAGCGCCGGCCGCGCCGCGCCGACCTGGACGCCGCGGCACCCGACCACCCGGTCTGCCTGACCGACTTCTCCGGCCACATGGTCTGGGTCAACTCCAAGGCCCTGGAGCTGGCGGGGATCACCCGCGGCACCGAGTCGCCCTCGGGCGGGGTGATCGAGACCGACGCCGCGGGCGAGCCCACCGGCATCCTCAAGGAGACCGCCCAGGCGCTCGTGCAGGGGCTGGTGCCGCCGGCGACGGTCGCCGAGCGGAAGGCGGCGATCCGGTCGGCGGTGGCGGCGCTGCACGCCGAGGGCATCACCAGCTACACCGAGCCGGGGCTCGGCCCGGGCGGCGCCGAGATCCTCGGTGGCGGTCTGGACACCGGCACCCTGGACGCCTATGTGGAGCTGGCCACCGCAGGTGAACTGGAGTCACGGGTACGGGTGTTGCTGCTGCCGGCCCCGATGGGCGGCTCGGCGGCCGAGGTGACCTCGGGGCTGCGCGGGCTCGCCGTGCCCGATGAGGTGGACGCCCGGAGGCTGGCCATCATCGGCATCAAGGTGTTCGCGGACGGCGTGCCGCCGAACGAGACGGCGTGGATGCACGAGCCGTACACCGGCGGTGGCCACGGGGCGCTGTGCGTGCACGGCGCCGACGCCGGGCTGAAGGAGGCCGAGTTGGCCGAGATGATCCGGGTCGCGCACGCGGCCGGGTACCAACTCGGCGTGCACGTGACCGGCGACCGGGCGATCGACGCGGTGGTCGACGCGTTCGCGGCGGCGAACGCGGCACATCCGCGCCCGGACGCCAGGCACTACGTCATCCACGGCGACTTCGCCTCACCGCAGAGCCTGGCGAAGCTGGCCGAGCACGGCTACGGAATCAACATGAACCCCGCCATCAAGTGGACCATCGCCGACCTGATGGACGACATCGTGGGCAGCGCCAGGTCGGACTACCAGTGGCCGGTGCGGTCGGCCGCCGAGGCCGGCATCGCCGTGTGCGTCGGCTCCGACGCCCCGATCACCCAGCCCAACTGGCGTCAGGGCATTGCCGCCATGCTGCTGCGCGAGTCCAAGGCCACCGGCCGCGTCAGCGGTCCTGACCAGCGCGTTTCCCTGGAGACCGCGCTGCGCGCGTACACCGTCAACGCGGCCAGGCAGGACTTCGCCGAGGAGTGGAAGGGCACCATCGAGCCGGGCAAGGCCGCCGACCTGTGCGTCATCGGGGGCGATCTGCGCGCCGCCGATCCGCACGACATCCCCGATCTGCCGATCGACCTCACCGTCTTTGACGGGCGCATCGTCTACGAGCGCGACGGCGAGGGCGCATCCGGCGGCGGCGAGGCGTAGCGTAGCGCCGCGGGTGTGCGGGCCGGGCACGTCGCCGGGAGTCGGCGCGCCCGGCCCGCACGCCCCGCAGCACCCTTGCCACGGTCCGTGGAGGGCGATCGGGAACGCGTCGGAGACGGGGCGGGGGCGCGCAGGGGACGTGGTGGGGGCACGGCACGGACGGTCGTGGGGGCGCGGCGGGACACCCGCAGAAATTGACTTGCTCCGCGCCCGCGGTCACTGAACACTCCCGGTATGACCACCGCCGCGCGTGATCTCACCCTTGAGTATGTTCGTTGGATCGATGGGCATGTCGACGTCTGGGGGGTGTTCCGGGACGCGCAGGCGCTGGCCGGCATCGTGGCCGGCCTCGCCGAACCGTTCCGGGACGCGCAGGTCACAGCCGTGTGTGGGGTGGAGTCCCGCGGCTTCCTGCTAGGTGGCGCGGTCGCCGTGGCGCTCGGGGTGGGCTTCGTCCCGGTGCGCAAGGACGGTGGCCTCTTCCCCGGCGAGAAGCTCGTCCGCGAGACCGGGCCCGACTACCGCAACCTCCGCCACCGGCTGCACCTCCAGCGTTCCGCCCTCGGCCCGACCGATCGGGTGCTGATGGTCGACGACTGGATCGAGACCGGCAGCCAGGCCGTCACGGTCAAGGACATCGTCGAGGAGTGCGGGGCCACCTGGGTGGGGTGCAGCGTCATGGTCGACGAGCTCGACCCGGCGACCCAACCCACGCTCGGCCCCGTCCACAGCCTGCTGGACGCGGCCGACCTGCCGCCCTGTCCTCCCGAGCAAATCACGGGGTCACCCGCCGCGCCCTGACCACGGACCGCTCGACCCGATAGCACCTCAACTCGCGCCCCGCATGGCCGTGTTGGGGTGCTTCGCATGAAGCCGTCACACCGGGGCAACCAGCCGGCCTCCACTTCGGGACACCAGCCGCCAGCCGTACCAGCCTGTCCAACCCTGCCCGACCCCGCCCAACCCGCTCACGCCAGCCCCACCAGGCCGACCCGCGCCACCCCACGGCAGCCCAGCCCGATCGGACACCCGGACCACCCCGACCCGACGCAGCCCGCCCCGCTCCGGCCCGCTAGCGGTACGAGTTGATCAACCGGGCCAGGTGCCGGCCGGCGATCTCCATCGGCTCGGGCGTACGGGAGACCTGGGCGGAGAGTTCGGCGCCCTCCAGGGTGTTGATCACCGTGTGCGCCAACTCCTGGGCGTCGGCCTCGGCGAAGCCCGACCGGCGCAGCTTGTCCGCGACCAACCCACGCCACCGCTCGAACGCCACCTCGACGGCCTGCTGGATCTCCGGAATCCGGCCCACCGTCTCCAGCGCGGTGGCCGTGATGGGGCAGCCGTCCTGCCAGTCGGAGTCGCGCAGGTACTCGGCCACCACCCAGGCCAGCGCGACCACCGCTTCAGCCGGGTCATCCTTGCTGGCTAGCGCGTCCTGGAGCATCTGCGCGAAGTGCTCGTCCGCGTGCCGCACCGCCTCGGTGGCCAGCCCCTGCTTGCCGCCGGGGAAGAAGTGGTAGACGGAGCTGAGCGCGACCTGTGCCTCGGTGGCGATCTGCTTGATCGCGGTGCCCTCGTAACCCTGCCGCATCATCAGCCGCGAGGCCACGTCCAGGATGCGCGCCCGTGTGCCCAGTGTTGCAACCATGCGCCCAGCCTATCGGTGGAACGTTCATTCCAGGAAGTGTGTATGCTCACGCTGGAACGTTCGTTCCACTCCTCTCTCAACGAAAGGCTGGCGTCATGCGTCACCACCGCATCACCGCCAACGGGATCGACTTCTCGTACGTCGAGCAGGGCGACGGCCCGCTGGCCCTCCTGTTACACGGCATGGTCGAGACGCCGCGCATCTACCGCCACCTGATACCGGTCCTCGCCGATGCGGGATACCGGGCCGTGGCCCCGTCGCTCCGCGCCTTCGCCCCCACCGGGCTCCCCGCGGACGGCAGCATGACCGTGGCCGACCTCGCCACCGACGCCAACGCGCTGCACGAGGCGCTGGGCGGCGACGCGAACGCGGTGATCATCGGCAGCGACTGGGGCGCGTACGCCACCTGGGGCGCCCTCAACCAGGCACCGGAGCGCTGGTCGAAGGCGGTGGTGGCGACCATTCCGCCGCTGCGCTTCCTCCGGCCGCTCGACCCGGCGATGATCCACAAGCTGGGCCATTTCTTCTTCTTCCAGATGGCGGTGGCCGAACAGATCGTGCCGCAGGACGACTTCGCCTATCTGGAGTGGCTCTGGGACTACTGGAGCGGCAACGTGCCCGGTGTCGACCTCACCGAGGACATCGAGGCCGGCAAGGACACCGTGCGCGAGCCCGCGAGGCTGCGGCTGGCGCTTGAGCTCTACCGGCAGAACTTCCCGGTGGACACCTTCGGCACCGACCGTTGGGAGGGCGGCGCCCTACTCTCCGAACTCCCCACCCAGCCCACGCTGTACCTGCACGGCACCGAGGACCCCAGCGTCACCGAGGAGTCCCTGACCGAGATCGTCGCCGCGCTGCCGGCCGGGTCGGACGGGCTGCTGCTCAAGGGGGCGGGCCACTTCCCGTTCATCGAGCGGCCCGACGAGGTCAACGAGCGGGTCCGCGCCTTCCTGGCCGACCGACCAGCGGCCTGACCCACATCCGGGCCAGCAGTACGATGGCGCAGCCGATGGTCCGTCAACTCGCCTCATTGGGCGGGGCGTTGGACCGGTAGGCAGCGGGGTCGGCCGTCGCCCAGGGGGTGGGTCTACGGCCGGCCCCGCACCGCCGCCCCGGACACCCGGGCCGGGGTCAGCGCCAGTCGTTGTTGCTCGCGTGGTCACCGCCGAGCCAGCGGGCGAGGTCGGCGTGGGCGGTCTCGCGGCGCGTGGCGTTGATGGCGTCCGCGTCGGGGTGGTCGACGGCGAACTCCAGCATCAGCCCGTTGGGGTCGGTGACGTACAGCGAGACGCAGAAGCCGTGGTCCATGACGAAGGTGTCGGGCTCCGCGATGCCGGCTGCGGCGATGCGCTCGCCGATGGCGTCCTGCACGTCCTGCTCGACCTTGAAGGCGATGTGCCGGAAGGGGGTGAAGTTGATCTGGGTCTTGTACTCCGCGGTGTCCTTGGGGTCGGCGAACTGGAAGAAGGCGAGCGCACCGCCGTCGGCGAGTCCGTAGAAGGTGTGGCAGTACGAGCGCTCGGCGCCGAAGAGCACGTCGCGCTCGCTCCAGGTGGCGACCAGCGGCAGGCCAATCACCTCCTCGTAGAAGCGGCGGTTGGCTTCCTGGTCCTCGGTGATCCACGCGTGGTGGTGCAGGCGCAGCGGAAGGTTCTGGCTCATGCTGGTTCATCTCCTGGCATGGGAGTGGGTGTGCCGCCGACACCCGGTGGGTCGTCGGCTCATCGCCCAGCATGGACCATTTTGGTTTAACGTTGAACCAGCCTTGTTCGTGGCCTGCCCGCGGTCAACGCCCTTTGGGCAGTGACCTGTTGAGCACCGGGTTGACCTGCACCGGCTGGCGCCCGGAGGGCGAGACACCAGCCAACCCGCCCGCCCCCGACACCAGGGCACCTCGACCTCCGCGCCGCTCGCAGCGACCCTCCCGGCCTGCACACACCTTCCCGGGAACCCGCATCCAGGCCCCTGCTGCCAAGCCGGCGAACGCCCGACCGAAGACTGCACCTACGACCCCGGCCGGAGCACGACCGCTGCCCGCCGAGACAACCGGCCCGGTGAGCAGCGGGGCAGCGGGTGCCCCCGCGCACCACCCCCGTACGCGACAGGCGCATCCGCTCCGTAGCCGGTGGGAGCGTCAACCCCGTATGCCGCACGAGCCCCGACCCTGCACGCCGTACGCCCTACCCCTGGGCGCGGTACGCGCACTCCGCCAGCGTGGCGTGCTTCTTCCAACCCAACGTCTCGTAGAGCGCGCGCCCGTCGTCAGTGGCGCCGAGGACTCCGAGGTGAGCGCCGCGCTCCAGGGCCTGGCTGGCGAGCGTGCGCATCACGAAGTGGCCGAGGCCGCGCCGCCGATGGGCCTCATCGGTGACGACCTGGTCGGCGATCGCGGCCTCCCCGACCAGCGCGATCTGCCCCTGGGCGGCCCGCTCACCGGCCGCGTCCCGCGCCCGTACGACGATCACGTCGCCGACGACCTCCACCTCTGCGGTGTAACCCGCGGGCGGCGGCTGCTCCGACGGCGCCAGGTCCGTGACCATCAGATGCCCGGTGCCCTCCCACACCACCGCCCAACCCGCCGGCAGCCAGGGTTCGATGCGTTCGGGTTCGGCGGGCATCTTCAGCCAGGTCCGCGGCTCGGTCACCGACAGTGCCGCGGCGCGGACCAGCGACACGTCCACCTCGGGCAGGAGGTGTCGCCCCACCTCCCGGGCACTGCCGACCACCTCGATGTACAGCCCCCAGGGCTTGGCGACCGGCGCCGGACAGCGACGCGAGACGGCCCAGCCCTTCGCCCACGTACGCACGGTGTCGGCGACCATCGACCCTCCCGGGGGACGGACCGCCACCGCGACCCGTAATAGGCGTCTTACGGAAGCAGATATTACGTCGCGAGTGCGGTCGGCGACAGCCGATTTCCGTGGCCGGCGGCCGTCTTCCGTGGCGGGCGGCGGGGGACGCCCGCCGGTCACCCGTCGAAGTGCTCCCTGGCGGCTTCGATGTGGTCGAGGTACTGGCGGGTCCAGCCGCAGATGCCGTCGACGGTGGCGCGCAGCGCCCGGCCGGGTTCGGTGAGGGCGTACTCGACGCGCGGCGGGACGGTGGGGTGGACGGTGCGGGTCGCCAGGCCGTTGCGCTCCAACATGCGCAGGTTCTGGGTGAGCATCTTGTGGCTGATGCCCTCGACCTCGTTGCGCAACTCGCTGAAGCGCCGGGTGTCATCGCCCAGTGCCTCGATGATCAGAAACGCCCACTTGTTGGCGACGTCCGAGAAGATCTCCCGCGCCATCGAGTCCACCCGCCTGAGATCAGCGTTGTCCGGCTGACCCTTGAGCTCCTTGGTCACCATGAGGTACCTCCGTCACCGATAAGTGCGTTCTTCCCGTACGGCGGTGACTCTCCTACGGTTCCTGAGTATCCGCAAGAGAGCACGGGGCGCGCTCTCGACGGCGGAGCCAGGGGCCTGGCCCATCGCAGCCGCCGGTGCCGCCGGGCCTCTCGCGGGCCGTCGGCCACTTGGGCCGGACCCGTGCCGCAGCGCCCCACCGAAGATCATCACCGAGGGAGAACCACATGACCGTGTCCGCATCGGACGTCTTCCAGCACCAGGTCCCGGCCGAGGCCGACTTCGGCTACGCACAGGCCATCAGGTCCGGCGGGCTGATCCACGTCTCGGGCCAACTCGCCCTGGACGAGGCGGGCGAATTCCGCTGCCCCGACGACTTCACGGCCCAACTGCGCCTGACGTACGCCAACTTCGACCGGATCTTGGCCCACTACGGCGTCACCCGCAACCAGATCGTCTCGCAGACGCTGTACGTGGTGGACCTGCCCCGGCACGCACAGGCGACGGCGGACGGGAACCGGGGTTACTTCGGCGCGCACCGACCGGTCAGCACGGTCGTCGGCGTCGCCGCGCTCACCTTCCCCGGCCAGGTCATCGAGATCAGTTTCGTGGTCGACCCGTCGCTGCCCGCCTGAGGGCCCGGACGACGGCCCACGCGACGCCACCCGGGCCCGACCCGGGGCCGTCAGGGGTTCGCGTCGGTGGGTGGCTCGGCCGCCGGCCCGTGCGGCGCGCCGGGTTCGGCGGGGTGGGGAGCGGCTGGGCCTTGCGGGGCGGGCGAACTCTGGGAGGTCGGCGAACCCTGCGGGGTGGCCGGAGCTTGCCGGGTGGTCGGGCCCTGCGGGGTGGCCGATGCGGGTGGGCGGGTGCGGCCGGTGGTGGCCGGGGTGCGGTAGACGTACGGGGCCTGGCCCGGCTCGGGCGGGGTGGAGCCGGTGGGCGTCGGTGGGGATACGGTCAGCGGGAGCAGCGGGCGGGTTGCTGGTCCGGCCGCCGCTGGGGGTTCACTCGCAGCGTCGGCAGCCGCGCGCACCAGGGCGTGGTCGGGCGAGAGCGCACAGGCCGGGTCCGTCCGCGCGGCATCTCCGGTGAGCGCGTACGCCTGGCAGCGGCAGCCGCCGAAGTCGCTCTCCCGGTGCGCGCAGCTCCGGCAGGGTTCGGACATCCACTCCGTGCCGCGGTACCTGCGGAACGCCGGCGACGACTCCCAGATCCAGGCCAGCGACCGGTCCCGGACGTTGGGCGGGTCGAGCCCTGGCAGTACGGAGGCCGCCGGGCAGGGCAGCGCCGTGCCGTCCGGCGCGACCGTCAGCGAGACCGCGCCCCAACCGCCCATGCAGGGCTTGGCGACGCCGTCGAAGTAGTCCGGGACCACCCACACCAGCTCGATGGTGCCGGCGAGTTCGGCCCGCCGGCGTTCGATCGCGGCGCTGGCCCGCACCACCTGTTCCCGGGCGGGCAACAGCGCCGCCCGGTTGCGCAGGGCCCACCCGTAGAACTGGGTGTTGGCGAGCTCGATCCGCTCCGCGCCCCAGTCCACGGCGAGGTCCACGATCTCCTCCACCGCATCCAGGTTGTCCCGGTGCAGCACCACGTTGACCCCGAGTGGCAGCCCGGTCTTCCGCACCAGCTCGGCCGCGCGCTCCTTGGCCGTGAACGAGCGGTAGCCGGCGATCCGGTCCGAGCGTTCGGGGTCGACGTGCTGGACCGAGAGCTGCACGCTGCGCAACCCGGCGTCCACCAGGGTGCCGAGCCGGCCCTCGGTGAGCCCCACGCCGCTGGTGACGAGCTGGGTGTAGACACCGGCGTCGTCGGCGGCTGTGACGATCTCCACCAGATCGCTGCGCAGCAACGGCTCCCCACCGGACAGATGGGTGTGCACCACTCCGTAGTCACCGGCCTGCCGCATCACCCTGCGCCAGTCGTCCGTACTCAACTCGCGTGATCTGCGGGTCAGTTCGAGTGGGTTGGAGCAGTACGGGCAGTGCAGCGGGCAGCCGTGGGTGAGTTCGGCGAGCAGCGCCCAGGGGCGCGCGGGCGTCTCGCTCACCGCAGCCACCCCTCGTCCCGCAACCGGGCCAGGAAGCGCGGCACCTCATCCGCGACCGGCGCGCCGGGGTGGCGTCCCGCCAACTCCGCAACGAGCGTGGCGACATCGCGCCGCCCGTCGCACAGCCGTAGCACCTCGGCCGCGCTGCCCGCCAGCACCACCACCCGCTCGGGCAGCACCAACAGGTCCGCCTGGCGCACCCGGTCGCGGCGCAGCAGGACGGAAGCGGAGAGCGCGGGTCGCCAGGCTGTGTCGATCACCGGCCCGGCGGCGCGAGTGGCCGGTGCGGCGCCCTCCCCGCCGGGGCCCGGCCGCTCGGCCGTCGTCGGCTGCGCGGGGGTGGCCGTCACCGGGTGCGTAGGGCCGGCCGTCACCGGGTGTGCGGGGCCGGCCGTGGTCGGGTGGACCGGTCCGGCCGTCGCCGGCTGCACGGAAGCAGTCGTGGCCTGCCGGGGCGCGCTCACGGTCACCGCCCCGCCAGGTCGTCGCCCGCGGCGGGGTCGGCCGACGCGGCGTTCGCCACCGCGTCCAGCAGCGACCACAGCACGTCGCACTTGAAGGCGAGTGCGGCCACCGCCCGATCCTGTTCCCTGGGGTCATCGGCCCAGTCCAGGACGAGGGCCAGCGCCTCCCCGCCGTCCCGCCGCCCCTCCTGCTCCCGGCGGCGGAAGTAGGTGAGCCCGGCCGGGTCGATCCACCGGTAGTGGCGTTCGAAGGCGTCGATGCGGGTGACCATGATGTCCGGGGCCGACAGTTCGGTCAGCGAGGCGGCGACCGCCTCCAGCGGCGAACCGAGCCGGCAGAAGTTGACGTAACCCTCCACCGCGAGCCGGACGCCGGGCAACACGCCCTCGCCCGAGAGCAGCAACGCGCGGTCGAGCCCCACGGCCTCGCCGAGCCGCAGCCAGTTCTCGATACCGCCCTCGTTCTCGGCCCGGCCGTCGTGGTCCTGGATGCGGCGCAGCCAGGTCCGGCGCTGCTCGCGGGTGGCCAGCTTGGACAGCACCAGGGCGTCCTTGATCGGGATGTGGCGCTGGTAGTGGAAGCGGTTGAGGACCCAGGTGCGCAGCTCGTCGGGGGTGAGCTCGCCCTGGTGCATGCGCAGGTTGAAGGGGTGCCGGTCGTGGTAGCGGCCCCTGGCGACGGCCCGTAGCCGTGCTTCGAAGGCGGCCCTGGCCGCCGCTCCGCATCCGGCCGGGGGGCCGGCCGGATCTCCGGTCAGGCGTCCGGTCAGGCGTTCGGTCAGGTCTCCGTCAAGGCGCGCCGCCAGGTCGTCCGGCGCGCCGGTCTCCGTACCCACTCCCGATCCCCTTCCCTGCCCGTCGACGGGTTGCGGTCCGCTGCCGGTCCGCGGCGCGGCAGTGCTCACAGCTCGATCACCATCCCGTCGGCGGCTACCTCGATGCCCCACTCGGCCAGCCGGCGGTGTTCGGCCGCGGCCGGGTCCACGAGCGGGTTGGTGTTGTTCAGGTGGGTGTACAGACAGCGGGCGGGCAGCTCGGCCAGCCGTTCGGCGGTGCCGCCGGGGCCGACGACGGGCAGGTGGCCCATGCCGGTGGCGGTGCGCTGACCGATCCCGGTACGGCGCGGCTCCTCGTCGTCCCAGAACGTGCCGTCCACGATCACGCAGTCGGCGTCGGCCGCCGCGTCCGCGAGCTCTGCCGACCAGGTGGCGACCGCCGGCGCGTACAGCAGGGTGCCGCCCGAGGTCCGGTCGGTGATCCGCAGCGCGACGGACCAGTGGTCGTCGCCTGCCCGGCCGGTCCGCTCGGCCGCGTTCGGGGCCGTCTCGGCGTCCACGGCGGCGTAGCGCGGACGCTTGCCCGATACGGGGATGGCGCTGACCGCGATCGGGCAGCCCTCGACCGCGGTGGCGGTCGGTGTCGGCGCTCCGGCCGCCGGCGCGGCAGGCGTTGCGAGCGCCACCTGTTCCGTGGCCAGGGCGCGCCAGCGCAGGTCGGTGTAGGGCGCGAGGATCGCATCGAGCCGGAGCCGGGTCACCAGGGCGCCGCGCACGGCGTCGGTGGCCAGCACCTCGAAGCCGTCCGCCTCGCGCAGTCGGGCGATGCCCAGGGTGTGGTCGAGTTCGGCGTCGGTCAGCACGATTCCGGCCACCGGGGAGCGGCGGGTGCCGGGCGCGGGCAGCAGCGGTGGACAGTCCTCGATCTGGTCCCCGATGTCGGGTGTCGCGTTCACGATGTACCAACGGTCCTCCGCGGCCCGTACGGCCAGCGAGGCGTGACGGCGGCGCCGGACAGGGTGAGCGCGCGCCCCGGTGCAACTGGGGCACGCGCAGTTCCACTGTGGTATGCCGCCGCCCGCCGCGGTTCCCAGTACCCGCAGCAGCACGGCGCCGACTAACGGTTGTTCAGCGAGTACGCGGTGACTTCGAGCCCGGTCTCGACGACCGTGTAGTCAGGCGTCTGCCAGCCGGTCGCCCCTTCGCCCGCCGAAACCGCGGGGTCCACGGACCGCGCCTGCTGCTCGACCGCCTGCTGTACGGATTCAGACATGAGCCATACCTGCCCTTCTCAGCCTTCTGTGGCCTTGTTGGCTTGCTCGGCTTGCTCGGCCTTCGCTGCGTTGCTGGTTTCGCGTCCGCCGCACGGGCCCGCACCCCGGTCGCGTGCACCCGTCCGGGACGGGGCCGGACCGGACCGGACAACCGCAGCGTGTGAAGGAATCGGATGGTGCCTTCGTACGGTGTCGCACGGCCCGGTACGAGGTGCCGACCGGGTCGGTAACCCTGGTGACGCTTGCGCTCAACTACGCCTGGGGAGCACGGACTTCCTGCGGATGACCGTTGGGGCTCCCGTTGCAGAATCGCGATCCATGTGACGACAGTCAAGAGCTGTTGACGACTCCGGAAGCCTTCCTTACATTTCCCCGTACTGCCCTTCGCTGCGTCAGGCGGCCACCCACGGCAGCCGCCCCACCGCAGCCCCCACCCCCCACCACAGACCTGTCGTAGGACGGCCCCCGCACCGCCGAGGCGTCGCCTCCCGTCCTTCGCGCACCGCGTCACCGCAGCGCACCGCCCCCGCCACCGTGCACGAACTCCCACCCCCTAGGAGGAACGTTCCATGGCCAGGGCCCCCCGCACTTCCCGGCAGACCCGCCGGCGCACGATGCTCGCGCTGACCGCCACCACCGCGCTGACGGCGGGGCTGCTCACCGCCACCGCGGCGACCGGCACCGCGGCGAGCGCCACCCACCGCAGCACCGCAAGCCACAGCGCCACCGCACCATCCGGCCAACTTCCCGGCCAGAGTGGGCCGGCCGCCGCGCTGTCCGGCGGGCACCACGGCAACTCCGTCCCCTCCGCGGTCCGCAGCGTCTCCGACGGCTGGGCCCTCCCCTGGGGGCTGAGTTGGCTGCCGAACGGCTCCGCGCTGATCACCGAACGTGAGTCGTTCAAGGTCTTCCAGTTGACCAGGGCAGGCAAGCGCACCGAGGTCGGCACGGTCCCCAACGTGGTGACCACCAACGGCGAGGGCGGCCTGATGGGCGTGGCCGTCTCTCCCAACTGGCGGCGCGACCACCACATCTTCCTGATGCACTCGGCCGAGAACGAGAACCGCATCGTGCGGATGACGTACGACGGCACCACACTGAGCGACTACAAGGTGTTGGTATCCGGCATCAAGAAGCACCGCTTCCACAACGGCGGCAGGCTCCAGTTCGGCCCGGACGGCTTCCTGTACGCGACCACGGGTGACGCCTTCGACTCGGCGAACGCCCAGAACAAGGAGTCGCTGAACGGCAAGATCCTCCGGCTGACCCGGGACGGCAAGCCCGCCCCTGGCAACCCGTTCGGCACCCTCGTCTACTCCTACGGCCACCGCAACCCGCAGGGCCTGACGTGGGACAACAAGGGCCGGCTCTGGGAGGCGGAGTTCGGCAACAACGCCTTCGACGAGCTCAACCTGATCAAGCCGGGCCAGAACTACGGCTGGCCGGTGTGCGAGGGCGCGTGCACCACCCCGGGCATGACCAACCCCGAGCAGCAGTGGAAGACCAGCGACGCGTCGCCGAGCGGCCTCGCGTACGCGGACGGCGCCGTCTACCTGGGCGCCCAGCGCGGCCAGCGGCTCTACCGGGTGCCGCTGACCAGCACCGGGACCGGCACCCCCGAGTCGTACTACGCCGGCGAGTACGGGCGACTGCGCACCGTCGAGAAGGTGCCGGGCACCAACTCGCTGTGGCTGACCACCAGCAACGTCTTCGGTGCCGGCCAGCCCAGCATCGACAAGGTGCTCCAGGTCGACCTGCGGTGACCGGCGCCGGCCCACGGTCCGCGGGGGCGCGGGAGCCCGCGCCCCGGTGACCGGCCGGCGCACCCGCCGCCCCACGCACGAGGGCGGTGCCCGGGGTGGACCAACCCTGGGCACCGCCCGATGTGCGGTGTTCGTACGGTGTGCAGTTCGCGTATGGGCGGGTGCGGCGCGGCCGGTCCTGCGGTGCGTGCCGGGTGTCGGCCGGCCGGGCCGCTGGTGGCGGGCGCCGGAGCGGGTGGCCCCGCCCCGGGTAGCCCGCCGGGTCAGCCCTTGACGTTGACCCCGGCCCAGGCCGCGTCGACGGCCTTGACCTCGGTGCTGCCGGCGCCGTAGAGGTCGGTGGCGGCCTTCAGGGTGCCCTCACGCGCCTCGTGGTAGTCGGTGGTGGAAGTGAAGTACTTGGTCAGTGCGGAGTACCAGATCTTCAGGGCCTTGTCCCGGCCGATGCCGGTGACCGTGGACCCGTCCTTGGTGGGGCTGTCGTAGCTGACCCCGTCGATGACCTTCTTGCCGCTGCCCTCGGACAGCAGGAAGAAGAAGTGGTTGGCCACGCCGGAGGAGTAGTGGACGTCGAGGTTGCCCACCCCGGGCGACCAGTAGTCGGCCGACCGGCCGTCCCGGCTCGGCTTGTCCTGGTAACGCAGCGGCGTGCCGTTCCCGTTGACGTCGATCTTCTCGCCGATCAGGTAGTCGCCCCGGTCGTTGGCGTTGTTCGCGCTGTACTCGACGCCGGTACCGAATATGTCCGAGGTCGCCTCGTTGAGACCGCCGGACTCGCCGCTGTACTCCAGGCCGGCGGTGGCCGAGGTCACGCCGTGGCTGAACTCGTGGCCGGCCACGTCGAGCGAGGTCAGCGGCTTCTTGTTGCCCGCGCCGTCGCCGTAGGTGATGGCGAAGGCGTTGTCGTCCCAGAACGCGTTGACGTAGTTGCGGCCGTAGTGCACCCGGCTGTACGGGGCCTTGCCGTCGTTCTTGATGCCGTTGCGGCCGAAGGTCTTCAGGTAGAAGTCCCAGGTGGTGGCCGCGCCGAAGGCCGCGTCGACGGCCGCCGTCTGGTTGTTGGTCGGCAGCCCGTTGCCCCACTTGTCGTCGGCGTCGGTGAAGACCGTGCCCCTGCCGCTCTGGCCGCCCTTGAGGTCGTAGGTGGTGTGGCCGCCGCGACCGGTGTCGGTGAGCTGGTAGGTGCTGCCCTGCTTCTTCGACGCGATGGGCACCGTGCCGCTGTACTGGCTGGTCCCGGTGCCGTTGTGGATGGCCTGGTGGCGGTAGAGCTCCCGGCCGGTGTTGGCGTCCGTGACCACGTGCAGCCGGCTGGGCGTCCCGTCCTGCTGGACGCCGCCGATCACGGTCTCGTACGCGAGGACGGGCTTGCCGGACGCGGCCCAGATCACCTTGCGCGGCGCCTGGTCGGCGGCGGCGTCGTCGACGTCCGCGGTGGCGGCGCGCAGCGCGCTCGCCGCGGCGGCCTTCGGGGCCAGCTTCGGCTGGAGCGAGGGCACCGCGAGCCGGGCCTCCGTCGCCCGGGTCACGTCCCTGACGTCACCGTTCGCCGCACGGTGCACGACGAGGTCGCCGCCGAGCACCGGAAGGCCCGCGTAGGTGCGCTCGTAGCGGGTGTGCGTGGTGCCGTCGGCGTCCTTGATCGTGTCCTTGACGACGAGCTTCTCCTGGGCGTCGAGCCCGAGCGCGGTGGCGGTCGCCGCCGGGCCGTGCTCCGTCTGCTGGGCGCTGGCCGTGCCGGCCGTACCGGCGGTGAAGCCGGTGGCGAGCAGCGCGGCGGCGAGGGTGGCCGCCCCGCCCGACAGGGCCAGGGCACGCCGGCTTCTGCGTCCGGCGACCGCGGTGGCGGAGCGGGCTGCGCGGGGGGTGCGGGAGGTGCTGGACACGTGACACTCCTTTGTTGCGGGGGAGTTGGCCCGACAGACGCCGAGCCAACGAACAACGGTCAGGTCCTTGCTGAGCGCTGACCCTGCATCAATGAACGTGCACCTGTCACACACCAGATGTCGGCATATACGGGCTGATGAGCGACTGGCGATCCCCTTGTTCACACAACGACAAAGGGCCGTACACGAGAGGAATTCTGGGGACAACTTCGCGCAATGCTGCGTGCAAGCTCCCCACATGTGCGGGGGGGCGTTGGAGGGGGCCGTGCCCGAGGGGCTGTGTCCGAGGGGCCGTGTCCGAGGGGCCGTGTCCGAGGGAAGGCCGGCGACTTCGCGCTTCCGCGGCTCCATGTGTCGTATGCGCGGGAGCGGGGGCAAGGGGGCAGTCGGCCGGGACGGGAGCGGGTGATCACGCTCGGGCGATCCTGAGGTGGACTGAGACGAAAGACGACCTCGGCTGCGATGGACTCGGCCGCCCGCTCGGCATCGGCCTCTCAGGTGGCAACATCGACGTCTGCACCCGATTCAAGCAGGCGATGGGCCCGATCAACGTGCCCTGAACCGGGCCCGGTCGTCCGCGGACCGCGAGATCCGCACTTGCCTACGCAGACGCGGCATCCCCCACTCCATGCCCGAACGCGTCGACCAGATCACCGGCCGAACCAACCGTGACTTACACGGCGTCCGTCAGCCCGCCTTCGATCGGTCCACCTACCGGCGCCGCAAGGGAATTCGCGACTGCCCACAGCCTCATACCAAATCGCGCCAACTAAGGATGCACATTCGGCCGGAGTAAGGAATTCCGGTCGATCAATACGGAGCGCAGAGAATAAAAAGAACCGACCGAGCCCGAAAGCAAGCACGAGGAGAAACTTTGAGATCACCTCGCTTGAAGTTGATTGTTTTCGTTAGCGTAATGAGCATGTCGGCACTGGTGTCGCCCGCTGTGGCCCAGACGCCTGCTGTTGAGATAGCAGTATCCGCCGATGATGAGGGTACTGATCCCCCCGTCCTGTCCGGCGACGAAACCCCCGAGGAGCTCGGGCTGACCGGGGAAGAGCCGCTCCTGCCGCCCGCGCCGGCTGACACAGAACCGTCAGAGACACTCGCCGCATTAGCCGTCAACTGCAAGGACAAGAGCCAGGCGACCATCGCGAAAACCTATTATCGCGGCCCCGGCAAGGTCTATCTGCGTTGCGGAAATAAGGACTGGGGGTATCGACACCTGGTCGCCAGGGGGCGGTGGAGCGCCACCTTTGACAAAAAAATCAGCCGTACAATCTGGAGCGGCATCATCACGAGAGATATGCCTGGTGAACGCATCTACGAAGACGTTCGGATACAGTGCCCGCCCACTGCATTCAAAGTGGTAACTAACCCCAGGTACTACGGAAAGAACCCCAAAATCGATCCGCAAGGCATCATTACGGCCTACAAGCCGAATAAGTTGGCAGAAGAAGAGACGCTCTGCTAAGAGTCACGCATGCCAACCGACGACGAGCATCGAGTGCGCAACCTTCTCTTGCCCCACTTGATGGGGCAACTGGACGACTCTTCCGCGACGCTTGACGTACAGGAGATCGAGGTTGTTTCGCGAGGTCGCAGCTTCGATGTGGTGCTGGAACTGCTGGCGTTTGGCGAGCGGTGGAGGGTGCGTCTCCCCCGAGACAACTCCGACAGCATCCTCTTCGACGGCGCCCCGGCCCCGCATGTGGTGAGATCAGTCGCCAACATGATCCGTATCCACCTCTTTGAGTGGTGGCACACCAAGGATTGTGAACGCCGATCCGCCGCCATGGGAGAGCGCCTTTCGTGACGGTTCGGCACCTGGCATGCCTACAGGCCATCTCGGGTGCCGAACCCCGTCACAGCCTGCTCAGACAACAGCGCACACGGGACCACCGACGTCGGCCTCGGCGCCCCCGCTGCCCATGCACGACTGGAGCCAGAGGTTCCGTTCACGTACGACGGTCTGAGCCAGCTCCACCCCTGGCGATCGGCCACCTACGTGCGTGACCTGTTCGCGCAGAGCAGCGTGTTGGTTCCCGGCCGCGGCCTTTCCTGCGACGCCACCCAGGCCCAGGCCGGGAGCCAGGTAGGCCCAGGACAACAGGCCGGAGCCCGACACGAGCGCGGGAGCCGCAGCGCAAGAGCGGGCGCCGGGAGCAGGGCGGGAGTCGGAGGCAAGAAGGAAGGCAACAAATAATCGATTATGCCCCAGATCGTCTATGGTGTGGCGCATGACGCAGAGAGCCGACCACGCCGCCGTGCCGGGGAAGCAGATGCTCTCCGAGCAGGTCTACCTACGACTGCGGGACGCGATCATGCGCGGCGACTTCGCCCCGGGCGACGCCCTCAAGCCGCAGGAGCTCGCCAAGGCGCAGGGGGTGAGCCTGGCCGTGGTGCGCGAGGCGCTGGTGCGGGTGGTGGGGGAAGGGCTCGCCGATCGGCTGCCGAACCGCGGCTTCGCCGTGCCCGCCCACTCCGACCGCCGCTGGCAGGAGATCGCGGAGGCCCGCCGGGCCGTCGAGCCGGTGGTGCTGCGGCTGTCGATCGAGCGCGGGGACCTGGACTGGGAGGCCCGGGTGCGGGCCGCCCACCACCGGCTGGCGCGCACCCCGCCGTACCTGCCCGACGAGGGCACGCACTACAGCAGCGCCTGGGCCGAGGCGCACCGGGTCTTCCACCGCACACTGCTGGATGGCTGCGGCAATCCGGTCCTGCTGGAGACCTTCGATCGGATGTGGACCGCGAGCGAACTCGCCCGGCGCTGGTCGGCCCGGCGCGCCCCGGACCGGGACGGCGTCGCGGAGCACCGCCGCTTGGAGGCGGCGGCGTTGGCCCGCGACGCCGACACCGCCGCCGACGTACTGGCCCGCCACCTCACCCTGACCGCCGCCGCGCTGGCCGAGCCCACGCCGGCCGACCCCGAGCGGTAGCGCTCCAGGGCGGGCCGGCGCGGGGCCCGGTGGGCCAGCGGGCGCGACCCGGCACAGCGGCCGGGCGTGTCCCCGCCGGGCGCGGGGAGCAGCGCGCCCGCGTCGCCGAGCGGCCACGTGGGCGGGGCCGTCCCCGCGACTCAGCGTGCGTAGCGCAGTGGCAGTCCCGACAGGCCGCGGAGGGAGTCCGACGGGTGCCAGCGGAGCTCGTCCGCCGGCACCGGCAGCTCCAGCGTGCCGAACCGGGAGACGACCTCGGTCAAGGCCACCTTGATCTCCTGGCGGGCCAGCCGCTGCCCGAGGCAGAAGTGCGGGCCGTGGCCGAAGGCGAGGTGCGTCGGGGTGGCCCGGTCGATGTCGAAGGTGTTCGGGTCGGCCCGTACCGCCGGGTCCCGGTTGGCGGCGGCCAGCAGGAAGCGCACCAGGTCGCCGCGGCGGATGCGGACCCCGCCGACGTCGATGTCGCTGGTGGCCACCCGGTTGGTGGTGGCGAGCAGCGAGCCGCGGTAGCGCAACCCCTCCTCGGCCGCGTCGGCCATCCGCGCGGGGTCGGCCCGCAGCGCGGCGAGTTGGTCGCCGTGCACGATCAGCTCGACCAGGGTGCTGGAGATGGCGTACGCGGTGGTGACGTGGCCGGCGAAGAGCAGGACCGAGCAGAAGCCGACCAGTTCGAGGTCGGTGAGCGCGGTGCCGTCGTCGAACCTGGCCATCACCAACTCGCTCAGCAGGTCCTCGGTCGGTTCCCGCCGCTTGGCCTCGACCAGGCTGCCGCAGTAGGCGAGGAAGGCGGTC
Organism: Streptomyces sp. 796.1; assembly: GCF_047525675.1. Taxonomy (NCBI): domain Bacteria; kingdom Bacillati; phylum Actinomycetota; class Actinomycetes; order Kitasatosporales; family Streptomycetaceae; genus Streptomyces; species Streptomyces sp. 796.1. The sequence continues at coordinate 14,820 of NZ_JBLIWA010000023.1, read as the reverse complement.
AGCGCAGCCTTGCGGACGGCGGGGACGGGCGAGTCAACGTTCTCCACCCGGGTCTGGAACACCGGCCGGTCGGTGACCGGGACGCCCAGCAACTCGCAGATCACCTCCAGCGGGAAGGGGTTGGCGAACGCCTCGATGAAGTCGACCGTGCCACGGTCCCCCAGTTGGTCCAGGAGCCGCCCCGCGATGTCGACCATGCGGGTCTCCAGGCCGCGCACGGCACGGGAGTTGAAGGCGGCGCCGACCAGCTTGCGGTAGCGGGCGTGGTCCGGGTCGTCCTGCTCGAAGAGTACGGTGGCGCCGTCCGGGGACTGGGCCGCGTGGGCGGCGTGCGGATGCAGTTCGTTCGAGACGCGGGAGTCGGCGAGCAACTGCCGGGTGAGGGCGGCGCTCAGCACGGTCCACGCCTCGATCCCGCCCGTCTGGCGGGTGCGGATGACGGGGTACTTGCGGGCCAGTCGCCCGAGTTCGCTCTCCGCGTCGGGGCCGGCCGAGAGCTGGAAGAGGTCGAGTACGGGGATCACGTCGCCCTTTCTGAGGTCGGTGCGGTACCGGCGGGAGGTGGCTAGCGGTCGCCGGACGGCAGGGTGCCGAACAGCGGCGGCAGCTCCATCAGCCACAGGTGGCGGCTGG
>NZ_JBLIWA010000023.1:0-14177 GCF_047525675.1 Streptomyces sp. 796.1 | reverse complement strand
CCCCCCCCCCCCCCCCCCCCCCCCCCCCCCCCCCCCCCCCCGGCCGCCCTCCTTGGCCAGCACGTCGGCGTAGACGCCGCTGCGGCTGAACTCCTGGTGGCCGTCCTCGAAGGCGAAGCCGACGGTCATCAGCGAGCGCGCCTCGGCCCGGTCGGCGGTGCGCCGGGTGATGACGGTGTTGGTGGTGAAGTGACGTTGGTGCGCCTTGCGGGTCTCCTCGTGGTGGCTGCGGAGCGCGGCCATCGCCGCCACGATGTTGGCCCGACCCGCCACGTACGGCGGGAAGGACTCCGGGGCCGGCGTGAACGCGTACCGCGCGTCCTCGGTGAACAGGTCGCCCAGCCGCGCGTAGTCCCCGCAGTCGTAGGCCAGGCCGTAGGCGGCGATGACGTCGAGGATGGCGGCCCTGTTGACGAGGTGGTCCAGATCGACGTCGACGACGGAGCCCACCGGGGACTCCCTCTGCTCGGACACGAACACCTGCTTTCTTCGGGTGGGTGAGTGGGGTGTGTGGGTGTGGGTGGGTGCTGGGTTGGGGGCTGGTTTGGGGCGGGGCTGGAGTTGGGTTGGTGTGGCGGTGCTGCGCGGTGGGTGGGAGCCGGTGGGGCGGTCGTGGGGTGGGTTCCGGTACGAGGTGGGTCCCCGTACGGGGCGGGTTGCCTTGCGGGACGCGTACGCCCCGGGTCAGGCGGTCGGGGCCGGGTGGTCCGACCGGGCGGGGAGGGTGGTGAGCCAGTCGCGGACGACGGCCGCGGTGGCCGCGGCGTGCTCGCCGATCATCGTGCAGTGGTCGCCCCGTACCTGGGCCCGGTCGTGCGCGTGCGGCCAGGTGGATCGCCAGTCGGGCACGGTCACCGGCTCGTCGGGCGAGCCCGGCACGCACTCGTCCGGGCGGACGACCAGGGTGGGCGCGCTGCCCGGGGCCGGCTCCCAGCCCCGGAACATCCTGCGGTAGGTGCCGATGGCCGTCAGGGCCGTGTAGTCCAGCGCGGCGAACGCCTGACGCCGCACGATGACCTCGTAGTTCATGGCCTTGCGCAACGGCAGCGGCATACTGGCCGGCAGATAGGTGTCCAGCAGTACGACGCCCTGCGGGCCACTCCCGCGCGCCTCCAACCTGATGCGCACCTCGTGGGCGAGCCAGCCGCTGGACGAGTAGCCGAGCAGGACGAAGGGCCGGCCGGCGGCGCAGCGCACGGCCGCCTCGGTGAGGACGTCGACGAGCACGTCGCGGGACGCGGCCAGTGGTTCGGCCGGCTTGAACCCCGGCACGGTCAGGACCGAGGTGTCGCAGAACCCGTCGAACCCGCCGGCCAGCCTGGCGAATTGCAGAGCGCCCTCGACGGGGGCGAAGGGTGGGAAGCAGATCAGCGCCGGCCGGTCGGGGCCGCCGCGGGCGAGCGTCGCGAAGGGCGTGGTGCCGGCGTACCGGCCTGGGTCGTCGAAGGTCTCCCGCAGGCTCGCCGCGCCGGCCAGCAGGCCCTCCGCGTCCTTCATCTTGCCGAGCAGTGCGAGTTGTCGGTACACCGAGCCGAGCAGTTCCCGCGACGCGGGATCGGCGGGCGCCGCGGCGGGCCGGACCGGGTCGGTGGCCTCCGCCAGCGCACAGGCCAGGTGTTCGGCCAGTTCCTTGGGGGTCTCGTGGTCGTAGACCAGAGTGGCCGCCAGGTGCAGTCCGGTTGCTTCGCCGAGCCGGTTGCGCAGGCCGACCGCGGCCATCGAGTCGAAGCCGAGGTCGCGGAAGGACTGGGCGGGTTCGACCGCGGTCGCCGTGGCGTGGCCGAGTTGGGCCGCGGTCTCGGTGCGGATCAGGGCCAGCAGGCTGGCCTGGCGCTCGGCCGGCTGCTGGTCGGCCAGGTGCCGGCGGAACCGGGCCGGGCCGTCGTCGGCGTCCGCGCCGGGCACCGAAACGGGCGCGACCGCGCCACCTGGCGGCGCGGCGTCGGGTTGGGTCGGGGCCGGCAACAGCGCGCTGATCAGCGGCCGGGGGCGGGCGGCGGTGTAGCGGGCGGCGAAGCGTGACCAGTCGACGTCCGCGACGGTCACACAGGTGCGGCCGTCGACCAGTGTCTGTTGGAGGGCTTCGAGCGCGGTCGCCGGTGCCATCGCCGGCAGGCCGATGCGCTCCAGGTGCCAGGCGGCAGGCCCGGTGGCCATCCCCTCCCCCGCCCACCGCCCCCAGGCGACGGCGGTGGCGGGCAGCCCGCGGTCGCGGCGGCGCTGGGCGAGGGCGTCGAGGTAGGCGTTGGCCGCCGCGTACGCGCCCTGCCCTGCGCCGCCCCACACGCCGGCGGCCGAGGAGAAGAGCACGAAGTGCGTCACCTCGTCCGTCGAGAGCAGCGCGTCCAGGGCCAGCGCGCCCGCGGTCTTGGCGCCCAGGGTGGCGGCCACCTCCGCGGGCCCGGTCCTGGCCAGCGGCGACGTGCCGGCGACGCCCGCCGCGTGGATCACGGTGTGCGGCTGCCAGCCCCGGGCGCGTACCTCGCTGAGCAGGCCGGCGACGGCGTCCGGGTCGGCCAGGTCGCAGGCGAGGGTCAACACCTGTGCGCCGGCGGCCTCCAGATCGGCCCGCAGCGGTGCGGCGCCCGGCGCCTGCGGGCCACGCCGACCGACCAGGACCAGGCGCCGGGTGCCGGCCGCCGCGTACCAGCGCGCCAGGTGTCCCCCGAGCGCGCCGGTGCCACCGGTGATGAGGACGGTGTGCGGTACGGGCCGCGCGGTGGCCGCCGCGGTGTCGGGCGCCGCCACCCGGACGAGCCTGCGGCCGAAGAGGCCGAGCGGTCGGATGGCGAGTTGGTCCTCGGCCGACCCGGCGGCCAGCACCCCGGCGAGCGTGCTCCAGGTGCGGGTCGAGCAGGTCGCCGGCAGGTCGACGAGCCCGCCCCAGCGCTGCGGGTACTCAAGCCCGACGACCCGGCCGAGCCCCCACAGCGCCGCGCCCACCGGGCTGTCCAACTCCTCCCCCAGCACCGATACGGCGCCCCGGGTCAGGCACCACAGCGGCGCCGTCACCTCCGCGTCGCCCAGCGCCTGCACCAGGCTGATGGTGGCGGTGACGGTACGCGTGAGGTCCGCGTGTTCCGTGCCGGGCGCGGTGCCGAGCAGGGACAGCACGCCGGTCAGCGGCGGCGGGTCGGTGCCGGCCGGGTTGTCGCCGCCTGGCTCGGCGGCTCGCTGTGCGAGGAGTGTGGCCAGGTGGGTACGGGTCAGGGCGGCCGGGTCGACGTCGAGCACGGTCAGCTCGGCGCCCTGCCGGCCGAGTCCGGCGACCACCTGGGCCGCGGCGCCCGACGGGTCCGCGCCGGTGGGCCGGACGACCAGCCAGCGGCCCGGCAGTTCGGCCGCCGGCAACGCGCCTGGCCAGGGCTCCCAACCGACCTCGTAACACCAAGAGCGGGCGGTGGCTGCCAGGTGTCGGCGGCCGTGGAAGGCGGCGAGGGCCGGCACCACGGCGCGTAGCGGGGCGTCATCGGCCACGCCGAGCAGGTCGGCCAGCTCGCCCGGGGCGCCGCCCTGCACCGCGGCCCACAGGTCGTCGTCGGCCGGTCCGGGCCCGGCTGCCGGCCGGCCCTGCTGGTCCGCCGGCTCCGGCTGCTGCGGCAGCCAGTAGCGCTCGCGCTGGAAGGCGTAGGTGGGCAGGTCGACCCAGTGGCCGTGGCCGGCGGTCAGCCGCGGCCAGTCCACCGGCACGCCGTGTACGAAGAGTTCGCCGAGCGCGGTGGCCAGGGTGGGGACCGACGGCCGGCCGCGGCGCTGCGCCGGCACGGCGTGCACGCCGTCGGCGCCGGCGGTGCACTCGGCGACCATCGCCGTCAGGGCCGCGTCGGGGCCGATCTCCAGGAAGGTGGTCACCTCGTGGGCGCGCAGCGTCGCGACGGCGGCGCCGAACCTGACCGGCTCCCGTACGTGGCGCACCCAGTACTCGGGGTCGGTGAGCTCGCCCGCGGTGGCCATCTCGCCGGTGGTGTCGGAGACGAACGGCAGGGTGGGGGCGCGGCGGGTCAGGCCGCGCAGTACGGCCCGCAGCGGCGCGAGGACCTGGTCCATCCGGGCCGAGTGGAAGGCGTGCGAGACGCGCAGCCGGGAGGTGCGCCAGCCACGTGCGGCGCACTGCTCGGCGAGGTGGTCGACGTCCGGGGCCCGGCCGGCGACCACGACGCTCGCCGGCCCGTTGACCGCGGCGACCTCCACGCCGGGGTCGGGCAGCGTGGCGAGGAGGGCGGCCACCTGGGCCTCGGGGGCGCCGACGGCCAGCATCGCGCCGTCGCCCGGCAGGTCGCCCATCAGCCTGGCCCGGGTGGCGACCAGCGTCGCCGCGTCGGCGAGCGAGAACACCCCGGCCACCTGGGCGGCCACGATCGCCCCCAGCGAGTGCCCGGTGACGTAGTCCGGGGTCAGTCCCCAGGAGACGCACAGCCGGTAGAGGGCGATCTCGTACGCGAACAGCGCAGGTTGGGCCAGGGCCGTGTCCGGCAGCCGGTCGCCGCCCGCGGGGTCGAGCAGCGCGGCCTTCACCGGGGGCGCCCCGGCCGCTTCGAGGGCCGCACACGCCTCGTCCACGGCCGCGGCGAAGACCGCGAAGGTGGCGTACAACTCGCTTGCCATGCCGCGGTGTTGGGCGCCCTGCCCGGTGAAGACCGCGGCCCACTTGCCGGATCTGCGGACCCCGGTGGTCGCGGTGGCGACGGGCGCGGTCGGGGCGGCGTCCTCACCCGCGACCGCGGCGAGTCCGCGCCCCAGCTCGTCGGCGTCGCGGCCCCACACCACGGCCCGGTGTTCGAGCACGGCGCGCCCGACCGCCAGCGACCTGCTCACATCGGCGGGGCTCGTCCCGGGGCGGGCCGCGGTCCACTGCCGCAGCCGCTGGGCCTGCGCCCGCAGCGCGGGCGCGCTTCGGGCGGAGAGCACCCAGGGCAGCAGCCCGCCGACGCCGCGGGGCTCGTCGGTGGGTTGGTCACTGGGTTGGACGGCAGGCTGACCAGTGGGTTGCGCGGTGGGCTGGGCAGCAGGCTGGTTCGTAGGTCGCGCGGCAGGCTCGCCGCTGGGTTGCGCGGCGGGTTGGTCGCCGGGGCGCACGGTGATCCGCTCGCCCGGTGGCTGCCCCGGGGTCGGCAGCGGCCCGGCGGGCCGCCGTGGTGGCGGCGCCTGTTCGACGATGACGTGGGCGTTGGTCCCGCTGATGCCGAACGAGGAGACGCCGGCCCGCCGCGGCCGGTCGACGGCCGGCCAGGGGCGGTCCCGCACCAGCAGCTCCACGGCGCCCGAAGCCCAGTCCACCTGCGGCGACGCCGCGTCCACGTGCAGCGTCCTGGGCAGCACCCCGTGCCGTACCGCCATCACCATCTTGATCACACCCGCCACGCCCGCGGCGGCTTGGGCGTGGCCGATGTTCGACTTCACCGAGCCGAGCCACAGCGGGCGCCCCGCGGGCCGGCCCTGCCCGTAGGTGGCGAGCAGCGCATGGGCCTCGATCGGGTCGCCGAGCGTGGTCCCCGTGCCGTGTGCCTCCACCGCGTCCACCTCGGCCGCCGTCACTCCGGCGTGGCGCAACGCCGCCTGGATGACGCGCCGTTGGGAGGGCCCGTTGGGTGCGCTGAGCCCGTTGGACGCGCCGTCCTGGTTGACGGCGGAGCCGCGTACCACGGCCAGTACGGGGTGGCCGTTGCGGCGTGCGTCGCTGAGCCGTTCGACCAGCAGCAGCCCCGCGCCCTCGCCCCAGCCCGTCCCGTCGGCCGCGGCGGCGAAGGACTTGCATCGGCCGTCGGCGGCCAGCCCGCCCTGCCGGGAGAACTCGCCGAAGGCGGTCGGGCGGGCCATCACCGTCACCCCGCCGGCCAGTGCCAGGTCGCATTCGCCCGCGCGCAGCGCGTGGCCTGCCCAGTGCAGGGCGACCAGCGAGGAGGAGCAGGCCGTGTCGAGGGTGACGGCCGGCCCTTCGAGGCCCAGCGCGTACGACACCCGGCCGGAGGCGACGGCCATCGCGCCGCCGGTGACGCGGTGGCCGCCCAGTTCGGCACCGGCCCGGCCGCTCCCGTAGCCGAGGGCGCTGGCGCCGACGAAGACGCCGGTCTTGCTGCCCCGCAGCGACGTGGGGTCGATGCCGGCGCGTTCCACCGCCTCCCAGGCCGTTTCCAGGAGCAGGCGCTGTTGCGGGTCCATGGCCAGCGCCTCGCGCGGGGAGATGCCGAAGAAGGCGGCGTCGAAGTCGGCCGCCGTGTAGACGAAGCCGCCCTGGTCCGTGGTCGATCCGCCGGCCCCGCCGGCCTCGTGGCCGTAGATGCCGTGCAAGTCCCAGCCGCGGTCGGTGGGGAAGCCGGCGACGGCGTCCACGCCGTGCGCGACCAGGTCCCACAGGGCCTCGGGTGAGTCGGCGCCGCCGGGGAAGCGGCAGCCGATGCCGACGATGGCCACCGGTTCCCTGGCCGCTTCCTCCAACTCCTGGACCCGGTCCTTGGTGCGGCGCAGGTCGGCCGCGGTCTGCCGCAGGAAGTGCCGCAGTTTCTCTTCGTTGGACATTGCTGTTGACCCCTCGTCGCCGGGCTGCCTGGACGTGGACCGCGCTCAGGAGATCCCGAACTCCTTGCCGATGATCTGGAACATCTCGTCGTCGGAAGCGGTGTGCAGGTCCGGGCGCGCGGCCCGGTCGGCCGCCGGGTCGTCCTGCTGGCCTGGCCGGCGCCGGCAGCGTTCGGCGAGTTCGGCCAGCCGGTCCGCTACCTGTTCCCGCGTCTCGTCCTCGGCTCCCAGGTCGGCCAGTGCGCCTTCCAGCCGGTCGAGCTCGTCGGCGAGCGGGAGCACCTGCTCGGGGCCGCCGAGTTGGGTCAGCAGGTGGTCGGTGAGGACGGTGGCCGTGGGGTGGTCGAAGACGGCGGTGGTGGGCAGGGCGATGCCGGTGGCCTCGGTGACGCGGTTGCGGAACCCCACGGCGGCCAGCGAGTCGAAGCCGAGGTCGCGGAAGGGCCGGTCGGGGTCGATGGCCGCGGCGTCCGCGTGCCCGAGTTGGATCGCCACCTCGGTGCGGACCAGGGCGAGGAGCGCGGTGCGGCGTTCGGCGGCCGAGAGTGCCGCCATCTGGTCCTGGAAGGTGGCGGGCGCGCCCGCCCGTTCCGATCCGCCGGGTGCCGTACGCGCCGCCTCGACCTCCGCCGCGAGGTGGGCCAGGAAGGGCCGGGGGCGGGCGGCGGTGTACGACTCGATGAACCGGCCCCAGCGCACGTCGGCCACGGTCACGCAGGTGCGGTCCTCGGCCAGCGCGAGCCACAGTGCGGCCAGTGCCCGCTCCGGTGCCATGGCGGGCACCCCGATGCGTTCGAGGTGGGCCCCGGCGGCGCCGGCGGCCATGCCGCCGCCGGCCCACTGGCCCCAGGCGAGGGAGGTGGCCGGCAGCCCGTGGTCGCGGCGCTGTTGGGCCAGCGCGTCGAGGTGGGCGTTGGCCGCCGCGTACGCGCCCTGCCCGGCGCCGCCCCACACGCCGGCGGCCGAGGCGAAGAGGACGAAGGCGTCCAGCGTGTCGGGGCGGGTGAGTTCGTCCAGCGCGGTGGCGCCGGCGACCTTGGCGGTCAGGGTTGCGGCGAGTTCGGCGGGTGTCAGGTCGGCGAGCAGGCCGCGTCCTGCGGCGCCCGCGGTGTGCACCACGGTGCGCAGGGCGGGGCCTTCCGCGCGGAGCTCCGCGAGGAGGGCGCCGAGCGCCTCGCGGTCGGCGACGTCGCAGGCGACCACGGCGACCCGGGTGCCGAGCGCGGTGAGTGCGGCGCGCAGCGCGTCGGCGTCGGGGGCGGCCGGGCCGCGCCGGCTGACCAGGACCAGGCGTTCGGCGCCGGCGGCGGCCAGGCCGCGGGCCACCTGGCCGCCGAGCGCTCCGGTGCCGCCGGTGACCAGCGCCGTGCCGCGGGTCTGCCAGCGGCCCGCCGGGTGCGGCCCGCCCGGCTGGCTCTCGGTGAGCCGGACGAGGCGGCGGACGAAGACGCCGAGGGGGCGGACGGCGAACTCGTCCTCGGTGGTGTCCGCCGCCAGGACGCCGGCGAGTGCGTGCAGCACGGACCCGCCGGCGGGCCCGGCCGGCAGGTCGATCAGGCCACCCCAGCGCTGCGGGTGCTCAAGGCCGGCGACCCGGCCCAGGCCCCAGGCGGCGGCCCCGGCCGGGCTCGCCAGGTCTTCTCCCGTCACCGTGGTGGCGCCGCGGGTCACCGTCCACAGCCGGGCGGTCACCTCGGCGTCGTCGAGTGCCTGGACGAGCGTCAGGAGCAGGGTGAGGAGGGGTTCGGGCTGCCTTGGGTCGTCGGCGTGCGCCACCAGGAGCACGCCGGCCACCGGCTCGCCTGCGGTCAACCTGCCGATTTCCGCGGCGAGTTCGGCCCGCCCGCAGGTCGCCTCAGCCACCTCAAGGCGCAGCACGTCGGCGCCGTGGCGGGCGAGTGCGGCGGCCAGCGGGTCGGGCAGTTCCGTGCCCGCCGCGCCGGTGGGTGCCAGGAGGAGCCAACGGCCGGTCAGTACGGGCTCCGCCCCGGCGTCCGCCCACGGCTCCCACTGCACCTCGTACCGCCAGCCGCCGACGGTCGCCGCCGCCTGCTGCCTGGCCCGCCAGGACGCCAGTGCCGGTACGAGCTCATGCAGCGGGGCGTCCTGCGGCAGGTCGAGGATGGTCGCCAGTTCGCCCGGGTCGGCGGCGGTGACGGCGTCCCAGAAGGGGGCGTCCGCCGCCGTGTCGGCGTCGGTCGCGGCGGCGGGTCGGTCGGCCGAGCCCGGCAGGGCGGTGCCCATGTCGGGGTCGAGCCAGTAGCGTTCGCGCTGGAAGGCGTAGGTGGGAAGGTCCACCCTGCGCGCCCCAGCGGCTGTGTCGTCGCTGGTCAGCAGGGTGTGCCAGGCGATGGGCACGCCCCGTACGTGGGCCTGGGCGAGGGCCTGGGCCAGTTGCTCCGGGCCGCCGTGCGCACGCCGTAGCGTCTCCAGTACGACGCCCTTCACACCCAACTGCTCCAGGGTGTCGGTGAGCGGAACCACCAGGCCGGGGTGCGGGCTGCACTCGATGAAGGCGGTGTGCCCGTCGGCGACGGCCGCGGCGACGGCCTCTCGTAGCCGCACCGTCTGCCGTAGTCCGGTGTACCAGTAGGTGCCGTCCATGGCGGTGGTGTCCGTGAGTTCCGTGCCGGTGACGGTGGAGAACACGGGCACCCGCCCGGGGCCCGGGTTGACCCCGGCGAGCAGGCGTTCCAGTTCCTCCCGCACCGCATCGACCTGCGGGGAGTGCGAGGCGTAGTCCACCGGCACCCACCGCACCCACACGCCGTCCTGCTCGTACGAGGTGACCAGCTCGCGCAGTGCGTTCACTTCGCCGGAGAGCACCACGCTCGAAGGCCCGTTCTCCGCCGCGACCGAAACCACCTCGCCCAGGCCGGCTGCCTCGATCTCGGCCCGTACGGCCTCCGCCGCAAGCCCCACCGACACCATTCCGCCGCCAGCCGGCAACTCCCGCAGGACCTTGCTGCGCAACACCACCACCCGCAACGCGTCCTCAAGCGACAACACCCCCGCCACATAAGCGGCAGCAATCTCACCCTGCGAATGCCCGATCACACCACCAACCCGCACCCCACACGACTCCCACCACCGAGCCAACCCCACCATCACCACAAACAACACCGGCTGCACCACATCCACCCGCTCCAACCACTCCCCATCCTGCGACTCATCCCGCAGAACATCGAGAAGCGACCACTCCACCAACCCCTCCAACACCACCGCACACTCCCCCACCACCTCAGCGAACGCCGGGCAGGACTCCAACAACCCCACCGCCATCCCCACCCACTGCGAACCCTGCCCCGGAAACACCAGCACCGGAGCAGGCAGATCCCGCGCCACCCCACACACCGAACCACCCACCACACCCTCGGCCACGGCTCGTACCCCCGCGGTCAACTCCGCCACGTCCCGGCCCCACACCACCGCACGGTGCTCCAACACCGCACGCCCGGCAGCCAACGACCACCCCACGTCGGCCGGGTCGGCGGTGGGGTGTTCGGTCGCCCACTGGGCGAGGCGCGCTGCCTGTCCGCGCAGGGCGGGGGCCGTACGGGCCGCCAGCAGCCAGGGCACCAGCCCGCCGGGGGTCGGTGTCTCGGCGCGGGGGCGCGGCACGGCCGGGGTGTCGGTGGGGGCGGGTTGTTCGACGATGATGTGGGCGTTGGTGCCGCTGATCCCGAACGAGGAAACAGCCGCCCGCCGCGGACGCCCCACCTGGGGCCACGGCACCGAATCGCGCAACAACTCCACCCGACCCGTGGACCAGTCCACATGCGGCGACGGCTCGTCCACGTGCAACGTTCGCGGCAGCACGCCATGCCGCAACGCCATCACCATCTTGATCAACCCCGCTACACCCGCAGCCGCCTGGGTGTGACCGATGTTCGACTTCACCGAACCCAGCCACAACGGGTCACCCTCCTCCCGCCCCTGCCCGTACGTCGCAAGCAACGCCTGCGCCTCGATCGGGTCACCCAACCGCGTCCCCGTACCATGCGCCTCCACCACATCCACATCACCCACACCCAAACCACCACTCGCCAACGCCGCCCGAATCACCCGCTCCTGCGACGGACCATTCGGCGCCGTCAACCCATTCGACGCACCATCCTGATTCACCGCAGAACCCCGCACCACCGCCAACACCGGGTGGCCGTTGCGCTGCGCGTCCGACAGCCGCTCGACGAGCAGCACGCCGACGCCCTCGCCCCAGCCCACGCCGTCGGCGGCGGCCGAGAAGGACTTGCACCGGCCGTCGGCGGCGAGCCCGCGTTGCCGGGAGAACTCCACGAAGACGCTGGGCGCGGACATCACCGTCACGCCGCCGGCCAGCGCCAGGTCGCACTCGCCCGTGCGTAGCGCCTGTGCCGCCCAGTGCAGCGCCACAAGCGACGACGAACACGCCGTGTCCACCGTCACCGCGGGGCCCTCAAGGCCGAGGGTGTAGGCCACCCGTCCGGAGGCAACGCCGAGGGAGCTTCCGTTGCCGATGTACGCCTCTAGGTCGCCGGCGACCGCGCGGACCCGGCCCGCCGCGTAGTCCGCGTACATCAGTCCGGCGAACACCCCGGTGCGGGAGCCGCGCAGGGACAGCGGGTCGATCCCGGCCCGTTCGAACGCCTCCCAACTGGTCTCCAGGAGCATCCGCTGCTGGGGGTCCATGGCCAGCGCCTCGCGGGGCGAGATGCCGAAGTGTTCGGCGTCGAAGTGGCCGATGTCGTGCAGGAAGGAACCCTCCCTGGCGTAGCTGCGGCCGAAGCTGTCCGGGTCCGGGTCGTAGAGCCCTTCCAGGTCCCAGCCACGGTCGGTGGGGAACAGCGAGGTCATGTCGGTGCCGTCCAGGACGCAGCGCCACAGGTCCTCGGGTGTTTCGATGCCGCCGGGGTAGCGGCAGCTCATCGCGACGATGGCGATCGGTTCGTCGGTGGCGCTGGTGGTGCGCCGTACGGGGCCGGCGGGGGCGGCGGTGCGCAGGATGGTGTCGCGCAGTTGGCGGGCGAGCGCCGCCGCGTTGGGGTGGTCGAAGAGGATGGTGGCGGGCAGCCGGAGGCCGGTGGCCGCGTTCAGCCGGTTACGCATCTCCAGCGCGGTCAGGGAGTCGAAGCCGAGTTCGGTGAAGGCCCGGTCGGCCGCGATGGCGTCGGCGTCGCCGCCGGCGTGCCCGAGCACCACCGCGGCTTGCCCGCGAACCAGGTCGGTCAGCATGCGCAGTTGTTCGGCGGCCGGCCGCCCGGTCAGCCGTCGGGCCAGCGCGCCGGCCTCGTCGGCGGGCGAGACCGTACGCCGCTGGGCGGGGATCAGGCCGCGCAGTACGGGCGGCAGCTCGCCGTCCAGGCGGCGCAGTGCCGTCAGGTCGAGGCGTACGGGTGCCAGCACGGGTGCGCCGTGGGCGATGGCGGCGTCAAAGAGGGCGAGACCCTGTTCGGCGGAGAGCGGTAGTACGCCGCTGCGCTGGATGCGGCTGCGGTCGGTGGCGCTGAAGTCCTCACGCATCAGCCCGCTCTGTTCGGCCCACAGGCCCCAGGCGAGGGAGGTCGCGGGCTGCCCCTGGGCCTGTCGGTTGTGGGCGAGCGCGTCGAGGAAGGCGTTGCCCGCCGCGTAGTTGCCCTGTCCCAGGCTGCCGATGATGCCGGCGACGGAGGAGAACAGCACGAAGGCGGCGAGGTCCGCGTCGCGCGTCAGCTCGTGCAGGTGGAGCGCCGCATCGACCTTGGGCCGCAGCACGCCTGCCACCCGTTCGGGGGTCAGCGCGGCGATCACCCCGTCGTCGACCACGCCGGCGGTGTGCACGACTGCGGTCAGCGGGTGGGCTTCGGGCACGGCGGCCAGGGCCGCGGCCAGGGCCTCCCGGTCCGCGCTGTCACAGGCGAGGAGCTGCACGTCGGCGCCGAGCTCGGTGAGTTCGGCGGCCAGCGCGGCGGCACCGGGCGCGGCGGGCCCACGGCGGCTGGTCAGCAGCAGGTGCCTGGCCCCGTGCGCGGTCACCAGGTGGCGGGCGAGGAGTGCGCCGAGCGCGCCGGTGCCGCCGGTGACGAGCACCGTGCCGTCGGGGTCGAAGGCCGGCCGCTCGGTGTCGGCCTCGGGCACCCGGGCCAGTTGCGGTACGTACGGGGTGCCGGTGCGGAGGGCGAGTTGGGGCGCACCACCGGCCAGGGCGGCCGGCAGGGCAATGAACGATGCGGGGTGGTCGTCGGTGTCGATGAGTTGGATGCGGCCCGGGTTCTCGGACTGTGCCGAGCGGATCAGCCCGCCGGCCGCCGCTGCCGCCGGGTCGGCGATGGCCTCGTCCTGTCCGGTCGCCACGGCACCGCGGGTGAGGAACACCAGCCGGGCCGCGCCGAAGCGCGCGTCACCCAGCCATTCCTGGACGGCCGAAAGGGCCAGGTTGACCGCGTCGTGCACCGCCCCCGCCGTCGGCTGCGATGCCGTTTCCGCAGGCCAGGGCATGATCACCAGCTCTGGCAGGTCCGCTCCCGCGTCGATCGCGGTGGCCAGTGCCGCCAGGTCCGCGTACCGGGGCAGGTCGGCGTACGCGGCGGGGCTGGGACGGGTGGGTGGAGTAGTCGGGGGAACCGGCGCGTCGGCTGTGTCGGTCGGGCGGGGCGCGCTGTGTGCGTCGGGTGTACCAGGTGTGTTGGGTTGGGAGGTGGCGGATGCCTTGTCCGCAGCGGATGGGTGGAGTGGGTCTGCTGAGGTGGTCGGGTGGGTTGGGTTGGTCGGGTGGGCCGATTCGCGGTGGTCGGTGGTGGTGCCTCGGTGGGTGATGAGGACGGCCCGCATCGGGCCGGTGGTGGCTGGTTCGGCGGCGGGCCTCGGCAGTTCCGCCCAGTGCAGGCCGTACAGCGGGTCCCGGCGGGACGCGGTCGCGGCGTGCAGCGCCTCGGACGAGACCGGGCGTACGGTCAACCGTCCGACGGTCGCCACCAGGCGGCCCGTGTCGTCGGTCAACCGCAGCGCCACCGCGTCGGGCGCGGTACGGACGAGATGGGCGCGGACGTGCGCCGCGCCCTGCGCGGCCAGGTGTACATCGCGCCAGGAGAAGGGCAGCGCCACCGGGCCCGCGGTCGGATCGGCCAGTTCGGCGAAGGCGCCGAGGCCGAGCAGGTGCTGGCAGGCGTCCATCAGGGCCGGGTGGATGCCGAACCGCCCGGCGTCGAACCCGACCTGTTCGGGAAGGACGACCTCGGCGAGTACCTGCTCTCCGTGCAGCCAAGCGGCCCGTACGCCGTGGAAGGCCGGGCCGTAGACGATCCCGGTGTGGGCCAGCCAGTCGTAGAAGCCATCGGTGTCGACGGGTTGGGCGCCCTGCGGCGGCCAGGTCTCGGCGGCTGACGACGAATCGTCGTCGGCCGGCCCTGTGGCGCCGATCTGGGGCGGAGTGGCGATCAGGGTGCCGGAGGCGTGTCGGGTCCAGGGGTGGTCGGCCTCTGCGCCGTCGGGTCCCGCGGGCTCGGGCCGGGAGTACACGCTGATCGCACGACGACCACCGTCGAGCGCTTCGACACGCACCTGAAGCTGTACGGCGCCGTCCTCGGCGAAGGCGAGCGGCGCCTCAAGGGTGAGTTCTTCCACGACCTCGCACCCAGTGTGTTGACCGGCGTGCAAAGCGAGTTCCAAGAACGCCGTACCCGGCAACAACACCCGCCCCAACACCA
>NZ_JBLIWA010000022.1:20311-118833 GCF_047525675.1 Streptomyces sp. 796.1 | reverse complement strand
CCGGCACACCCGCGAGCGCCCCGGCACTGGCGCCGCCCCCCGCCCCGCAGCCCCACCCGACGCCCCAGCCCCAGCACCTCCACCAGCCCGCTGCGCCACAGCAGTCGGCCCCCCACGCAACCCCCGTCCCGCACGCGCAGGCCGCCGCGCACCCCTACGGCTATCCGCACCAGCCGGCCGGTGCCCAGCAGGCGTACGGCTACCCGCAGGCGCCCGCCGCCGGGCAGCAGTCGGGCGGCTTCGGCCCGGCCGGTTACGCCACGGCCGGCCCCGGCGGGCAGGCCACCGGGGCCGGCGGCTTCGGCACGCAGTCGCCGGGCGCTCCGAGCGCCGCGGCGGGCGGCGACGGCACGCCGCCGCGCAGGCGCGGCCGGGGCAAGCTGGTGGCGCTGGGCGTCGCGGGGCTGCTGGTGTTCGCCGCCGCGGGCGGGGCCACCACGTACGTCCTGCTCAAGGACGACGACAAGAAGTCGGACCAGGCGGGCCAGTCGGGTCAGGGCGACGGCAAGAAGGAGTCCGCCGGAACGCCCGGCCAGCCCAAGGACACGGCCAGCGGGCCGCCGGCCAGCACGCCGGACGAGACGTCCGACGGCTCCGACAGTGCGAGCCCGACGGCGCCCACCGTGGTCCCGGACCCGAAGCCGGTGCAGTACAACGGCATCAACCTGCCCGACGACTACCACCTGTTCTTCGCCGCCGACCCCATCAAGCCGGACGACGGCGACACCAAGAACGACGTCGTCTACACCAACAGCCTCGGCGACCGCTCGCTCAGCACCCAGTCGAACGGCAGCAAGCTGGTGCTGCTCAACAACGCGCAGGAAGGCTCGCTCGACACCTGCCGCACCGAGACCCGGTTCGCCACCACGATCAACTTCGACCGCATCCCCAAGGGCGCCCGCATCTGCGTCCGTACCGGCTCCGGGCACATCGGACTGATCACCTTCAACGGCTTCGCGCCCGAGTCCGACCCGAGCGACTACATCAAGATCGACCTCACGGTGTGGCGCAACGCGCTTGAGGTCGAAGACCAGTCCTAACCCACCCGTCTCCGCCGGCCGTTTTAGCCGGCTTTGGCGACCAATTTTCGCCCTGCGTATAGCGCACCGTGCGGAGCGTGGCGTTAACTGAGCCGCGTCTTCCGTGTGTACGTGGGGCGCGGAAGGCCGCGGGCGGACACAGGAGATGGGGAGGCGGTCAGTGTTACCAAGCGATGAAGCGCGGTGCGGTCGGCCATCCGACGTCTTGGTCGTGGAGGGCGCGGTAGCGGTGGGGCACCGGTGGCCCGTTGGTGTCGAAGCGGACCCGAAGGCGTTCGAGTTGGGACGTGCGGTGTCCAGGTTGCGGTGTGAACTGGCCGCGTATCCGGCGGAGTTGCCGGACCGGGCCATCGCGGACGAACAGCTCACGGCGCTGGATGCGATGGTCCGCGAGGGCCGCGCCGAGGTGCCGGTGCTGCGGCGTTCGCTGTTGCTGATAGCGAGTTCGCTGGGTTCGGTGAGCGCACTGGGCGCCTCGATGGCCGCGGTCAGGGCCGCCATCGACCAGTTCGGCGCGGTGCCGTACCAGCAGGAACGTCCGACGGGTCACTGAACCCGGGGCGGGCCGTCGCATCCCCCTGACGGCCCGCCGCCCGAACCCGCCCCGTGCGCCGCCCGAACCGCCCCGCGCGCCTGGGCAGGCGCGCCCCGTGGCCCCCGGCAGCCCCTGCTGGGCCCCGCGGGTCCTCAGCGGGGCCCGGCGGTGGCGAGGGCCTGCGACAGGTCGCGGGCCACCTCCTTCAGGAGCGGCACGATGGTGTCGGTGGCGGCCTCCGTCACCCGCCCTGCGGGGCCCGACACGGAGATGGCCGCGGCCGTCGGCGCGTCCGGCACCGGCACGGCCAGGCACCGCACCCCGATCTCCTGCTCGTTGTCGTCCACCGCGTACCCGGTGGCCCGTACGGTCTCCAGGGCCGCGAGGAACCCCTCGGGCGTGGTGAGCGTCAACTCGGTCGCGGCCGGCATGCCGGTCCGCGCGAGCAGGGCCCGGACCGCGTCCTCCGGCGCGTGCGCGAGCAGCGCCTTGCCCACGCCCGTCGCATGGGGCAGCACCCGCCGGCCGACCTCGGTGAACATCCGCATCGAGTGCCGGGAGGGCACCTGCGCCACGTACACCACCTCGTCGCCGTCGAGCAGCGCCATGTTGGCCGTCTCGCCGGTCTCCTCCACCAGCCGTGTCAGGTACGGCCGCGCCCAGGTCCCCAGCAGTCGGGACGCGCTCTCGCCGAGCCGGATCAGCCGTGGCCCGAGCGAGTAGCGCCGGTTGGGCTGCTGGCGTACGTATCCGGAGGCGACCAGGGTGCGCATCAGCCGGTGGATGGTGGGCAGCGGCAGTCCGCTGCTCGCGGACAACTCGCTGAGCCCGACCTCGCCCCCGGCGTCGGCCATGCGCTCCAGGAGGTCAAAGGCGCGTTCGAGGGATTGGACGCCGCCCGAGCTGGTGGAGGAGGTGGTCTTGGACCGGGCGGACGACGGCACGTCGACATCCTTTCGAGACGGCGGTGGACGGCCGGTGTACGGGGCGGACCCACCCACCGACCGGCCCTCGGCAGCCTACCCGCCCGCGAAGTCCCGCACCGAGCCGTCCACATGCTGCGATCGCTGATAGCTGGGGATTTGTCCGGGGCATGATCCAAGCCGCGTTCACCGCCGTGCCGCGGGCCGCACCACGGGCCGCGTCGCCGGCCGACGAGTACGCCGTCGACGGCTTGCAGTTGAGCTGAGGCGTGCGCCAACTGTGTTGTCTCGTGCGGGAGTTGACGGTCGGCCCGGGTGGGTGTCGGCTCGGGGGCGGCCGGTCGGTCGGCTGGCTACTTGGCCCCGAGGTGGAAGAGGAGGAACAGGAAGGCCGCGAAGATGTGCACGCCCACCAGGTAGAACGAGACCCGGATGGTCAGGCCCCAGGGCGCGCGGTCCTCCTCGTTCACCGCCTTGCCGGCCGCGGCCGGGACGTCGCTCACGTCCGGGGCGTCGCTCACGTCCGGGGTGCGGGCGGGGGCCGGGGCGGGCGCGTGCGGCGCGTGCGGCTCGTCGGGGCGCGGGGCCCGGCCGCTGCGGAGGTCGGCGTGCGGCGTCTGCTCGGTCATGTGGGATCGGTCCTTCCGATGACGCGGTGGCCGCGGTCGCCCAGGCACAGCCCGGACGTGCCGCTCTGGAGCAGGGTGTGCAGGAACAGCAGGTCGGCGCCGCCCGGCGAGGCGGCGGCGATCCGGTGCGGGGTCATCGAGTCGAAGTGCGCGGCGTCACCGGTGGCGAGCTCGTGCACCGCTTCGCCGAGCGCCAGCCGCAGCCGCCCGCTCAGCACGTACAGCCACTCCTCGCCCGGATGCACCCGCACCAGGTCGTCCTGGACGCCGGCGAGCGGTACGTGGACGCGCAGCGCCTGCATGGCGCGGCCCGAGCCGCCGGCGCGCCAGTACGTCCAGCCGCCGGCCGGGGACGCCTCCATGCGGTCGGCCCGCACGATCGGGTCCTGCTCGGCGGGTACCTCGCCGAGCAGGTCGGATACCGTGGAGCCGTACGTCCGGGCCAGTGCGAGCAGCATCGGCAGCGAGGGCTGGCGGCGGCCGGTCTCCAGCCGTGAGAGGTGGGCGGGGGAGAGGCCGGCGCGCTGGGCGGCCGACTCCAGCGTGAGTCCGGAGTGTCGCCGCAGGTCGCGCAGGCGGGGCGCGACCGTGGGCAGCTCCGCTGCGGACTCCTCGGGCAGCGAGGTCATGTGTCCGGTATAGCCGGGCCGTGCCCCACAGGCAAAAGTTTTGCCCCAGAGGCAAATTCTGGATGGCGGGTGGAGCCCGGTCGGGTCCCGTGAACTCCTGGGAAACATCAGCGAGTTGTCGTTGACATGTCATGGTCTACGCGCGTCATGCTAGGTCCCATGAGGATTCCCCCACGCATCGCGCGCATTGGCGCCCTCGGCGCCCTCGCCACGTCTCTGCTCGTCGGCGGCCCGGCCGTGGCGGCCACGCCGACCGTTGACCACGCGGCCTCCACCGCGTCCGTGACCCTCTCCCGCGCGGCCGTCGGCAGCATCTGCTACAACGCGCTGCCCTCGCAGGCGCACGACACCCTCCGGCTGATCGACCGGGGCGGCCCGTTCCCCTACCCGCAGGACGGCACCGTCTTCCAGAACCGCGAGAACCTGCTGCCCAAGCAGTCGCGCGGCTACTACCACGAGTACACCGTGAAGACCCCCGGCTCCTCCGACCGCGGTGCACGGCGCATCGTGACCGGCGAGCGCAACCAGGAGGACTACTACACCTCCGACCACTACCGCTCGTTCAAGCTCGTCAAGTACGGCTGCTGACGTTCCTCTCCCCGTTGGCCCCCCGCTGACCTGCGGGGGGCCCCCCCCCCCCCCCCCCCCCCCCCCCCCCCCCCCCCCGCCCGGCCGCTGCCCTCGCGTGACCGGCCGCCGGCCTCGCGTTGCGGGCCGGGCCCGGGACCCGCCCGCTCCGCCCGGGACGGGGACCTCCTTGCGGCACCTCGGCTCGGCCCGCCCGGGGCTGTTCCTGCGCGTGCCGTTGCGCCGTCCTGCTGCGTCGTACGCGCCTGTCGTGCCGGCTGAGCCTGCCGCGCCGGCTGCCCCGAGCCCCTGCCGGCTCGCCGCGCCGGGCCCGCCTGCCCCGTGCCGCCGTGCCCCGTCCGGCACTCGCCGTCTCCCGCCCGGCGCCGCCGTGTCCCGCTCAGGCACCGCCGTGTTTCGCCCGGGCGTCCTCGCCCCACGGCGCCGCGCATCCCGGCACCTCGGCCGCATGCCGTTCCGTACTCCTGAGCGCCGGGCGCACGTTGACGCTTGCAATCGCGCCGAGTGCGCCCCCACGGGCTCGGATGTCAGTGCCAACCGATAGCGTTTCGGTAGAAACACGTTCGAGGAGGCGTAAGGACGTAAAGGAGGCGGCATCGGTGACATATGGCCCGGGGAGTTCAGGCCCCGAGGCGGTGACGGGTAGTGGGGTCAAGCTGCTGATCCTGGCCGAGCCCGGTGTCCCACCGGACCGGGCGACCCACTGCCGTCGTCCCATAGCGTGCGCCGGGGCCCACCCGGCGATCGGCCGCGCCGTCCAGCCGTCGACGGGCACGGCAGGGCCGTCGACGCCGGCCGTGCGCGGGCGGACGCGTGCCGCCCAGCGGGAGGGGACCGACGCCGTGCACCGCTGACGCACCCGGCGGCCCCGCCGCCCCGTAATCCCCCGGGGGGACGGGCCGGCGCGCCGACCAGCAGCCAAAGGCGGCCAGAGCGTGCGCCGGGGCGCAGTACGGAACGGAAGCGGACGAGCGTGAACGATCACGGCGCCTCGGACGTTGGCCCATCGGCGGGGCATGTCGGATCGCCGTGCGGACGGGACCGTACCCGGGACCGTCCGGCGCACCACGGCCCCGCCAGCGGCACACGAGACCGGCGCAGGACGATGCGAGACCTCCCCGAGCGGCACACCGCCGTCGGTGCGGTCCGCGCCCCGGCGGCGACCCGTGTTCCGCCCCCGTGCTCCACCCGCGCGCGTGCCCCGCACCACCCGGCACCGTGCGCGACAGCCGTACCCGTTCCCAGCACCGTCCGGCACCACCCGACACCGTCCGCCCGACCCGTCTGACCCGTCTGACCTGCGCACCTCGCCCGACCCGCTCCATCCGCTCCACCCGCGACGTCCGTGCGCCGCCCCGTACCGGCGCTCGAAGACACCGCGCTCCGTTACCCCGCACCTGCTATCCCATCCATCCGTTTCTCTGTGCAGAAGGGCGGCGAACTGCCGTGTACCGCTGGGAGATCACCCGGGCCGCGCTCGAACAGCGGGTCTTCGCCATCATCCGTAGCGAGAGTTATGACCAGGCCGCGGCGACGGCCGACACGCTGCTCTCGGCCGGCCTCACCAGCCTGGAGGTGTCGCTGACCACGCCCTTCGCGCTGGAGGCGATCACCACCCTGAGCCGTGAGGTCGGCTCCGACGCCATCATCGGCGCCGGCACCGTGCTGGACGCCGCATCGGCCCGGATGGCCGTCGAGGCGGGAGCCAGGTATCTGGTCTCGCCCAGCCTGGACGCCCAGGTCATCGAGATGGGACACCGGTACGGGCTGCCGGTCTTCCCCGGCGTCAGCACGCCGACCGAGATGGTGCGCGCGCTGGAGCTCGGCGCGGACGCGCTCAAGCTGTTCCCCGCCTGGTCGCACGGCCCGCGCTGGCTGGCGGACGTGCGCGCCGCGCTGCCGCAGGCGCCCGTGCTGCCGACCGGCGGCGTGACGCTGGAGGACGCCCCGGAGTGGATCGCCGCCGGCGCGGTCGCCTGCGGCATGGGCTCCGTCCTCTCCCAGGGCGACCGGGACGTCGTGGCCAAGCGCGTCGCGGACCTGCTGGCCAGGCTGGCGGACGCGGGGGAGTAGGGCCGGAGGAGAGGGGGCGGCGGGGAGACCGCGGGGGAGCGGCGCGTACGGGAGCCGGCGAGGGGCGATGGGCCAGGTGCGAGGGGGGCCGTGCGTGAGCGGGCTCCGGACGCGAGCGGGCTCCCGGCGAGAGCCGGCCTCGGATGTGAGCGGGCCCGGTCCAGTACGGGGCGGGCCCCAGGCCCGAGTGGGTCCCGGGCGGGAACGGGCCCCGGACGCGAGCGGCCGGCCGTGAGGCCGCCCGTGGTGCCCCGCCGGTGCATTTCGCTATGTCCGGACAATCTGACTTCTCGGCTTCCCGTCACCTGCCCGGGTGGATACGCTCGGCCCGTGGCGAAGCAAGGAGACGCAGCGGGCGCGCCCGGTTCCACGGCGACCCTGCGGCTGAGCGTGGACCGCGGCAGCCCGGTGCCGCTGTACTTCCAGTTGGCCCAGCAGCTTGAGGCCGCCATCGAGCAGGGCGACCTCGCCCCGGGCAGCCTGCTGGGCAACGAGATCGACCTCGCCGGTCGGCTCGGGCTCTCCCGGCCGACCGTACGACAGGCCATCCAGTCCCTGGTCGACAAGGGGCTCCTGGTGCGCCGCCGCGGCGTCGGCACCCAGGTCGTCCACAGCCAGGTCAAGCGACCGCTGGAGCTGAGCAGCCTCTACGACGACCTGGAGGCCGCCGGGCAGCGGCCCGCCACCCGGGTCGTACAGCACCTCGTGCAGCCCGCGACCGCCGAGATCGCCGCCGCCCTCGGGGTGCCCGAAGGGGCGGACGTGGTGTTCCTGGAGCGGCTGCGCCTCGCACACGGCGAGCCCATGGCCCTCCTGCGCAACCATCTGCCCAGCGGGCTGCTGCCGCTGGACAGCGCGGCCCTTGAGGCCACCGGCCTCTACCGACTGATGCGCGGCGCCGGCATCACCCTGCACAGCGCCCGGCAGTCGATCGGGGCCCGCGCGGCCACCGCGGCCGAGGCCCAGCAACTTGCCGAGCCCCCCGGCGCGCCGCTGCTGACCATGGAGCGGACCACCTTCGACGACACCGGCCGGGCCGTCGAATTCGGCTCCCACACCTACCGGGCCGCCCGCTACTCCTTCGAGTTCCACCTGCTCGTACGCCCCTGACGGGGCCGCGGGAAGCCGCGTCCCGCCCGCGGGTGCGGCGCAGCCCGATCCGCCCCGCCGCGGCCGTACGGTGGCTGCCGGAGCCCCCGTCGGCGAGGCGTTCCGACCGCGCAGCGCATTGACGGGGTGCGGTGTGCGCCGTTACAACTCCTCCAACCGCTGTCCGCGGCTTCGAGGGGAAGGCGGTCCCGACACGGAGCGCACCCGCCCGCCCCCGCACCCGCCGCCGCACCCGGCCGCCGGGCCACGACGGCGGGCGCACCGCGCCACAGACGCGCGAATCGCCGCTCGCGGGACCCGCTGGACCCCGGGCGAGCAGCGGTGACGGATACTTGGGCGGCCGGGGCGGGTGAACGGTACCCGGCCGCACCGTGACATTCAGTGGAGAAGGGCAAGTCCTCGTGGCAAGGGTTCGGACAGGGGTACGCGCCGTGAGCGCCGTGCTGGCAGCGGTGGTCGGCGCGACCCTTGCAGGATGCAGCAGTACGGGCGGCAAGCGCGCGGAGGAGCGGGCGGCCAAGGCGGCCCAGGGCCGCGCGGCGGTCGACACACCGCGCTGGACCGTGGCCATGGTCACCCACTCGGGCGACGGCGACTCCTTCTGGGACATCGTGCGCAGCGGTGCCAAGCAGGCGGCCGTCAAGGACAACATCAAGCTGCTCTACGCGCACAGCGACGAGGGCCAGCAGCAGAGCGAACAGGTGCAGAGCTACATCGACCAGAAGGTCGACGGCCTGATCGTCACGCTGGCCAAGCCCGACGCGATGAAGGCCGTCGTGGCCAAGGCCGTGAAGGCCGGCATCCCGGTGATCACGGTGAACTCCGGATCGGCCGAGTCCAAGGAGTTCGGGGCCCTGACCCACATCGGCCAGGACGAGACCATCGCCGGCGAGGCGGTCGGCGACGAGCTGACCAAGCGGGGCAAGAAGAAGGCCCTGTGCGTCCTGCACGAGCAGGGCAACGTCGGCCACGAGCAGCGCTGCGACGGCGCCCGCAAGACCTTCAAGGGCGAGCTGAAGAACCTGTACGTGGAGGGCACCAACATGCCCGACGTGCTCTCCGCCATCGAGGCCAAGCTCCAGTCCGACGACGACATTGACGCGGTGCTCACGCTCGGCGCGCCCTTCGCCGACACCGCGGTCAAGGCCAAGAAGCAGGCCGGCAGCGACGCCGAGATCGACACCTTCGACCTGAGCAAGCAGGTCGCCGCGGGGCTGGCCTCCGGCGACCTCGGCTTCGCCGTCGACCAGCAGCCCTACCTCCAGGGCTACCAGGCCGTCGACCTGCTGTGGCTGTACAAGTACAACGCCGACGTGCTCGGTGGCGGCAAGCCGGTGCTGACCGGCCCGCAGATCATCACCAAGGACGAGGCGGACGAGCTGGCGAAGTACGCGGAGCGGGGCACCCGGTGAGCAGTTCCCTGGCACACTCCGGCCCCTCGGCGGGGCGCTCGGGCGACCCGGGCAAAACCGGCCGGCCCAGCCGGCCCGATGCGGACGAACGGCTGCTGCACCGCTCCACGCTGCGCCGGCTGGCCAGCCGCCCCGAGCTCGGTGCGGTGGTCGGCGCGATCGCGGTCTTCGTCTTCTTCTCGCTGGTCGCCGACAGCTTCCTCCAGCTCTCCAGCCTCTCCACGGTGCTCTACGCGTCCTCGACGATCGGCATCATGGCCGTCCCGGTGGCGCTGCTGATGATCGGCGGCGAGTTCGACCTGTCCACCGGCGTCGCGGTGACCACCTCCGCGCTGATGTCGTCGATGTTCAGCTACCAGATGACGGCCAACGTGTGGGTCGGCGTCGGCGTGTCGCTGCTGACCAGCCTGGCGATCGGGTTCTTCAACGGCTTCGTGCTCGTCCGCACCGGACTGCCGAGTTTCATCATCACGCTCGCCACCTTCCTCATGCTCACCGGCATGAACCTCGGCTTCACCAAGCTGATCAGCGGCAAGGTCTCCACCAAGACCATCGGCGACATGGAGGGCTTCGAGTCGGCCCGTAAGGTCTTCGCCTCGCAGTACACGATCGGCGAGGTGAACCTCAAGGTCACCGTCCTGTGGTGGCTCGGCCTCGTCGTCCTCGCGACCTGGATTCTGCTGCGGACCCGGGCCGGTAACTGGATCTTCGCGGCCGGCGGCAACGCGCACGCGGCCCGCGCGGTCGGCGTCCCGGTCGGCTGGACCAAGATCGCCCTGTACATGGGCACCGGCTTCGGCGCCTGGGTGCTCGGGCAGCACCTGCTGTTCTCGTTCGACTCCGTGCAGTCGGGCGAGGGCGTGGGCAACGAGTTGCTGTACATCATCGCGGCCGTCATCGGCGGCTGCCTGATGACCGGCGGCTACGGTTCGGCGATCGGCGCCGCCGTGGGCGCCCTGATCTTCGGCATGACGAACAAGGGCATCGTGTACGCGCAGTGGGACGCCGACTGGTTCAAGTTCTTCCTCGGCGCGATGCTCCTGCTGGCCACCCTGCTCAACGCGTGGGTGCGCAAGCGGGCGGAGGCGAGCAAGTGAGCGACCAGCAACAGCGACCCGACGACGCGTCCGGGCCCACCGGCCCCGGCACGGACCGCGCCACCACCGGTGCCAGCGTGGACCACGCCGCCACGGTCCCCACCAGCATGGACGCCGACCCCGCCCCGCTGGTCGAGCTCACCGAGGTCAGCAAGTACTACGGCAACATCAAGGCGCTCGAAGGCGTCTCGCTCGCCGTGCACGCCGGCGAGATCAGTTGCGTGCTCGGCGACAACGGCGCGGGCAAGTCCACCCTCATCAAGATCATCTCCGGCCTGCACCAGCACGACGCGGGCACCTTCCGCATCGAGGGGGAGCCGACCAGGCTCGGCTCCCCGCGCGAGGCCCTGGACCGCGGCATCGCCACCGTCTACCAGGACCTGGCCGTGGTGCCGCTGATGCCGGTGTGGCGGAACTTCTTCCTCGGCTCCGAGCCCACCAAGGGGCGCGGCCCGCTGCGCCGGCTCGACACGGCGATGATGCGCGAGACCACCCGCACCGAGCTGCGCCGCATGGGCATCGACCTGCGGGACGTGGACCAGCCGATCGGCACCCTCTCCGGCGGCGAGCGCCAGTGCGTGGCCATCGCGCGGGCCGTCTACTTCGGCGCCAAGGTCCTGGTGCTCGACGAGCCAACCGCGGCGCTCGGCGTCAAGCAGTCCGGCGTGGTCCTCAAGTACGTGGCCGCGGCCCGGGACGCCGGCCTCGGCGTCGTCCTCATCACCCACAACCCGCACCACGCGTACCTGGTCGGCGACCGTTTCGTCCTGCTCAAGCGGGGTGCCATGGCGGGCAGCCACCTCAAGGCGGAGATCACCCTGGACGAGCTGACGCGGCAGATGGCCGGCGGCAGCGAGTTGGAGGAGCTGAGCCACGAACTGGCCCGCACCGCCACCCCCGACCTCCGCAAGCCGCAGCCGACCGACTGACGGCCGGCTGAGGTCCGACCGACAACCGACTGACCCGCGGTCGGCCTCGATCAGGTAACGGATCCGGCCGCAGGTCAGGGAGTGCGGGCCCGGGCCGCGTCCCCTAGAGTGCGCCACCACGTGGAGGGCTGGGCGGCCGGGTCCCGGCGGTCAAGCAGGGCATCCGGACGTTCCGCCCACGCGGCCGATGAGCGCCGCTCCGCCATGCGCCGCGTGGCGCGAGTGAGGCACAATCGCCACGGCGGGCCACGCCCGTCACGCCCGACCGCACGCCCGAGGCCGCTGGCCTCCCAGGAAACCGCAGGGACGACGACTCTTGCGCGCACGCACCCGCAGCGACCGAACCCGCCGCGATCGGCCCCACCCACCCCGCGGAGCGGTCGCCGCCCCCGGCAACGGCGAGAGGGACGGCTGATGAGCCTGTACCGCGAGCGAGTGCACCGGGGCTCCGCCCGGGCCACCGTGCTGCGCACCGTCGGCACCCGCGAGCGCCGCTCGCACCTGACCGCGCCCAGGGTGCCCACCGTCGGCATCGACATCGGCGGCACCAAGGTCGCGGCCGGTGTGGTGGACGCCGACGGCAACATCCTGGAGCGGCTGCGCACCGAGACCCCGGACAAGTCCAAGAGCCCCAAGGTCGTCGAGGACACCATCGTGGAGCTCGTCCTGGACCTGTCCGACCGGCACGACGTGCACGCGGTCGGCATCGGCGCCGCCGGCTGGGTGGACGCCGACCGCTCCCGGGTGCTGTTCGCCCCGCACCTGGCCTGGCGCGACGAGCCGCTGCGGGACCGGCTCGCGGACCGGCTCGCGGTGCCGGTCATGGTCGACAACGACGCCAACACCGCGGCCTGGGCGGAGTGGCGGTTCGGCGCCGGGCGCGGCGAGGACCACCTCGTGATGATCACGCTCGGTACCGGCATCGGCGGCGCGATCCTGGAGGACGGCCAGGTCAAGCGCGGCAAGTACGGGGTCGCCGGCGAATTCGGCCATATGCAGGTGGTGCCGGCCGGGCACCGCTGCCCGTGCGGCAACCGCGGCTGCTGGGAGCAGTACAGCTCGGGCAACGCCCTGGTCCGCGAGGCCAAGGAGCTGGCGGCTGCGGACTCGCCCGTCGCGTACGGGATCATCGACCGGGTGGGCGGCAACGTCCACGAGATCACCGGCCCGATCATCACCGAGCTCGCCCGGGACGGCGACGCCATGTGCGTGGAGCTGCTCCAGGACATCGGGCAGTGGCTGGGCGTCGGCATCGCCAACCTGGCCGCCGCGCTCGACCCGTCCTGCTTCGTCATCGGCGGCGGCGTCAGCGCCGCCGACGACCTCCTCATCACCCCCGCAAGGGACGCCTTCCGGCGCACCCTCACCGGTCGCGGGTATCGTCCCGAGGCCCGCATCATCAAGGCCCAACTGGGCAACGAGGCGGGACTGGTCGGCGCGGCCGACCTGGCCCGGCTGGTCGCCCGCAGGTTCCGGCGCGCCAACCGGCGCCGGGTGGAGCGGTACGAGCGCTACGCGCAGGCAGGACGGCGATGAATCAGACGATGAGCCAGCCGGCGGGCCAGTCCACGGGCCAGCAGCCCGAGCCGAACGAGAAGCCCGGGCAGCGCCGCGGCTGGCGGCGCAACCTGGCGATCTTCCTGCTGGTCGCGATCCCCGCCGGCTATCTGGCCATCTCGGCGCAGAAGAGCCGGGGCAGCGGCGAGGACAAGCAGGAGAACGCGGCGGCCGTCGGCCTCACCGACGGCTGGCCCACCAAGGTGCAGCGGCGGATCTACGACACGCCCATCCCTTCGTACTCCAAGGACGTGGCCTTCTACGAGACGAACTCGTGGCAGACGAGCCGGATGTACGTCCAGTTCACCACCACCCCGGAGGGGCTCGACCGCTTCTTCAGCCGCCTCGGCACCACCCGCGAGGTGCTGAACGACGGTCGGATCACCATCGACGACAAGGCCGCGGGCACCGTGGGCTGGAAGCTGGCCGCCGACACCAAGTGGGCCGGCGGCACCATCGACCAGAAGGACCCCGAGCCCACGCTCGACGTCACCGTCGACGTCGACGACCCGGACCGGCCGCGGGTGTACGTGGTCTCCACCGTCAAGCCCTGACCGCGCCGCCCCGCCCGCAGCCCGCGGGGCGCTGCCCAAGGTGCCCCGCCCGCAGCCCGCGGGGTCCGTCCGTGGCGCCCCGCCCGCGACGCCCCGCCGCGGCCGGGGCCGTGCGCTACGTCAGGATGAGCGATGCCGCGGATCCGGTCCGCATGACGTGGTCGGCGTGGATCTGGCCGGCGATGAACCGCCCGTTGTCGACATTGGCCGAGATGGCGACCGAGGCCAGCGACTCCCCGTTCGGCAGCCCCGCGTAGTACAGCCCGGGAACCGCGCCGAGCAGGCCCTTCTCCTGCCGGGGAGCCCCGCGCCCGTCGAGCACCTCGGGCGGCAGGATGCGGTAGTCAGGCCCGAACCCGGTGCACCAGATGACGCTGGTGATGCCGTGCTGCGCCAGATCGAGGCGGGTGCCGAAGTCGGCGACGTGGTCGGTACGGACCCGCGGCGCGGGCCGCTGCTCCGGCACCACGAAGCCCCGCCGGTCGATGCCGGCGTCGATGGCGTCCAGCACCTGCCGGAACGCGCGGGCCGACTGCTCCACCGTGCTGCGGACGTTGTCCGCCAGCGTGAGCGTGCGGCCGTCGGCAGCCCGCACCGACCCGACGAGGACCACGCCCTTCTCGGCCAGCGTGCCCAGGTTCAGATCGCTGCCGCCGCCGGTCACCACGGTCACCGGCAACCCGGGCAGCACGGAAGGGCCGCCGGTGTTGTGCGTGACGAAGTCCTCGTAAAGGCCGAAGGCGAAGATCCATTCGTGGATTCCGCGACCGCGATAGCGGTGCGGCCACGCGCGGTGCCGGCCGACCGAGACAAAGACGCTGCGCCCCGCGTCCGCGAGTTCGTCGGCGATCTGCTGGCCGCTGATTCCCGCACCCACCACGAGCACGGCACCCGCGGGCAGGGAATGCGGATTGAGGTAGTGGCGCGAATGGAGCTGGTGCACGGAAGGGGCGAGCGCGGCGGCTAACGCGGGGATGCGCGGGGCGGCGTAACCGCCCACGGCCGCGACGAGATTGCGGGACTCGACGACCCCTCCCGTGCCGAGTCGGGTACGGAACCGCACGTCGTCACCGGCGGCGTGCGGCGGGCACTCGACCTTCTCGACGAGGGTGTGTTCGCGCACCCTGAGCCCGCGCTCGGTCGCGTAGGCACGCAACAGCCGGGCCAATTCGGGACCGGAGAGTGAAGCATCGGGATTGTCGCTCGTGAATTCCCGGCCGGGAAAGCGAATCGATCGTATTCCACTGCCCACGAGCAGGCTGTCCCACCGCTCGTGGGCCCATGCCTGACCTATTTCGCCGCGCTCCAGGACGAGGGATTCATGCCCTACGTCCTGCAAGGAAGCGGCGACCCCGCACCCTTGTTGGCCGGCGCCGACGATGACGGTCTCTGCGTATTCGGTGGCTTCCACGGTCGAACCTCTCTGTCGCAGGAACGCGGCTGCGCGTCCTGCTTCGCTCGGATTGCGCTGTTGCCGGCGGGTACGGGTTTGCGGGTACGGGCTGCCGCGCGGGACGCAGCGCCACGGCACGGCAGGGCACGCGGGGCCCGACCGGCCCCCGGAACGGCGGCAACTAAGGCTTACCTAAGTAAGATCTTGTCTCGTGAAGCCGACTTGATGTCAACTGGGGGCGTGACCCCTCGCGCAGTCCCCATCGGACAAGCAGCGGCCCTGTACGGCATCGCGCCCTCCACGGTGCGCTGGTGGGAACGGCAGGGCGTGCTCACCCCGCCGGCCCTCCAGGGCGGCAGACGGCTCTACGGCGAACACGACCTGCGCCGCCTCGGCGTCGCCTACCTGTGCTGTGTGGTGGGGCGGTTGCCACTGGACCGGGCCGCCGTCGTCACCTCGGGAAGGGCCGGGCTCGACACCTGGCGGCAGGTCGTCGGCGAACAGATCGCCCTGCTGGAGCGGGAGGCCGAGCAGGTGCGGGCCGCCCGGGACTACCTGCGTCACCTGCTGCGCTGCGAGACCGACGACATGGCGCACTGCCCCGTACTGGACGGCGAGTTGTCCCGGAACACCCCCGTCGGGCCCGGTCGTGGGGAGGACCTCGTCGCCGCGGCCGAGGCGATCCGCGGCGGTGAGCGGCGCCCGCGGCGGTCGGGGGAGGCGCCGCGGGCGCGAGAGGTGGCGCGATCGCGGGAGGCGGCGCGTGACGAAACGGCGGCGGACGCCGCCGCGCGTGACGAAAGTACGGCCCGCTGCTCCGGCTGCCGGGGCCCCGTCGCCCGGGCGGCGCGCGGCCGGCCCCGTAGGTACTGCTCCCGCGCCTGCCAGCAACGCGCGTACCGGGCCCGCCGCAGGGCGCGCCCCTGACCGGGCCCACCGCACGTACGACGCGCCCCACGTGCGCGACACGCGCAACGCGTACGGCACCCACAACGCAGACGGTGCCCACCACGCACACAACGCCCGCTTCCGCAGCGGAGGGCATCCGCCGGGGCGGGCGTTGCGGCGTGGCAGCCGTGCGGCGCGGGCCGGTGGACCGGTGCGCCCGCGGGGCTCAGCCGCGGTCGAGGTCGAGGGGGTGAGCCAGGGCCCGCGCCTCCGCGCCCCGTGCGACGAAGTCGGCCGCGGCGCACTGCGGCTTGCGCTCCGCCTGGTCCCGGAACAGTTGGACGAAGGCAGGGCCGAACCCCAGCCGCGGGTAGGCCGCGACGAGCGCCTGCGTGAAGGCCGGGTCGAAGTCGTCAAGCCCGGTGCCGGTCACATCCGCACTGGTCCCCACCTGCAACAGCCGGCTCTCCGGGTCCACTTCGGGCGCGACGGTGTCCCGCATGTGCAGCACGATCACCTCGGCCGCCCGGTTCCGGCGCTCGGTCGGCCAGCCGAGGCCGGCCGTGAAGACCCGGGCCAGATCGCCGCCGGCCTCCTCGAACGCCACCGTGTGGCTGTCGAAGGGCGCGGTGAGCGCCAGGTCGTGCAGCAGCGCGGCCACGTACAGCAGCTCGGCGTCGAAGTCGAGCCCGCGCGCCTGCGCCCAGGCGGCGCCGAAGAAGTACGACCGCACGGAGTGGTGGTACAGCGCCTCGTCCGCGTACTCCGTACAGACCTGCCGCGCCGCCTGCGCGGCCTGACTCCCGGGTGCGCGCACCCCTGCGATCTCGTTCAGCACGTGCCGACCCCTCGTTCGCGCCCCGCGCGGCGCGCGCCCGAACGCGCACCACCTGCGGACGTCCCTGGTGTTCACCCAGCCTAACCAGGCCGAACTAGCGCCCCGGGGGGCGTTCCCGGCCACTTCCGTCACGCGGCGACGGTGGTTCGGCCACTTCCGCGCCGCACGGGCCCCGGGCGTACGGGCAGCCGGCGACCTGGCGTGCTCAGCGCACCCGGTACTCCTTCCAGAACGCCGTCAGATCCTGGTCCGTCGCGGCCTGGGCGGCCCGCTTGAAGTCGGCGGTGGTCGAGACGCCGTGCCAGTGGTCCCGCGCGTACTCCTTGAGCAGGCGCGCCATCGCGTCCTGGCCGATGACGTCCGCTAGCCGGAACAGGGCGCAGGGGCCGTTGACGTAGATGACGCTGGTGTACTGATTGGCGTGGGTGCTCCAGTACGCCATGGAGTTGGTCAGCGCGGCCTCCTCGCTCGGCCAGTCCACTTCTTCCTCGCAGTACCTGGCCATGTCGAGGTTGAGGAAGCGGAAGTTGGCGTACTGCGCGAAGCTCTCGTCCAGCCAGGGCGCCGCGTACTGGTCGTTGCCGACGATGCCGTACCACCACTGGTGCGCCACCTCGTGGATGGCGGCGCTGCCCGCGGCGTCGACACCGAGCAGGACCAGGCCCGGGTACTCCATGCCGCCGCCGAACTGGCGCGCCATCACCAGGTCGATCTCGCCGTATGGATAGCGGCCGAACTCCTTGCTGAACCGGTCGACGGCCGCGGCGCCGTCCTTGCGGGCGTAGCGCACGCCGTCGGGATGCGCGTCGGGGGTCCAGTACGACCGCACGCGCACCCCGCCGGGGGTGACCTCGGTCGCGGTCTCGAACGGGCCGGCGGCCCAGGCGAACTCGCGCACCTGCGGCGCCACGCTGGTGGTGACCGTGCGGCCGGCGGCGCCGGGCTGGACCTGGGTCCGGCCGGTCGCCGGCACCTTCAGCCCGCTCGGGTGGTCAAGGCGCACCCGGTAGTCGCTGGTCAGCGCGTAGAAGCTCTCGCCGGTCCGCACGTACGGGTCCAGGTGCCAGCCCTTCGCGTCGTGCACGGCGAGTACGGGCAGTGCATTGCCGAGGAAGCGGAAGGCGCCCTCGCGGCCGAAGCGGTCGTTGCGCTCGGGCACGGCGATGGACACGTCGAAGGAGAGGGCGGTGCGCTCGCCGTGCGCCAGCGGCTTCGGGAGCGTGATCGCCAGCGCGGTGCAGCCGACCGTGGGCTGCTGGGCCGTGCCCCCGCGCACCGCCGTGACCTGAACCGGGGCCGGCGCGGTCGGCGTGCCGCAGCCGTCCTGGCCGTTGCCCCACAGCCTGAGGTACACCTCGCGCAGCGGCTGGGCGGCGGAGTTGCGCAGCGAGACGCGCTGGTGTCCCGTCCAGTGGGAGCCGTCGGAGTCCGCGGTCAGCCGTACGTCGTAGCGGGCCCCGTCGGGCGTCGCCGCGGCAGGCCCGGGCCGCGCCTCCGGCGCCGGTGCGGCGGCGGCGTCGACGAGCGGTCCGCTCACCACGAGGAGACCGGCGGCCAGCCCAACGGCGGCTCTATGGAGGAAAGTTGGCGACCATCGCGCCAATATTCGTGTCATGGCCACGGATGCTGCCACGCCGACCCCGGGCCTGTCCTGGGACCTGTCCAGGGGAGGTACGGCGGCGCGGCCGGGGTGCTCCGGTGGCGTACGGCGATGGGCGTGTGGGTGGGATGGACGCGTGGGTGGACGGGGCCGCCCCGCGGGCCGCGGGGGACGGCCGCTGACCGGTCGGCCGGAGCCCTACGGGACCATCGGAGCCGCTCGGAGCCACGTGCCGCAGCCCCGGCTGCCCGCCCGGTAGGGAACGCCCGGCTTGGAACCTCGACCGCCCGCCCCGACCCGTAAGGGGAACGGGGAACGCGTGCACCGTGTGGTGGTCGGGCGGCTGGTTGGGGAGATTCCGGAAGGTTTTCCGGCCGGCGGCGTCGGAGCGGCCGGTACCGGCCACACTCGGGGGCTGTTAACTGCGTCACCCGCCGGGCCGGGGCCACGGAGGCGGGGCCCGCGGCGGCGGGCCGGAGCGCGGACACCGCTCCGGAGCGCCCCGTCCCCGGCCCGACGGGTCGCCCCGGCCGGTGGGCCAGCGCCCAGCGCCCCGGGCACCGCCGACGCGTACGGCACCTGTCGTACCACCGGCGTACGGCTCCCGTACGGTGCGGGGCGTGAGAGCCGTTAGGTTGGGACCGGCCATTGGAGAGCCCGTGAAAGATGAGAGGGTCTGACGGGTGAGCAAGACATCACCGAACACCCTGCAATACCGCCTCGACGGTCCGGAGGACGGCCCCGTCCTGATCCTGGGGCCCTCGCTGGGCACCACCTGGCACATGTGGGACCGCCAGGTGCCCGAGCTGAGCCGGCGCTGGCGCATCCTCAGGTACGACCTGCCCGGACACGGCGGGGCCCCCGCTCACCCGGCCTCCTCCGTCAGCGACCTCGCCGACCGGCTGATAGCCACGCTCGACCAGTTGGGCATCGACCAGTTCGGCTACGCGGGCTGTGCCATCGGCGGCGCGGTCGGCGCCGACCTGGCGCTCAGGCACCCGCACCGGGTCGTCTCGCTCGCGCTGGTCTCCTCATCGCCGCGGTTCGGCACCGCCGACGCCTGGCGCCAGCGCGGCGTGGTCATCCGCACCAACGGCCTGGACCCCATCGCGCGCACGGCGCCCGAGCGCTGGTTCACCTCCGCGTTCGCCACCGCGCAACCGGCCATCGTCGAATGGTCCGTCCAGATGGTCCGGACCACCGACCCGGGCTGCTACATCGCCGCCTGCGAGGCGCTCGCCGCCTTCGACATCCGCTCCCAGCTCGGCCACATCGGCGTGCCGACCCTGGTCCTGGTCGGCGCCGACGACCAGGTCACGCCGCCGGCCGACGCCCGGGTGCTGGTCGCGGGCATCCCCGACGCACGGCTCGCCCTGGTGCCCGGCACCTCGCACCTGACGCCCGTCGAGCAGCCGGCCGCCGTCACCGACCTGCTCGTACGGCACTTCGCC
The DNA here is from genome assembly GCF_047525675.1 of Streptomyces sp. 796.1. NCBI lineage: Bacteria > Bacillati > Actinomycetota > Actinomycetes > Kitasatosporales > Streptomycetaceae > Streptomyces > Streptomyces sp. 796.1. Next base: position 99,587 of record NZ_JBLIWA010000022.1, on the reverse strand, counting down.
AGCTCGGGCCAGTCCGCCCACACCACGGGCATGACCGCGATCACGGCCGCCGCGCCCAAGCCGGTGCTGGCCCCGGCCCCGCCGCCGCCCACGGCCCCGGTCGCCCCGATCGCGGAGATAGCCCCGGCCGGGCAGCCCGCCCAGGTGCCGGCCGAGCAGCCGGACAGCCGGGCGCGCGGCATGAAGGTCCGCCGTGAGGTGCTCGGCGACGCGCACGTGGACGCGGCCGAGTCCGAGGCGGACGAGTTCAGCTCCGACTTCCACGACTTCGTCACCCGCTACGCCTGGGGCGAGGTGTGGACCAGGCCCGCGCTGGACCGGCACGCCCGCAGCGTCGTCGCCCTCACGGCCCTCACCGCCGGCGGCCACCTGGACGAGTTGGCCCAGCACACCCGCGCCGCGCTGCGCAACGGCCTGACGCCGGCCGAGATCAAGGAAGTGCTGCTCCAGACCGCCGTCTACTGCGGCGCCCCCGCGGCCGGCGCCGCGTTCGCCGTGGCCCAGCGGGTGGTCCAGGAGGAGACCAGACCCGAGGCGTGACCGGGCACTGACACCGGCGCCGGGCGCTGACACGCCGCCATCGGGCGCCGGCACCCCGATATCCGGCGTCGGGCCCGGGCCCCGGCAGTTGGCACGCGGCCCCGCACACCGCCGCGTTCCATCGACCGGGGCGGCCGTCGGCCCCGTACGTCGGCGTCGGGCGCGGGCGCGCGTACGGTACGAGCCAGCGGCCGTCGGCGTGCGGCACGGGCCACGGGCCACGCTGCGGCACCGGGCCGCCGGCGCGGTACGGGCCGCGGGCGCGGTACGGGCCGCGGGCAAGGGCGGCCCCCGCGCGGGCGGGCGGGCGCGAGGAGCGAGCGCAGCGAAGGAGCGGTGGGGCGATGCGGCTCACCAAGCAGGGGCACTCCAGCGTGCGGCTGGAGAAGGACGGCCGGACGCTGGTGATCGACCCCGGAGGGTTCAGCGCGCCGGACGCGGCAGTCGGTGCCGAGGCGATCCTGGTCACCCACGAGCACCCCGACCACTTCGACGAGGGCAGGTTGCGCGCCGCCCTGGAGGCCGACCCGGCCAGCCGGGTGTGGACCTTGCGCAGCGTCGCCGAGCAGCTCTCGGCTGCCTTCCCCGGCCGGGTGCACACCGTCGGCGAGGGCGACGCGTTCCAGGCGGCGGGGTTCGAGATCGAGGTGCACGGCCAACTGCACGCCGTGATCCACCCGGACCTCCCGCGCATCACCAACGTCGGGTACGTGGTCGACGGCGCGGTCTTCCACCCGGGCGACGCGCTCACCGTGCCCGGCCGGCCGGTGCAGACCCTGCTGCTGCCGGTGCACGCGCCCTGGAACAAGGTCAGCGAGGTCATCGACTACGTGCGCGCGGTGCGCCCGACGCGCGCCATCGACGTGCACGACGGGCTGCTCACCGACCTCGCCCGGCCGATCTACGACCGGATGCTGGGCCCGGGCGGACCCGGCGTCGCCGGCGCCGACCACGGGCGGCTCGCGGTGGGCGAGGCCCTGGACCTCTAGCCCGCGGGACCGGCCGCCCCGCCGGGCGTCCGGCCGCCGTCCGACCCGTGCCCGGCCGCCGCCCGACCGGGGCCCGGAGGCGGTTCGCGGCCGGTCCGAGCCCGGCTGTCAGTGGTGGGCGGTAGGTTTACCGATATGCGCATCGCGACCTGGAACGTCAACTCGATCACTGCCCGGCTGCCGCGGCTGCTGGCCTGGCTGGAGAGCACCGGCACGGACGTGCTGTGCGTCCAGGAGACCAAGTGCTCCCTGGACCAGTTCCCGTACGACGAGCTGCGCAAGCTCGGGTACGAGGCGGCGGTCAACGCCACCGGCCGGTGGAACGGGGTGGCGCTGCTCTCCCGCGTCGGCCTGACCGACGTGGTCACCGGCCTGCCCGGCGGCCCCGACTACGAGGGTGCCCAGGAGCCCCGGGCGGTCTCCGCCACCTGCGGGCCGGTGCGCCTCTGGTCGGTCTACGTGCCCAACGGCCGCGAGATCGACCACGACCACTACGCGTACAAGCTGCGCTGGTTCGAGGCGCTGGGCGCGGCCGTCGCCGAGGACACGGCGGGGCCGCGCCCGTTCGCCGTCCTCGGGGACTTCAACGTGGCCCCCACCGACGAGGACGTGTGGGACCCGGCGCTCTTCGAGGGCGCCACCCACGTCACCCCGGCCGAGCGCGCCGCACTGGCCGCGCTGCGCGAGTCGGGCCTGTCGGACGTGGTGCCCCGCCCGCTGAAGTACGACCGCCCGTACACGTACTGGGACTACCGCCAACTGGGCTTCCCGAAGAACAAGGGCATGCGCATCGACCTGGTCTACGGGAACGCGCCCTTCGCGAAGGCCGTCAGCGACGCGTACGTGGACCGGGAGGAGCGCAAGGGCAAGGGCGCGTCCGACCACGCGCCGGTCGTGGTGGACCTGGACGTGTGACGCCGGCCCGGCGGAGGGTGCGGGCGCCGGCCCGCGGCGGGCGGTGACGGGGGCCGGCGGGGGAGCGCGGCGCCGGCCTAGCGCGCCTGTGGTGCGTACTCGGTGGTCGGTGCGACGCTGAGCGGTATGGACATTCCCTTCCTCGGCCCCTGGCGCAAGCGGCACGACGCGGCGAGCGCGGCCAAGGCGCCGCCCGGGCCGGCGCGGGAAGGTCTTGCCGAACTGCTCGCCGAATGCGAACTCCTGCGGGCCCGCGCCGAGTCGGCCGACGTCGTCCTGGACGACACCCCGGCCTCCCTCGAAGCCCTCGACCAACTCCAGCCCGGCTGGCGCGACGACCCGGAAGAACTGCCCTGGCTCGGCAACGACGCGGGCCTCTACCTCGGCACCGTCATCACCCGCACCGTCCCCGGCGCCCAGTGGCGCCTGGCCCCCGACGGCACCCCGCTGGTGGCGCTCGACAGCGGCCGGGAGATCGACGTGGTGGCCGCCGGCACCTCCTGGGCGGAGGACGGCACGCCGGAGCTTTCGCAGGTGTACGCGGAGGTGGACGAGGGGTGAGGGTGATGATGATGATGGTGCTCACCGCAGCGAAGGAAGCGCAGAGGTCGAATTTCATTCCGTTTCAGCCATGGCTGATTTCTTGGCAAGCCCTTCGCTGGAAGTGCTTTTGGCTGGTGCTTTGAGGGGACGCGCAGTGCCTCATTCGGAGAGTGATGCTCCGCTTTTCTTGTGTGATGCAGACTATATAAAAACCCCTTTGTTTTGGTGGCGCACCCCCTGTAGTTTCCTATCGGTCGAGCTTCGGGAGGGATTCAATATTCAACCTTTGACGCGTGTTGGTGGTCATGGAGGGTGCGGGCTGAGACCTGATTTTCCCTGTTGAGTAAATGGTGATCGGAGGATCATTTCGTGAGGGTAGTGCGTTATTGCGTTTTATCTAAGAAAGTGCTCGTGATGGCAACGGCCTGCGCCGCTGTGGGTGGGGTACTGGGTGTGGCGCCGACTGCGCGTGCCGCTGTGGGTGAGCGGTTTGAGGTTGGCGTGCCCTCGGATGTGCGCGCGGCTGGCGAAGGGGAACTTGCGGCTGACCCATGTAAGCGGCAGAACTATCGCAAGGTCGTTCACATCTTCTACCGCGGCCCAGAGAAAGTGCTGCTCCGATGTGGCACGAAGTCCTGGGGGTATCGGCATATGGTTGAACGGGGGCGTTGGAGTACGAGTTTCAAAAACAAGATCGACGACACGCTATGGAAGGGGGTGCAGACTTCACCCGGGGTTTATCATCGTTACCGTATACCTGCGGGGTGTCATCGGCCGATCAAGAATTTTAAGGTGGTCTTTAATCAGGGCCCCTATGGCGGTGATGAGGGAAAGACTAGTCCCCAGGGCATTATTACCGCAGTGCAGGAAAATACGCTGACCGCCGTATCCGAAAAGGGTGCGGGGGGTAAGTGCTAGGCGGAGAGTAATGGCCACAGCAGACCAGGTGAAGGCGTGGTTGGCTCCCGAAGTGCTGGGCGTCCAGCGGCAGGGCCCGGGGGTGGCCATCGAGGTGCTAGAGCTGCGTGTGCCTGCTACGTATCCGGATCTGCTCGTCGAGGTCGACGTGTGCGTCATGGGCGAGCGCTGGCAGGTTGCGCTGGTGTACGACGGCCCTGATGCCAGTTTGGTGAGCGGTGATCTGACCGATGTTGCCCTGCGCACCCTTGAGCTCATGGTGCGGACGCATCTGTTTGAGTGGTGGCACACGAAGGACAGGGAGCGGGCGTCGGCGCGGATGGGCACTCGGCTGGGCTGATGTGATCGACGGGTAGGGCGGGGAGTCACGCATGTGCGGAATCCCCGGGCGGGGTGTGACTGCGGGGACGCGGTCACACCCACCCCGTCGTGGCGAGTGGGTGTAGATGCCGGTGGCTGCCCCTCGCGTGAGGTTAGGTGACATTGATGACCCTAGATGGGTGAGTTCAATGCTCTCAGCGGTCGTAGGCGATGAGTGATCGTTTAGTTTTCGTGTTGGTTGTCCAGTCGTGCCAGATGCTGGTGGCGGGGGCGACGAGGCGTTTTCCGGTGAGGATAAAGACCCCAGCCGGGGTTCGACCCTATGTTCTTCCAGGCTGAGTTGGCCTTTGGGGGTGCCGATGGCAGCCTCGATCCACTGGTGGACACAAGTGATCTTTCGGCGTCTCAACCCGTTTCGTCCTTGCGATCCGGTCGTGCCGGGCGAGCTTCGAGGTGGTCAGCAAGGAACGCCTCGAACTCCCAGCCCACAAATTCCTTGTCAGTGAGGATCACCTACCCGGCTCGGGTGAGGTGGCGGTCGCGCTCTCGGGGGTGTGTAGTCATCACCTCTCGTTCCCCGAGTTTCGGGTTGAGTAGGCGCCAGATAATGGGCAACTCTTCGGTGGCAGTGACTAGGTGGAGCCGAAAGCCTAGAAGGGGCGGGAGTGGCTGCGGCAGTAGTCGTAGCCGATGTGCCCGGCCTGGTGTCGGTGTTTGGCGCTCGCGGGAAAGGTTGAGCAGGGCCTGAGTGACCGCCAAGAACAGTAGCTCGGCGTCCGTGACTTTCGGAAGGTTGCCTGATCCGAAGGCATGGGACTACGTGGTGCCAATGAATACGGATAGTGCTGCCTGAAGGGCGTCCACGGCTGTCTTCACGCGCTGACCAACAAGAGCCCTTCTCCATGGTCGCGCCCGGCACGCGTAGCGGACTCACTCATCTAGGGCGCGTGTCGCCCGCGAAGTCCGGTATGTGCACGTATAGGTTGCCTTGACTGCGACACGCCTGAGAGTGGGTAGGGCTGCATATGGCCGTCGATCCTCTGATCGAACTGCGCAATGTCAACAAGTACTACGGGAAGCTGCACGTACTGCGGGACGTCGACCTGAGCGTGGGGCGTGGGGAGGTCGTGGTCGTCATCGGGCCGTCCGGGTCCGGGAAGTCGACGCTGTGTCGGACGATCAACCGGCTGGAGAGCATCGAGTCCGGCACCATCACGCTGGGCGGCACGCCGCTGCCGGCCGAGGGGAAGGCGCTCGCACAGCTTCGGGCCGAGGTCGGCATGGTCTTCCAGTCCTTCAACCTCTTCGCGCACAAGACCGTGCTGGCCAACGTGTCGCTGGCGCAGATCAAGGTCAGGGGGCGCAAGAAGGAGCAGGCCGACCAGCGGTCGCGGGAGCTGTTGGAGCGGGTGGGGCTCGCGGCGCACGCCGACAAGTACCCGGCGCAGCTCTCCGGCGGCCAGCAACAACGCGTCGCCATCGCACGGGCGCTGGCGATGGACCCGCAGGCGATGCTGTTCGACGAGCCGACCTCCGCACTCGACCCGGAGATGATCAACGAGGTCCTCGAAGTGATGCGGCAACTCGCGCACGAGGGCATGACGATGGTGGTCGTCACCCACGAGATGGGCTTCGCGCGCTCCGCCGCGAACCGGGTGGTGTTCATGGCGGACGGCGCGATCGTCGAGGACCGCACCCCCGAGGAGTTCTTCACCGCACCGCGCAGCGACCGCGCCAAGGACTTCCTCTCCAAGATCCTCAAGCACTGAGCGGGCGGCACCGACATGCGCATGCTTCCGTCAGGCGGGCGAACGGCCCGTACCCGTACCCGTACCCGTGCTCGTACGCAGACCGAGACCCCGCACCCGCACTCGTACCCGCCCCCAGCCCCCGGCCCACCCCCGCACCGCCGCGCGGCCCGCGCCGCCACCACGGCCAGGACCATCACCCTGCTCCTCGCGTTCGCGCTGGTCACGGCCGGGTGTGGCAAGGAGGGCAGCCCGCCGGCGAAGGGGCCGCGGCCCGAGGCGCTGCCGCACTACCGCGTCGACCGGGGGTTCGAGCTGCCGGACTCCGCCACCTGGCGCAAGGCCGAGCGGCGCGGCCATCTCGTGGTCGGGGTCAAGGAGGACCAGCCGTACCTGGGTGAGAAGGACCCGGCCACCGGCCGCTACAGCGGGTTCGACGTCGAGATCGCCAAGATGATGTCCGCCTCGCTCGGCTTCGACCCGCGGGGCATCAGCTTCCGCACCGTCGCGTCGGCCAACCGCGAAACGGCGCTCCAGAACGGCCAGATCGACTACTACGTCGGCACGTACACCATCAACGCCCTGCGCAAACGGCAGGTCGGGTTCGCCGGCCCGTACTACGAGGCCGGGCAGTCGCTGCTGGTCCGCCACGACGAGGACGACATCCACGGCCCGGACGACCTGGCCGGCAAGAAGGTCTGCTCGGCGGCCGGCTCGACCCCGTTGCAGCGCATCGAGGCCGACTACCCGAAGGCCGACCCCGTCTCGTACGACACGTACTCGATCTGCGTCGACAACCTGCTCACCTACCAGGTGGACGCGGTGACCACCGACGACACGATCCTGATGGGCTACGCCGCCAAGGCGCCCGACGAACTCAAGCTCGCCGGGCGGCCGTTCTCCAAGGAGCCGTACGGGATCGGCCTGCCCAAGAGGGACACCGCACTGCGCTTCGCGCTCGACGACGCGATCGTGGCGCACCAGAAGAACGGCGACTGGAAGCAGGCGTACGACGCCACCCTCGGCCTGTCCGGGGTGCCCGCTCCCCGGCCGCCGGCCGTCGACCGCTACCCGGCGGGCTGAGGAAGGCTGCGATGGACGTCCTCACCGACAACTTCTCCCGCTACGGCAAGGGCCTGCTCGGCACGGTGGAACTCACCTGCTACGCCTCGCTGCTCGCGCTCGCCCTCGGCATCCTGATGGCCGCCTTCCGGGTCGCCCCGGTCGGCTCGCTGCGGATCTTCGGCACCGTCTGGGTCACGGTGCTGCGCAACACCCCGCTGACCCTGCTGTTCTTCGCGGTGCTGCTGGGGCTGCCGCGGTTCGGCCTGGTGCTGCCGTTCACCACCTTCGCGGTGCTCGCGCTCGGCTGCTACACCTCGGCGTTCATCTGCGAGGCGGTGCGCGCGGGCATCAACACGGTGCCGGTCGGCCAGGGCGAGGCGGCCCGCAGCCTGGGCATGACCTTCGGGCAGACGCTGGGGGCGGTGGTGATGCCGCAGGCGTTCCGCTCGGTCATCCCGCCGATCGGCTCGACGCTGATCGCGCTGGCCAAGAACTCCGCGATCGCCGGCTCGTTCAGCGTCACCGAACTGCTCGGCACCTACAAGGTCCTCAACGAACTCGGCTACAGCATCATCTGGACCTTCGTCTGGATCGCCGCCGGCTATCTGATCGTGACCCTGACCATCAGCGCGGTCTTCAACGTGCTGGAAGCGCGCTGGGGAGTGCCGCGATGACCCACACCGCCCTCTACGACGTGCCGGGCCCGCGCACCCGCCGCCGGCACCGGATCTACGGGGTGCTGTCCACCGCGGTGATCGTGGGCCTGCTGGCCTGGTTCGGCTACCTGCTCTACGACACCGGGCAGTTCGAGGCCGAGAAGTGGCGGCCGTTCCAGTACGAGGGCATCCAGGAACTGCTGCTGCGCGGGCTCGGCAACACGCTCAAGGCGTTCGGGTACGCGGCCGTGCTCTCGCTCGCGCTCGGCGCGGTGCTCGCGGCCGGCCGGCTCTCCGACCACCGCCCGGTGCGCTGGCTCGCCACGCTGCTCGTGGAGTTCTTCCGGGCCATGCCCGTGCTCGTGATGATCTTCTTCGTCTTCGTGGCGCTGAAGGTGCAGCCGCTGCCGGCGCTGGTCACCGGCCTCACGCTGTACAACGGCTCGGTGCTGGCCGAGGTCTTCCGCACCGGCGTGCACTCCGTCGACCGCGGCCAGCGGGAGGCCGCCTACTCGCTGGGTATGCGCAAGACGCAGGTCATGACGTACGTCCTGGTGCCGCAGGGGGTGCGGGCCATGCTGCCGGCGATCATCAGCCAGTTGGTGGTGGCGCTCAAGGACACCTCGCTCGGCTTCCTCATCACCTATGAGGAGTTCCTGCACGCGGGCAAGCTCATCGCGGGCAACCTCGACTACGGGCTGCCCTTCATCCCCGTCGTGCTGGTCATCTCGCCGATCTACATCGGCATGTGCATGTTGCTGTCCGGGCTGGCGAACTGGGTGGCCGCCCGGCAGCGCCGCAACCCCAAGGTGGAGGCGGCGGAGGTCGCCGAGCCCGAGCCGGGCACGCTGCTGCCGGGCGCGGGCGGCCCGGGGCGGCAGTCGTAGCGGGCGGGGGAGCGCTGGCGGGCGGGCCCGGCCGGCCACGGGCGGGCGCCGGTGCGTTCAGGCCGCCCGGTGCCCCTTCGGTTCGCTCGGGGCCAGTGCCGCCTTCGTCACGTCGGCCACCAACTCCACCACGTCGGCCCCGTACGCCTGCGAGTTGACCACCTTCAGCAGGACGCAGAACGAGCCGTCCCCGCCGCGCCGGCGGACCAGCCGGGTGTGCTGGCGCACCAGGTGCCGGACCGCCGCCCGGTGGGTGACCGGGCGCTGACCGGCCGCCAGGAACACCGGGCGATCGCCGCCGCCCGCCGTCAGCCGCGCCAGCAGCACGTACTCCACCGCGCCCGGCTCCATCCGGTAGTCCGTGCCGCCGATGGTGAACGTGGCGCGGTCGGCGCCGGCCTCGTCGCCGGGGTGGACCGCGACCCCGGGCAGCAGGTTGGCCAGGTGCGCGGCGAGCCTGCGGTGGGTGAGCGGGTCGCCGATGCAGAACTCGGTACGGGCCCCGAAGCCCTGCAACCCCGTGTCGTGCGGGGCGACCTCGGCGTGCGCCCCGCACCGCTCCACCACCGACGACAGGCACAGCAGGGCGAGTGCGTCGTGCCGCGGGATGCTCCACTGGCTGGCGGCCGTGGTGTCGCGGTGGGTGACCAGGACGCACTCGGAGCCCTGCGGCAGTCCGAAGAAGGCGCGCTGCCGGCCGAGCCCGTACCGGCCGGCGGCCGAGTGCGCGAGCCAGCCGAGCGCCAGCCCGACGACCAGCGCGGCGGCCCCGGCGATCAGGTCGGAGCGCGCGTCGCCGGTCGCCAGCGCCAGCCCGATGGGGTGCCACGGCTGCGGGGTGTCAGTCATGGCCGCGCATCGTAGCCCCCGATCGGGTACGTGTTCGAGTCCCGTGCGGTGACCGGCCGCTGTCGTGGGGTCTGCGGCGGGCCGCCGGTGGGTGTGGCGGCGGTGGTTGTGGTGGTGGTCGCTGCGGCTGGTGTGGTGGTGGGTGTAGCCACCGGTGCTGCGGCTGGTGTGGTGGTAGTTGCGGTAGTGGTCGCTGCGGCCGGTGTGGTGGCGGGCGCAGCGACCGGTGTGGCGACCGGTGCGCCAACCGCTGTGGTGACCGGTGCAACAGCCGGGGTAGCGGTGGGTGCGACGGCGGGTGCCACGGCCTGGTGGCGTGGGCCACATCGGAAGCTGAGGTTCCGTCGGCCCGGGCGCCCGGCAGCCGTGCTGGGGCGCTGGTCACACCCCGCGGACCGGGCACGGGGCGCGCCGCACCGGTCGGCGTCGGGCGGGGCCGGCCGGGCGACGGCGGCCGACCCGGCCCGGCGGGGCCCTGTCCTTGGCACCCGGGCCCGAGTAGGCTCCGGCCGCTGCCGCCCGCTTCCGGCCTGGAGGTCAGAATGGTCCGCCCCGTAGCGCCGCTCCGCTCGACCACGTCCGCTCCGGGGCTGCCGCCACCGGCCGCGGTGCGCGTGCGGGCCGGTGCCCGCGCCCGCCGACTGGGCACGGCCACCGCGACCGTCGCGCTGCTCGCCACGCTCGGCGCGGTCCCCGCCGCGGCGGACGGCGCCACGGCGGCACGGCCCGCGACGGAGGCCGGACCGGCCGCCGGCCACGGCCCCGGCGGGGCGCACGCCCCGGCCAAGACGCCGGTCGCGGTCGGTTACGGCGGCGCGGTCTCCAGCGTCGACGCCGACGCCTCGGCCGCCGGCATCGAGGTGTTGCGCCGCGGCGGCAACGCGGTGGACGCCGCGGTCGCCACGGCCGCAGCCCTCGGCGTCACCGAGCCGTACTCGGCGGGCGTGGGCGGCGGCGGGTACTTCGTCTACTACGACGCCAAGCGGCAGCGGGTGTCCACCATCGACGGCCGCGAGACCGCCCCGCGCAGCGCCGGCAGCGACCTCTTCCTGGAGGACGGGAAGCCGATCCCGTTCCAGGACGCGGTCACCAGCGGGCTCGGCGTCGGCACCCCCGGCACCGCGGCCACCTGGGACTCGGCCCTGGACCGCTGGGGCACCAAGTCCCTGGCCCAGGTGTTGCGGCCGGCCCAGCGGCTGGCTCGGGACGGCTTCACCGTCGACCAGACGTTCCGCAGTCAGACCGCGGACAACGCCGAGCGGTTCGCCGACTTCCCGGCCAGCGCGAAGCTCTTCCTGCCCGGCGGCAAGCTGCCCGTGGTCGGCAGCACCCTCACCAACCCCGACCTGGCCCGCACCTACGGCGTGCTGGCCAGGGAGGGCGTGGACGCCATCTACCGCGGCGACATCGGCCGCGACATCGTCCGCACCGTGCGCAAGCCCCCGGTCGCCCCGGACGCGGACCGCACCGTGCGGCCCGGCGACCTGACCCGGGCCGACCTGCGCGCGTACGCCCCGCGCCAGCAGGCCCCGAGCCGCTCGCACTACCAGGGCCTCGACCTGTACGGCATGGCGCCGTCCTCGTCGGGCGGTACCACGGTCGGCGAGGCGCTGAACATCCTGGAGAGCGACGCGCTCGGCGACGGGCGGACCGGCGCGCGGGCCCTCAGCGACCGGGACTTCCTGCACCGCTACATCGAGGTGAGCCGGATCGCCTTCGCCGACCGGGGCCGTTGGGTGGGCGACCCGGCGTTCGAGGACGTGCCGACCCGGCCGCTGCTGCGGCAGGAGTTCGCCGACGCGCGGGCCTGCCTGTTCTCCCCGGACAAGGCGCTGACCAGCCCGCTCGCCCCGGGCGACCCGCGCGACCCGAAGCCCTGCGCCACCTCGGGCACCGCCTCGCCCACCCCGTACGAGGGCCGGGACACCACGCACCTGACGGTGGCCGACAAGTGGGGCAACGTCGTCGCGTACACGCTGACCATCGAGCAGACCGGCGGCAGCGGCATCGCGGTGCCGGGGCGCGGGTTCCTGCTCAACAACGAGTTGACCGACTTCTCCTTCACGCCGATCACCCCGGGCGTGCACGACCCGAACCTGCCGGGGCCGGGCAAGCGCCCGCGGTCCTCGATGTCGCCGACGATCGTCCTGGACGACGGGCGCCCGGTGCTCGCGCTCGGCTCGCCCGGCGGCTCCACCATCATCACCACGGTGTTGCAGACCCTGCTCAACCACCTCGATCGCGGCCTGCCGCTGGTCGACGCCATCGCCGCGCCGCGCGCCAGCCAGCGCAACACGGTGGCCACCGACCTCGAACCCGGCCTGTGGGACAGCCCGCTGCGCACCGAGCTCGAAGCCCTCGGGCACAAGTTCGCCAAGAACCCGGAGATCGGCGCCACCACCGGAGTGCAGCGGCTGCCCGACGGCCGCTGGCTGGCCGCGGCCGAGACCACGCGCCGCGGCGGCGGCTCGGCCCAGGTCGTGCACCCGCACGGCACGCCGCCCGGCCGCTCCTGACCCCTGCGGTCAGCCGCCGACCGGCCATGGTCCGGCGGCGTCCTCGACCGGCCGCGGTGGCCCCGTGCCGCCGGCGGCTGGTCGGGGCGGGTGGCGGGGGCGGGCGTGCGGGGCGCTGGGTCGCGCTGGCCGTGGGCGTCCCGGCGAGCGTGATGGCTCGGGCCGGCCCGGGTCCGGGGCCGGAGGTTCGGGGCCGCTGGCCCCGTGCTCCTGGCCCTCCCGGTGCTCCTGATATTCCTGGTACGGGACCGGGGCGGCGCGACGGAAGGGGAGGTTGATGCGTCCCATTGATACGGACCTGCCCGCCGTGGCCGAACTGGCCCGGTTCCTGCGCGCGCTGACCGGGGAACTGGACACGCGCGCCGGTTGGTACGAGGTCTTCGCCGAGCGCGATCCGCAGGGCCTGATCGACTGCCTGGACGGTCGCGAAATACCGCCCTGGGACGTGGTCGAGGCGCTGCTGCACGATCTGGCGACGATGCGCGACCCGGCCTCCGCCACCCTCGCGCGGGAGCGGGCCGCGTGGTTGTACCGGGCCGCGACCGCCGCCTTCGACGCCCGCCCCGGCAGCCGGGCCGTGCTTGAGGAACGGCTCGCCGCGATGATCACCGAGGGTGCCCGCGCCCAGCGCCGCCAGCACGAACTGCTCGCCGCCGCCCGGGCCGAACGGAGCGCGCGGGGCGAGGCCGCAGCCGCCCGGTACGCCGCCGACCTCGCCTGGGCCCAGGACGACTGCGAACGCGCGCGGGCCCGCTGCGCCGAACTCCGCGCCCGGCTGCGCCCGAAGCCCGCGCCGGAGCCGGCATCGCATTCCGTGCCGCATTCCGTGCCGGAGCCCGCGCCGCATTCCGTGCCGGAGCCGGCGTCGAAGCTGGTGCCGGAGCCCGGACCACGGTTCGGGCCTGGGCCCGCCCCACAGCCCGCGCCGGGGCTGGCCCCGGAGCCCGTGCCGGACCCGGCGCGGGGCGGCGTACCGCCATCGGCGACGGCCCCGACCGCCCCGCCACCGGGGGAGGAGTGGGCGCCCGCGTCGTCTGGGCCGTTCGCACCATCTGGGCCGCCCGCGCCCCCCGGTCCCGCCCGCCCGGTCGGTGACGGCCCGGCACGTCCCGCCGCGCCGTCCCCCTGGGCCGGGCCCGCCGGCTCCGCCGGGCCGTTCGCTCCCGCTCCCGCAGACCCGTCGGACCCTGCGTTCGCGACCGACCCTGGCGCCCCCACCGGCCCCGCGAGCCCGCCGCCCGCCGGGGCCCCGTGGCGCCCCGTACTCCCAATTCCCGTACGGGAAGGGGAACTTACCTCTTCGGCGCCGGCCCTGCCGGATGCGCCGGGCGAGCGGGCCGGGCCGGGCGAGCGGGACGGGGCAGGCGGGCCGGTGGGGGCAACCGGGCCGACCGACCGCGCCGCGCCGTTCCCACGCGGTGCGCCCGACCCGGCAGACCCGTTCGAGCCCCCCGCCCCGCCCGATCCGCTCGGCCAGGAAGACCCGCCGACCCCACCCCACACGCGGGCCGCGGCGGAGGTTGCGGCGCGGATCGCCTGGTTGCGGGGCGCCCGGCGCAGCGGTGAGGCGCACGCCGTGCTGTGTGAGAGCGCCCGGTGGCCGGCGCGCCGACTGCCGTTGCTCGTGGTGGCGCTGGAGCGGGAGGGGCTCGGCGCGGACGTGGCGACGCTGCTGTGGGAGGTGGGTTCGCTGCCGCCGGCCGACTTCGCCGCGGCCGTCGCCGGGCTCGACGCCGCCGGCCGGCACCGGGAGTGCGCCCTGTTGCTCCGGCAGGGCGTGGCCCGCCCGGTGGCCGAGGTGTCGGCCGCGGCCATCGCGCTCGACGCGGCCGGCGACCGCCCACTGACGGTCGCCCTGCTCGCCGCCCTGGTCCGCGCCCGCAGCAGCAGCGAGAGCGCGCAGGTGGTCGCCGACGGCCACGGCGCGCTGCTGCCGCCGCTGCTCGAAGCGGCCCGTGGCATCTCCGCCCACCACTACCGGGACACCGTGCACGCACTGCGCATCGCGGGCGTCCCGGGCGTCCCCGACATCACCTGACAGGCCCTGGAATGTGATCGACTTCGTCGCTCGCCGCAGATGGTCTTGCCACCGTCCGTGACGGGCCTTACGGTCGCATCCTCACGTGATCTACGCGTGTGGAGCGCTGGCTCACTGCTGGTTGACGGCGACGAAGGAGCAGCTCATGGCCACTGTTGTACGTGCTGCGCTGGTGCAGGCGACCTGGACGGGCGACACCGATTCGATGATCGCGGGGCATGTGGAACACGCCCGTAACGCCGCCGCGCAGGGCGCCCGGGTGATCGGCTTCCAAGAGGTCTTCAACGCCCCGTACTTCTGCCAGGTGCAGGACTCCGCGCACTACCGCTGGGCGGAGCCGGTGCCGGACGGGCCGACGGTCACCCGGATGCGGGAACTCGCCCGGGAGACGGGGCTGGTGATCGTCGCCCCGGTCTTCGAGGTCGAGCAGCCGGGGGTCTACTACAACACCGCCGCCGTCATCGACGCGGACGGCAGCTACCTCGGCAAGTACCGCAAGCACCACATCCCGCAACTCCCCGGCTTCTGGGAGAAGTACTACTTCAAGCCGGGCAACACCGGCTGGCCGGTCTTCGACACCGCGGTCGGCAAGGTGGGCGTGACCATCTGCTACGACCGGCACTTCCCCGAGGGCTGGCGGGAACTCGGCCTCGGCGGCGCGCAACTCGTCTACAACCCCTCCGCCACCGCCCGCGGACTCTCCAGCCACCTGTGGCAACTCGAACAGCCGGCCGCCGCCGTCGCCAACGCGTACTTCGTCGCCGCCATCAACCGGGTGGGCGTCGAGGAGTACGGAGACGACGACTTCTACGGCACCTCCTACTTCGTGGACCCGCGCGGGCAGACCGTCGGCGAGGTGGCCAGCGACCGGGCGGAGGAACTGCTCGTCCGCGACCTGGACTTCGACCTGATCGAGCAGGTGCGCCAGGAGTGGGCCTTCTATCGGGACCGCCGACCCGACGCCTACGCGGGGTTGGTGCGCCCGTGACGACGGGTGCCGGCCGAGCTGCCGGGGCGGCGAGCCCCGTGCGCGTACGGCTCGGGGAGCTGGCCGCCCCGATCGGTCCGGCCCCCCGATCGGTTCCGTCCACCCCGGCCGGTCCGGTCGGTCCAGCCACCCCGGTCGGGAAGGGAGCCACGGCGCATGAGTGAGGCCAGTCGGACCGTCATCCGGGGTGGGCTCGTCGTCACCGCGGCCGACGAGATGCCCGCCGACGTGCTGATCGAGGACGGCCGGATCGCCGCCGTCGCCGCACCGGACAGCGCGTACGCGGCGGGTTGGACCGCGGCCCGGGAGTGGGACGCACGCGGCAAGTACGTCATCCCGGGCGGCGTCGACGCGCACACGCACCTGGAGTTCCCGTTCGGCGGCACGTTCTCCAGCGACACCTTCGCCACCGGCACCAGCGCAGCCGCCTGGGGCGGCACCACCACGCTGATCGACTTCGCCGTCCAGCCCAAGGGGTACGCGCTGCGCGACGGCCTGGACGCCTGGCACGCCAAGGCCCAGGGCAACTGCGCCGTCGACTACGCCTTCCACATGATCGTCTCCGACGTCAACGAGGGTTCGCTGCGGGAGATGGACCTGCTGGTGGCCGAGGGCGTCACCTCGTTCAAGCTGTTCATGGCCTACCCCGGCGTGTTCTACAGCGACGACGGCCAGATACTCCGCGCCATGCAGCGCGGCGCGGGCAACGGCGGGCTGATCATGATGCACGCCGAGAACGGCCCGGCCATCGACGTCCTGGTCGAGCAGGCGCTCGCCGCCGGCCGCACCGATCCGCGCCACCACGGCGAGGTGCGCAGGGCGCTGCTTGAGGCCGAGGCGACGCACCGGGCGATCGCGCTCGCCCGGGTCGCCGACTGCCCGCTGTACGTGGTGCACGTCTCGGCCGCCGAGGCGCTCGCGGAGTTGGCCCGGGCCAGGGACGACGGCCTGCCCGTGTTCGGCGAGACCTGCCCGCAGTACCTCTTCCTGTCCACCGACAACCTCGCCGAGCCGGGGTTCGAAGGCGCCAAGTACGTGTGCTCGACGCCGCTGCGGCCCAGGGAGCACCAGGCGGCGCTCTGGCGCGGCCTGCGCACCGACGACCTCCAGGTGGTCTCGACCGACCACTGCCCGTTCTGCTTCACCGGGCAGAAGGAGTTGGGCCGCGGCGACTTCTCCAAGATCCCCAACGGGTTGCCGGGGGTGGAGCACCGGATGGACCTGCTGCACCAGGGCGTGGTCGACGGGCACATCTCCCGGCGCCGCTGGATCGACATCGCCTGCGCGACGCCGGCCCGGATGTTCGGCCTCTACCCGCGCAAGGGCACCATCGCCCCCGGCTCCGACGCCGACCTGGTCATCTACGACCCGGGGGCGAGCCAGGTGCTGTCGGCCGCCACCCACCACATGCGCGTGGACTACTCGGCGTACGAGGGGCGCGAGCTCACCGGCCGGGCCGAGACCGTGTTCTCGCGCGGCGAGGCCGTCATCGACCGGCACGCCTTCACCGGCCGCATCGGCCACGGCCGCTACGTGCCCCGCGGCACGTGCCAGTACCTGCGGTGAAGTGGCCGGCCGCGCGCCCCACCGGGCCCGCGGCCGGCCCCGGCACGCCCCGCCCGACCGCCCGACACCCCGACCCTCCCGACCCCCTGACTTCCCGCCATCCAGGCCCGCCGCTGCGTACTGCGTACCTCGCGCCGCGTACCTCGTACCGCCCCCTTGGAGACCACCGTGGACTTCGGCATCGTCCTCCAGACCGATCCGCCCGCCGCGCAGACCGTCGGCCTGATGCAGCGCGCCGAGCGCAACGGCTTCCGCTACGGCTGGACGTTCGACTCCGCCGTGCTGTGGCAGGAGCCGTTCGTCATCTACAGCCGGGTGCTCGAACACACCGAACGGCTCATCGTCGGACCGATGGTGACCAACCCCGGCACCCGCACCTGGGAGGTGACGGCCTCCACGTTCGCCACCCTCAACGAGATGTACGGCAACCGGACGGTGTGCGGCATCGGCCGCGGCGACTCGGCGATGCGCGTCGCCGGCCGCCGCCCCTGCGGCCTGACCACCCTCGCCACCTGCATCGACGCCCTGCGGGACCTCGCCGAGGGCCGGGAGGCGGTGGTGGACGGCGCCACCGTGCGGCTGCCGTGGGTGCGAGGCGGGCGGCTGCCGGTGTGGATGGCCGGCTACGGGCCGAAGGCGCTGGCGCTGGCCGGGCAGAAGGCCGACGGGTTCATCCTGCAACTTGCCGACCCGTTGCTGACGGAATGGATGGTCACGGCGGTCCGCGCCGCCGCGGCCGAGGCCGGCCGCGACCCGGACGAGCTGACGATCTGCGTGGCCGCGCCGGCCTACCTGTGCGACGACACGCCCCAGGCGCTCGCGCACGCCAGGGAACAGTGCCGCTGGTTCGGCGGCATGGTCGGCAACCACGTGGCCGACCTGGTCAGCCGCTACGGCACGGAGTCCAGCGTCGTCCCCGCCGAGCTGACCAGCTACATCAAGAGCCGCGAGGGCTACGACTACGCGCACCACGGCCGCGCCGGCAACCCCGACACGGAGTTCGTGCCCGACGAGGTCGTCGACCGGTTCTGCGTACTGGGCCCGCCGGCCGCCCACCTCGCCAAGTTGGCGACCCTGCGGGACCTGGGCGTCAACCAGTTCGCGCTGTACGCCATGCACGACGCGCGCGAGGAGATCATCGACGGCTACGGCAGCGAGGTCATCCCCGCACTGGCCGCCCGGTAACGCCCCGCCCCCAGCACGGCTGGCCCTCCTGCCCGCTGCCCCGTCGCCCCGCGACCTCTCCCCACCCCTCGGTTCCCGACCTTTCGGCTCCCGCGTCCCCTCGGGCCGCGCTCCCTCAGTACGGTCCGCACACGGGTCGCCGCCCGAGCACGGCCCGGCACGCGCCCACCTCCGGGCAGGGCCCCGTACGCGCTCCGCACGCATCCCCGGTCGCGTACGGGCCGGGCCCCTCGCAGTCGCCAACCCCGTTCCCCAGCCGCCCGGTCGAAGGGTGACCGGGAGCGCGTCCACGGCCATCGCCGCGAACCCGATCGTGCCCGGGGAGCCGCCGGCGCGGGCGGTGCCTCCTAAGATGGCCCGCATGGCTGACACCGCGCGCTCTGTGCCGCGCCCCTGTTGTTGTTGTCGCTGACGCCTGCCCCGCGCCGCCGCGCCGCTCGTGCGCCCCGGTGATCCCCCCTTGGCCCCTGCGCTCTCCCGCGCCCTTTCCCGAGGTGTTCCGCGATGACTCCTGCCCGTCGTTCCCTGCTCAAGCTGCTCGCCGCCGCTCCGGTGGCCACCGGAGCGCTCACCCTCCCGCTCGCCCGGGCCTCGGCTGCTACGGCGGCCGATCCGACCAGCGGCATCGTCAAACCCCTGCCGCCCGAACTGTTCACGATCCGCGGCACCAACGCCGAGACCCGGCTCTCCGCCTTCCGCGACACCGGCTTCCACACCCCGACCGACCGCTTCTTCGTCCGCAACCACACCAGCACCCCGCGCATCGACCCGGACACCTGGGGCCTGACCGTCTGGGGCAGCGGCCTACGGGGCGGGCCCGTCCGCTTCACCCTGGCCGACCTGCGCGCGCTGCCCGCGGTCAGCCGCGACGTGGCCATCGAGTGCGCGGGCAACGGGCGCAGCTACTTCACCTCCCAACAGGGCGAGACCGTCTCCGGCACCGCCTGGACGCTCGGCGCCATCGGCGTGGCCCGCTGGCGCGGCGCCCGGCTGGCCGACGTGCTGCGCCGGGCCGGCATCGGCAGCCACGCCGTCGACGTCCTGCCGCGCGGCCTGGACGGCGACTACGTGACCGGCGGGGCCAACCTCGGCCGGGTGCGCCGCCCGCTGCCGGTGGCCAAGGCGCTGGACGACGTGATCGTGGCGTACGAGATGAACGGTGCGCCGCTCCCGCCCGACCACGGCTTCCCGGCCCGGCTGGTCGTGCCGTCCTGGATAGGGATCGCCTCCATCAAGTGGCTCGGCGACATCGAGGTCGGCGACCGGCCGCTGCACTCGCCCTGGAACACCGACTACTACCGGCTGTTCGGGCCGGGCCAGCCGCCGGAGGGCAGCGCCCCGCTCACCCGGCAGACCATCAAGTCCGCGTTCGACCTGGACCCCGGAGCCACCTTCGCGCCCCGCCGCCACCAGCACCTCACCGGCCGCTCCTGGTCCGGGCGGGCCCCGGTGGTGCGGGTCGAGGTGAGCACCGACGGGGGAGCGCACTGGCGCCCGGCCCACCTCAAGGGCCCGGCGCGGCGCGGGAGTTGGGTGCGCTGGTCGGTCCCCTGGCAGCCGGGCCGCGCCGGGTCGGCCGAACTCCTGGCGCGCGCCACCGACGCGGCCGGCACCACCCAACCCGAGCGCACCCCGCACAACACCCAGGGGTACCTGTTCGACGCGGTGGTCCGGGTACCGGTCACGATCGGCTGACGGGGCCGCACCCCGGGGGCCCGCGGGCGCACCGGGACGGCGCCCTTCCGCTGCCCCGGCTGCTGCCGCCCGGCGCCTGTCCGCCGCCCCGTGGCGGACAGGCGCCCTCCCCACCCGGCCCGCCGCTGCGTACCCTCACCGCAGCAGCACCGGCGTACGCGCCAGCGCGCGCCCGCCGTGCAGACCGCCCCCGGCCCGAGGAGTCCGCGCCCGTGTTCACCACCCGGCCCACCTTGCAGGGCACCTTCGGCATGGCCGCGTCCACGCACTGGCTCGCTTCCCAGTCGGCGATGGCCGTCCTGGAGGACGGCGGGAACGCCTACGACGCGGCGGTGGCCGCCGCGTTCGTGCTGCACGTGGTCGAGCCGCACCTGAACGGCCCGGCCGGCGAGGTGCCGATCCTGATCGCCCCGGCCGGCGGCCCGGTGCGGGTGCTGTGCGGCCAGGGACCCGCGCCGGCCGGGGCCAGCGCCGCCGGCTACCGCGCCCTCGGCCTGGACCTCGTACCCGGCACCGGCCCGCTGGCCGCCGCGGTGCCCGGCGCCTTCGACGCCTGGCTCCTGCTGCTGCGCGACCACGGCACCAAGCCGCTGGCCGAGGTGTTGCGCTACGCCATCGGCTACGCGGAGCACGGCCACCCGCCGGTGGAGCGGCTGACCGCGACCGTCGAGCGGGTGCGGGCCCTGTTCGAGAGCGAGTGGACGACGTCGGCCGAGGTCTACCTGCCCGGCGGCCGGGCCCCGGCCCCCGGCACCCGCTTCACCAACCGGCCGCTGGCCGCCACCTGGCGGCGGCTGCTGGCCGAGGCGGACGCCGCCGGCGGCGACCGCGAGGCCCGCATCGACGCCGCCCGCCGCGTCTGGCGCACCGGCTTCATCGCCGAAGCGCTGGTCGCCTCCGCCGCCCGCCCGGCGCTCGACACCTCGGGCGAGCGCCACGCGGGCCCGCTCACCGGCGACGACCTCGCCGGCTACGAGGCCAGCTACGAGGAGCCGGCCCGGCACGACTGGCAGGGCTGGACCGTCTGCAAGCCCGGCCCCTGGTCCCAGGGCCCCGCCCTGCTCCAGCAACTGGCCCTGCTGCCGCCGGACCTGACACCGGCCGACTACGGCACCCCGGACTACGTACACACCCTCATCGAGGGCAGCAAGCTCGCCTTCGCCGACCGGGAGGCCTGGTACGGGGACGCGCACGGGCCCGGCACGGTGCCGCTGGCCGACCTGCTGGACGCCGACTACAACACGGCCAGGCGCGCGCTGATCGCCCCCACCGCCTCGTACGAACTGCGCCCCGGCCGCCCCGCGGGCCGCATCCCGCAGTTGGCCGCGCACGCCCGCGCCGTCGCCCGCGGCGGCCGGCCCGCCGTCGGGCCGCTCACCAGCGCCGCGGCCGGCGTCGGCGAGCCGACCGTGGCCGCCGACGGCGGCACCCGCGGCGACACCTGCCACCTGGCCGTCGTGGACCGCTGGGGCAACATGATCTCCGCGACGCCCAGCGGCGGCTGGCTCCAGTCCAGCCCCGTCGTGCCCGAACTCGGCTTCCCGCTCGGCACCAGGCTCCAGATGACGTGGCTCGACCCCGACCTGCCGAACACGCTCACCCCGGGCCGCCGGCCCCGTACCACCCTCTCGCCCTCGCTGGCGCTGCGCGACGGCGAGCCGGTCCTCGCCTTCGGCACCCCCGGCGGCGACCAACAGGACCAGTGGCAACTGCACTTCTTCCTCGCCGCGGCCCTGCGCCCGACGGTGCGCGGCGCCCTCGACCTCCAGGGCGCCATCGACGCCCCCAACTGGCACCAGGACGGCTTCCCCGGCTCCTTCTTCCCGCGCACCATGGAGCCGGGCGGCGTGACCGTCGAGGAGCGGTTCGACCCCGCGGTGATCGACGGGCTGCGCCGCAGGGGGCACCGCCTCACCCTCGGCGGCCCCTGGTCGGAGGGGCGACTGAGCGCGGTCGCCAGGGACCAGGCGAGCGGACTGCTGTCGGCCGCGGCCAACCCGCGCGGCGCCCAGGGGTACGCGGTCGGCCGCTGAGCCGCCACCCGTGACCTCCCCTATGGTCTGGTTTGCCCGGAGTTCACCCCGCATCCAGGTGCGCGACGCCGTTCGGGTGGGGCTTCGTGGTTCGATGGACGCATGATCGAAGCAATGGACCCGGGGGAATGGGCGCGGCTCGAAGCCGCAGTGGACGAGGCCGTGCGGAAGGCGGCTGCCACGGAGATCATGCCGCGGTTCCGGCAGCTCGCGCAGCACGAGATCGTGCAGAAGAACGGCCCGCACGACCTCGTCACGGTCGCCGACCGGCTCGCCGAGGAGCAGCTCACCGCCGTCCTGACGGAGCTGCTGCCCGGCTCGGTGGTGGTCGGCGAGGAGGCGGTGCACGCCGACGCCGGCATCCTCGGCGCACTGACGGGTGACGCGCCGGTGTGGATCGTAGACCCGGTGGACGGCACCCGGCAGTTCGTCCACGGCGACCCCGGCTTCGCCACCCTGGTCGCCCTCGCGCACCGCGGCGAACTCCTCGCCTCCTGGACGTTCGCGCCCGCGCTCGACCTGATGGCGGTGGCCCGCAGGGGCGGCGGCGCCACCCTCGACGGCCAGCCGCTGCGCCCCGGCCCGCACCCGGCCGACCAGGTCATCGAGGTGGCCATCTCGCACTACGACTTCACCACCGCCGTGGAGAAGCGTGCCCTGGCCGGGCTGCTGACCGACGGCGTGGCGCCGCGCCCGTGCGGCTCCGCCGGCCTGGAGTACCTGAACGTGGCCCGCGGCCTGCTGGACGCCGTCGCCTTCTCCTGGGAGAACCCCTGGGACCACGCGGCCGGGCTGCTCCTGGTCGCCGAGGCGGGCGGCGCGTCGGGCACCGTCGCTGGTGAACCGTTCCGCCTCGCAGGTGGCAACGCCCTGCCGTTCACCGCGGCGCGTGACGAGGCGACGGCAGCGCATATCCTGAGCCTGCTGACCGCCGTCGGCTAGGTCAGCCGAGACGAACCCAGCACACGCCCAGCCAGCCGCAGTGGCGACCTCACAGGCGAGGAGGCCGATGTGCCGTCCATGCTCGACGCGGTGGTGGTGGGGGCCGGTCCCAACGGCCTGACCGCCGCCGTGGAGCTGGCCCGCCGCGGCCACACGGTCGAGGTGTTCGAGGCGCGCGAGCGGCCGGGCGGCGGCGCCCGCACCGAAGAGCTGACGCTGCCCGGCTTCCGGCACGACCCGTGCTCGGCCGCCCATCCGCTAGGCGCCGGCTCGCCCGCCTTCAACGCGATGCCACTGGAGCGGTACGGGCTGCGCTGGCTGCACGCCGCACTGCCGATGGCCCACCCGTTCCCGGACGGCACGGCCGCGGTGCTCGCCCGCTCGCCCGGCGAGACCGCCATGTCCCTCGGCCCCGGGGACGCCGGCACCTACCGCCGGCTGGTCACCCCGTTCGTCAGCCGCTGGGAGACGATCGCCGCCGACTTCCTGCGCACCCCCTGGCTCGGGCTGCCCCGCGACCCGGCCGGCTGGGTGCGGTTCGGCACGCTCGCCCTGCAACCGGCCGCACTGCTCGCCCGCCGCTTCGACGGCGAGAAGGCACGCGGCCTGCTGGCCGGGCTCGCCGCGCACGCCATCGCCCCGCTCAGCGGCCCGGGCACCGGTGGCCTGGCCCTGATGTTCGCGCTGGCCGCGCACGCCGTCGGCTGGCCGGTGGCCCGCGGCGGCTCACAGGCCATCTCGGACGCCCTCGTGGCGTACCTGCGCGAACTCGGCGGCGAGGTGCACACCCACTACGAGGTGCGCCGCCTGGACGAGCTCCCGCCGGCCCGCGCCTACGTCTTCGACACCTCGCCCACCGCACTGGCCCGCATCGCCGGGCTCGGCAACGCCTACCGCGACTTCCGGTACGGGCCCGCCGTCTTCAAGCTGGACTACGCGCTCGACGGGCCCGTGCCGTGGACCGCGGGCGCCGCCAGGCGCGCCGGCACCGTGCACGTCGGCGCCACCTACGGCGAGGTCGACGCCGCCCTGCACGCCGCGGTCGCCGGCCGCGACCCGGACGTGCCGTTCCTCATCACCACCCAGCCCAGCCTGATCGACCCGACCCGCGCACCGGCCGGCAAACACACCTTCTGGGCGTACGCACACGTCCCCAGCGGCTGGCGCGGCGACGCCACCGAGGCCGTCGAACGCCAATTGGAGCGCTTCGCGCCCGGCTTCCGCGACCTGGTGCTGGCCCGTGCGGTGGCCGGCCCGCCCGAACTGGCCGCCCGCAACGCCAACTACGTCGGCGGCGACATCGGCTGCGGCGCCTTCGCCGGGATGCAGACCGTCCTGCGCCCCAAGCTGGCCCGGGTCCCCTACGCCACCGCCCACCCCGCGATCTTCCTGTGCTCGTCGGCCACCCCGCCGGGGCCCGGCGTCCACGGCATGTCGGGCCACCACGCGGCCCGTGCGGTGTGGCGCCGGCTGCGCGCGGGGGACCGGCGGCGGTAGCCGTCGGACACTGCGGCGGCGAGGGAGCGCGGGAAGCGCCCGGGCGCGGCGCGGGCCGGGCGCGGCGCGTGCGCTGATCGGGCTCGGCGCGTGCGCGGGTCGCGGCGCGGTGCGTGCGCGGGTCGCGGCGCGGTGCGTGTACGGTACGCCGCGCCCTCACTCCTGTCGACACATCGATGCCGCAGGCGCCCGCCCACCCCGAAGGGCCATGTCGGATTTCCGCGAGCCAGCGGGGCCGGTGAGCGGCGATGCTGAAGCCATGCACACTGACTTCGACCGGTGCGTGCGGGCGGTGCAGTCCAAGGACGCCAGGTTCGACGGGTGGTTCTTCACCGCCGTCCTGACCACCCGCATCTACTGCCGTCCGAGCTGCCCCGTGGTGGCGCCCAAGGTCGAGAACATGACGTTCTACCCGAGTGCCGCCGCCGCGCAGCAGGCCGGGTTCCGCGCCTGCAAGCGCTGCCGTCCGGACGCCAGCCCCGGCTCCCCGCAGTGGAACGAGCGGGCCGACCTGGTGGCCCGCGCCATGCGGCTGATCGCGGACGGCGTGGTGGACCGGGAGGGCGTGCCGGGGCTCGCCGCCCGGCTCGGCTACAGCACCCGGCAGGTCGAGCGGCAACTGCTGGCCGAGCTCGGCGCCGGCCCGCTGGCCCTGGCCAGGGCCCAACGCGCGCAGACCGCCCGGCTGTTGATCGAGACCAGCGAACTGCCGATGGCAGAGGTGGCCTTCGCCGCGGGCTTCGCGAGCATCCGCACCTTCAACGAGACCGTCCGTGAGGTCTTTGCGCTGTCACCGACCGAACTGCGCGGACGCACCCGCGCCGGGCAGCGCCCCGGCACCCCCGGCGTGCTCTGCCTGCGGCTGCCGTTCCGCGCCCCGCTGTGCCCGGACAACCTGTTCGGGCACCTGGCGGCCACCGCCGTGCCCGGCGTCGAGGAGTGGCGCGACGGCGCGTACCGGCGCACCCTGCGGCTGCCGTACGGGCACGGCATCGTCAGCCTGCGCCCGATGCCCGACCACATCTGCTGCCACCTCTCGCTCACGGACCAGCGCGACCTGGCGGGCGCGATCAGCCGCTGCCGCCGGATGCTCGACCTGGACGCGGACCCGGTCGCCATCGACGACCTGCTGCGCACCGATCCGCAACTCGCCCCGCTGGTGGACAAGGCGCCCGGGCGCCGGGTGCCGCGCACGGTGGACGCCGACGAGTTCGCCGTGCGCGCCGTCCTCGGCCAGCAGGTCTCCACGGCCGCCGCCCGCACCCACGCCGGGCGGCTGGTCAGCGCGCACGGCGAACCGGTCGACGACCCCGCCGGCGGGCTCACCCACCTCTTCCCCAGCACCACGGCGCTCGCCGGCCACGACCCGCAGGCGCTGGCCATGCCGCGGACCCGGCGGGCCACCCTCGCCGCGCTGATCGGCGCGCTCGCGGACGGGGACGTCGCACTCGGCGTCGGCAGCGACTGGGAGCGGGCCCGTGCCAGGCTCGCCGCACTGCCCGGCATCGGGCCGTGGACCGTGGAGGTGGTGGCGATGCGCGCCCTCGGCGACCCGGACGCCTTCCTCCCCACCGACCTCGGCGTCCGCCGGGCCGCCGCCGCCCTCGGACTGCCGGCCACGCCCGGCGCCCTGGTGCGGCACAGTGCGCGCTGGCGCCCCTGGCGGGCGTACGCGGTGCAGTACCTGTGGGCGACCGACGACCACCCGATCAACCTGCTGCCGACCGGTTGACCGGGGCCCGCGCGCCTGGCGCCCCGCCCCTGGCGTTCACCCGCCCTGCCGGCCGGGCGGCCCACCGCCGGTACCGTCCCACCCGAGCCCCGTTCCGCCCCCGACCCCGCCACCCGGCGCCGCCCCGGCCCACCGCCGCGCGGTCCGCCCGCCGCAGCACCCGTTCCCGCCCGACCCTCCCGAGGAGAACTCCCCGCCGTGCCCGACCGCGTCCACACCCTGATCGACAGCCCCTGCGGCCCGCTGACCCTGGTGGCCACCGATGGGCTGCTCTCCGGTCTCTACATGACCGACCAGCGCCACCGGCCGCCGCAGGAGAGCTTCGGCGAGCCCGATGACGCCCCGTTCGGCGCGGCGGTCGAGCAGTTGGCCGAGTACTTCGACGGCGACCGCGACACCTTCGACGGCCTGGCCCTGAACCTGCACGGCACCCCCTTCCAGCGCCGCGTTTGGGAGGAGCTCCAGGCCATTCCGTACGGCGAGACCATCTCGTACGGGCAGTTGGCCGACGCCATCGGTCAGCCGAGCGCGGCCCGCGCGGTGGGCCTGGCCAACGGCAAGAACCCGGTCAGCATCATCGTCCCCTGCCACCGGGTCATCGGCGCTTCCGGCAGCCTGACCGGGTACGGCGGCGGGCTGGCCCGCAAGCGCCAACTGCTGGACTTCGAACGCGGCTTGATCACCTGCACGGACGGCGCCTTCGACGCGGAGCCGGCCGCCGGACCAGCCCAGGACCAGCTCTTCTGACGCGACCGACCCGCGGGGGTGCGAGCGGGCGCGGGTGCGGCGGGTGGCCGGCGGGTGGGGCGGTGACAGGGGGGGAGGCGGTGCGCGGTGGCCCGGTAGGCGGCGGTGGCACGGGGCGGCGCGCCCCGCACCGCCGGCCGCCCGCACCGCCACCCCGCCCCCCTAGCGGCAGCCCACCCACCCCGTCAGTCCAGCAGCGCCCGCACCTCAGCCAGCAGGTCAACCTGGGCCCGCCAGTCGCCGTCGGCGAACGCGAGAACCGCGTGCCCGGCCCCCGCGCCCCAGTACGCGTGCAGCCGCTCCGCCGTCTGCCGTACGCCGCCGGCCAGTACCGTCGCCGGCCGGGCGGCCAGCGGGTCGCCGGACGCCGGGCCGCCGCCCTCCAGTGCGGTGGCCCGGGCCGCG
Organism: Streptomyces sp. 796.1; assembly: GCF_047525675.1. Taxonomy (NCBI): domain Bacteria; kingdom Bacillati; phylum Actinomycetota; class Actinomycetes; order Kitasatosporales; family Streptomycetaceae; genus Streptomyces; species Streptomyces sp. 796.1. Next base: position 72,812 of record NZ_JBLIWA010000022.1, on the reverse strand, counting down.
GCCGTGCGCAGGTCGGGTGAGCCCGACCGGCCCAGCGCTCCGTACAGCGCCACCGCGACCGTCGGCGCTGGCCGGCCGCGCCACACCGCCCGCTCGGCGAGCCGCACCACGCCGTCGGCCACCTGGTCCGGCGTGAGGTGGGCGGGGAACCAGCCGTCGGCGTACCGGATGACGCGCCGCAGCGCTGCCGGCGAGCCGCCGCCCACCCAGACCTGGGGCCACGGCACCCCGGCGGGCGGCGCGGGTTCCGGCGGACCCACCTCGTCCGGCAGTGGCACCCGCTCCCCGGCCAACAGCCGCGGCAGCAGCGCCAACGCGGTGTCCGCGCGGACGCCCCACGGCTCATCGGCCGTCCGCCGCGCCCCACCGGGCCCGCCGCCGCAACCACCCGCACCCCAGCCACCCGCACCCCAGCCACCCGCACCCCAGCCATCCGCCCTGCCGTCCCCCGCACCTGAACCGCAGTCGCCCGCACCGGTGCCGTCCGAAGCCGCGCCGTCCACGGCCGTACCGCGCGCTGCCGCACTGTCCCTGCCGACGCCGACGCCGACGCCGACGCCGACGCCGACATCGACACCGACACCGACGCCGAGTACGAGGCGGTCGCCCGCCGCGGTGCGCAGGTCGGCGACGTGCCGGGCGGTGCGGCCCAGCGAGCGGAGCGCGCTCGCGCCGAGCCCGGCGCAGATCCGCAGCCGCGCCGTGGCCGTGACCACCGGGGCCAGCGCGTCCGCCACGCCCGGTCCGGCGTGTGCCGGTGCCGTCGGGTCCGCCGTGACCGTACGGGGCGGGGTGCCCGCCGTGCCGGCCCGGGCGCGATGGCGGTCGGATGGCCGCGCCGGGTCGGCGCCGGGACCGCCGTACGCGACGAGGTCGAGCCCCACGTTCTCGGCGTGCCGGGCGGCGGTGGCGAGATCGAGCCGCTGCGCGTGCTGGACGGAGCGCGACGGCAGCACCGCGCCGATCGCCAGCCGGGGGAGTGCATGCGTCATGCCGTAAACGGTGCAACTTCAAGGCCACTTGAGGTCAATTCCGCCGGTGGCGGGGCGTCCGGCGGGTGGTCGCGACGGAAGCAGGCGCCGGGGCGCCGGGTGCACGCGCGCCCCGCCGGAAGGGAGCGGGCGCTCCGAGGCCGAGGCCCGCGCGGGTGCGCACCGCCACAAGCCACAGCAACCCCGGAGGATTCTTCGCAAAGCACTCTTTGCAAAAAAGCCTTTGCGAAGAACTCTTTGCGGTCTACGGTGGCGCCATGAGCGATGCGGAGCGGCGGCCCGACGGCCCCGGCCATGACGAGGAAGTGGCGGTCCTGGACGCCAAGGGGCTGCGCGCCCTGGCGCATCCGGTGCGGGTGCAGTTGGTCGGGCTGCTGCGGAAGTACGGCCCGTCCACGGCGACCCGGCTCGCGGAGCGGCTGGGCGTCAACTCCGGGACGGCCAGCTACCACCTGCGCCAGCTCGGCGCGGCCGGCTTCGTCGAGGAGGACGCCGAGCGCGGCAACGCGCGCGAACGCTGGTGGCGCTCGGTGCACCGGACGACCCGGCTCAGCGATCCCGACCTGACCCGTAGCGAGCCAGAGGCCGCGTTCGGCTACCTCCAGTCCGTCGGCGCCGCCTACACCCTCCGTACGCAGCAGGCGCTGAACGAGTTGCCGACCCTGCCCGAGGCGTGGCGGGGCACCTTCGACATGAGCGATTGGATCCTGCGGCTGACGCCGGCCGAGGCGGTGGCCCTGCGCCGGGAGTTGGCCGAGGTGGTGGCCCGGTACCGGCAGGACACCCCGGAGGCGGCGGCGGACGCCCCCGCGGGCGCCGAACGGGTCAGCCTGATCACCCAGGTACTGCCCGAACCCGACACCCCCGCAGCCGCGCACCCCGCGCCGCAGGAGCCCGTACGACCGGAATCCGTACGACCGGAGCCCGCGCGGCCCGCCAACGATCGCGCCGACGGACCCGCCAACGAGAACGCAGCCCGACCCGCCGACAACGCACCCGCCCAGCAGCCGGGAACGAAGGGGCCAACACCGTCATGAGCACCGCCCTGCCAGCGACCGACCTGCCCGGCCGCCGTTCGCTGCGCCCGCTGATCGGCGTGCTCGCGGCCATCGCCGTATCGCTGACCGGCACCCGGGTCTCGGTCGTCGCGCTCCCCTGGTTCGTCCTCGTCACCACGGGCAGCGCCACCCAGACCGGCCTGGTCGCCTTCTGCGAGATGACGCCGTACGTCCTGGTCAAGGCGTTCGCCGGGCCGCTGGTCGACCGAATAGGCCCGCGCGCCGTGTCCTGGACCACCGACCTGGTCAGCGCCAGCGCGGCTGCCGCCGTCCCGCTGTGCCACGTCTTCGACGCGCTGTCGCTGCCGCTACTGCTCGTCCTGGTCGCCCTGATCGGCGCCGCGCGCGGCCCCGGCGACCTGGCCAAGGAAGTGATGGTCCCGGAGGCAGCCGAGCGCGCCGCGGTGCCGATGGAGCGGGCCACCGGGTTCGCCGGCGTGACGGAGCGGCTCGCCTCCACCGTCGGCCCGGCCGTCGGCGGCGGCCTGGTGGCGCTGATCGGCCCGCTCCCCGCGCTCGCCGTCAACGCCGGCTGCTTCGCGATGGGCTCGCTGATCATCGCCCTGCTGCTGCCGCGCGGCATGGGCCGGGCCCCCGAGCCCGCCCCGGCCGACGCCGCCGAGGCGGAACCCGGCTACTGGCGCAGCTTCGGCGCCGGCTTCACCTTCCTCAAGAGTGATCCGCTGCTGCTCACCGTCTGCGTCATGGTCGGCATCACCAACTTCCTCGACGCGGCGTTCAGCATGGTCCTGCTGCCCGTCTGGGCCAAGGAGTCCGGCCACGGGCCTTCGGTGATCGGCCTGGTGGGCAGCGTGCAGGGGGTGGCGGCGGTGCTCGGCAGCCTGCTCGCCGCGCTGGCCGCGAGCCGGCTCAGCCGCCGGGTCGTCTTCTTCGTCGGCTTCCTGCTCGGCGGGGCACCCCGGTTCTTCGCCCTGGCGTCCGATGGGCCACTCCTGCTCGTCCTGCCCGTCTTCGCACTCGCCGGCTTCGGCGCGGGCTTCGTCAACCCGGTGCTGGGGGCGGTCTTCTACGAACGGGTGCCGCGCCCCATGCTCGGCCGGGTCCGTGCCCTGTCCACCTCACTGGCCTGGGCCGGCATCCCCCTCGGCGGGCTGGCCGCGGGCGCGGCGGTGGCCTCGGTCGGCCTGCTGCCCGCCCTGCTGACCGCCGGCATCACGTACTTCCTCACCACCAGCCTGCCGGCGCTGCGCCCGGAGTGGCGCGCGATGGACGAGCGCCGTGCGGCGGCCAAGGCCGCGGGCCGGGCACCTGCCCCCGGCACTGACGACCCCGGCCGCGACGACCCCGAGCCCGGCGGTCCGGAGCGGGACGACCCCGGACACGGTGGCCCCGAGCGTGGTGGCCCCGGGCAGGGCGGCCCTGAACGCGGTGGCCCCGAGCCCGGCGAGCCCGAGAACCCCGCGGCCGACACCGCCCCGGACGCCCCGCGGGCACTGCTCTGACGCAGCCCCCTGACGTCGTCCCGGCGCGTACCCCCTTCCCGAGCATCAGCCGGAGCCGCCGGGGCCATCGGGGCCCTGTTCCTCGCGGTCGGCGACCCGTGAGGCCGCGCGCCGCAGCCGGGGGTGGCGGGTCCTGGTCTGCTCGGTCAGCGCCTCGCCGATCATGGCCCGCACCGCGTCCCGCAGTCCGTGCATCGCGTGGTGGCGCGGCGGCCCGGCGCCCGGGTCGCTGCGCAACTCCCGCAGCAGCGCCCAGCACAGCGCCAGCATCACCAGCACGAAGGGCAGCGCGACCAGGATCGTCGCGGTCTTCAACGCCTCCAGCCCACCGGCGACCAGCAGTACGGCGGCCACCGCGGCCATCAAGATGCCCCAGGCGACGACCAGCCAGGTACGCGGGTGCAGGGAGCCCCGGCTGGTCAGCGAGCCCATCACCAGTGAGGCCGAGTCGGCGCTGGTGACGAAGTACGTCATGACCAGCGCCATCGCCAGCCAGGCGGTCACGGTGCCCAGCGGCAGCGCGTCCAGCATCTCGAACAGCGACGCCTCCGCCCCGTCCTTGACCGCCTCCGTCAGATCGGCCGTGCCGCTGGTGTCCAGCCGGATGGCGCTGCCGCCCATCACGCAGAACCAGATCATCGTCGCGCCGCTGGGCACCAGGAGCACCCCGATCAGGAACTCGCGGATGCTGCGCCCGCGCGAGATGCGGGCGATGAAGGTCCCGACGAACGGCGCCCACGACAGCCACCACGCCCAGTAGAAGATGGTCCAGGCACCGAGCCAGCTCCGGTCGGTGAAGGCCCCCGTCCGCGAGGCCATCGGCAGCAGGTCGTTGAGGTAGCCGCCGACGCTCGCCGGAATGCTGTCCAGCACGTACACCGTGGGCCCGACCACGAAGACGAACAGCATCATCAGCGCGGCCAGCACGATGTTCAGCGTGCTCAGCCACTTGACGCCCTTGTGTAGCCCGGAGAACGCCGAGCCCACGAACGCCGCCGAGAGCGAGCCGATGATCACCAACTGCACCGTCTTGGTGTTGTCGAGCCCGGTGGTGAGGTTGAGCCCCTCGGCCACCTGGAGCGCGCCGAGGCCCAGGCTGGTCGCGGTGCCGAAGACGGTCGCGAAGACGGCCAGCAGGTCGATCGCCTTGCCCTGCCACCCGTCGGCCCGCCGCTCGCCGAGGAGCGGTACGAACGCGGAGCTCAGCCGGTTGCCGCGGCCCTTGCGGAACACCGCGTACGCCAGCGCGAGCCCGGCCATGCCGTAGATGGCCCACGGCGTGAATGTCCAGTGGAAGAACGAGTACTCCATCGCCGTCCGCGCCGCGGCGCCCGTGCCCGGCCGCTCACCGCTGGCCGGTGGCGGGTCCGTGTAGTGCAGCAACGGTTCGCCGACACCGTAGAACATCAGGCCGATGCCCATGCCGGCGCTGAACATCATGGCGATCCAGGCGAGGTTGCCGAACTCCGGTTCGTCCTCGTCACGGCCCAGCCGGATCCGGCCGAACCGGCTCAACGCGATGAACAGGCACAGCCCCAGGAACACGTCGGCTGCGACCACGAACAGCCAGCCGAAGTTGGTGAGCACCCAGTTCAGGGCGGTGTCCGAGGTGTCCGCGAAGTTGTCCTTGGCGAACGCGGCCCACGCGACGGCGGCCAACACCGCCACCACCCCGATCCCGACGACGAGGTGGTCGGGTGGCGGGTCGTGGTGGGCGCCCTGGCCCTCGTCCGGATCGGGTGGCAGTTCGGTCGACTGAGTCGGCGGGGTACTCATGGCGCCCCACTATGGTGCGATAAAGGGCGAGATGCTCCTGTGGCGCGCCGTTGTCCGACGACTCCGCCCACCGGCGGCGCGCGACCACGGCGAGCACGCCGCGCGACCCCGGCGGATAGGGTCGCGGCGGCGCGCCCACGGGCGCGGGAGGCGGCCGGTGCGGAGAGGGGACCCACGATGACGGAGGGCACGCGCGAGCCGCGCCCGGGAGTCGACAATGTCGACAAGTCACCCTCGGTGCCGACTGCCGCTCCGGCGGGCGCACCGGCCGCAGGACCGGCCGCTGGACTGACCGCCGCCCCGTCCGACAGCGGTCCCGCAGCGGCCCCCGTCGCTGCCACCGCGGACGGGCCCACGCGCGGCCCCGGGTACGGGCCCGCGCCCCGCCCCGCCGAAACCCCCGCTCTCCCCTCCGCCGCCCCGCCCGACACCCCCGGCGCCACCTCCGGCCGGTCCCCCCGCGTGCTGATCGCCGCGGACAAGTTCAAGGGCTCGCTGACGGCCGTGCAGGTCGCCGAGCACCTGACGGCCGGGCTGCGCGCGGCGGCGCCCGGGGTACGGGTGACCGCACTGCCGGTCGCCGACGGCGGCGAGGGCACCGTGGACGCCGCACTCGCCGCCGGGTTCGAGCGCCGGAACCAGCGGGTGACCGGGCCGCTCGGCGCGCCCGTGGACGCCGCGTACGCCCTGCGGGGGAGCGAGGCCGTGGTGGAGATGGCCGCGGCCTCGGGACTCGGCCTGCTGCCCGCCGCGCAGCGGGCGCCGCTCGCCGCGACCAGCCACGGCACCGGGCAACTGCTGCGCGCCGCGCTGGACGCCGGCGCCACCAGCATCGTCCTCGGCGTCGGCGGCAGCGCCAGCACCGACGGCGGCGCCGGCATGCTCAGTGCGCTCGGGGCCCGCTTCCTGGACGCGGCGGGCCGCCCCATCGGCCCCGGCGGCGGCGCCCTGCGCGACCTCGCCACCATCGACCTCACCGGACTCGACGCCCGGCTGGCGACCACGGCCGTCACCCTCGCCAGCGACGTGGACAACCCGCTCACCGGCCCGCACGGCGCCGCCGCCGTCTACGGCCCGCAGAAGGGCGCGGGACCGGCCGAGGTGGCGACGCTGGACGCGGCGCTCTGCCACTACGCACAGGTATGGGAGCACGTGGCCGGCCCGAGCGCCGGCACGTACGCCCGGGCGCCGGGGGCGGGGGCCGCGGGCGGCGTCGGGTACGGGGCGCTGGTCGGGCTCGGCGCCAGGTTCCGGCCCGGCATCGCGGTACTGCTCGACGTGCTGGGCTTCGCTTCGGCGCTGGACCGGGCCGATCTCGTGATCACCGGCGAGGGGTCGCTCGACGCGCAGACCCTGCACGGCAAGGCGCCCGCCGGGGTGGCGGCGGCGGCCCGGGCGCACGGCGTGCCGGTGGTGGCCGTGTGCGGGCGGCTGGCGCTTTCCGCTGCCGACCTGGCCGGCGCCGGCTTGGAGCGCGCGTACGCCCTGAGCACCATCGAACCCGACCAGGCCCGCTCCCTGGCCGCCGCCGGCCCCCTCGTCGAACGCCTGGCCGCACACATCGCGGCGGACTACCTGACCTGACCCCACCCGCCGCGCGCTCCTCGCCGGTGGCCCCGCCCCGCGGAAGGAGCCCGTACGCCCGTGGCCCGTACGCCACAGCCCCGCGGTACGCCCCGTACGCCACAGCCCACCCCACCCGGGCCAGCCAGCGCCACGCCAGCCCGCCGCCCCGCAGACACGCCGAAGGGCCCGAGCACATGGCTCGGGCCCTTCGGTGACGTACGGGAGCGCTGCGGACTACGGGAGCTGCGTGGCCCGGGCCTCGCGGCGGTTGTCGCGGAACGTGTTGACCCGCCGTGCCGTCGCGAACAGCGGGATCACCGCCCCGAGCACCACCTGGAGCGCACAGCCGGTCTGGAGCAGCAGCTCCCCGCCGGGCGCCTCGAAGGCCCAGGCGGCCAGCAGGCCCATGCTCAGCATGATCCAGCCGAGCATGGCCAGTGCGAGCAGCCCGCGCGGCTTCGGGTACTCCACGCGGCTCACCATCAGCCAGGCCACGCCCACGATGGCCAGCAGCGTCGGGAAGAACGGGAGCTCAAGCAGGACCACGGAGATCACGGTCAGCGCCCCGAAGGGGCTCGGCATGCCCTGGAAGACGCCGTCGCGCAGCGTGGTGCACGAGAACCGTGCGAGTCTGAGCACGACGGCGAGCAGGACCACGATCGCGGCCACCGCCGACACCCGCTGGTACGCGTCGTCGGCGACCATGCCCCACACCACGACGAAGTACGCCGGGGCGAGCCCGAAGCTGATCAGGTCGGAGAGGTTGTCCAGCTCCGCACCCATCGCCGAGCTGCGCAGCTTGCGCGCCACGAGCCCGTCGAAGAGGTCGAAGACCGAGGCCAGCAGCATCAGCATGACCGCGGTGGCCGCGCTGTGCCGGGCCATGCCGCCGTCCTCGTTCCCCGTCAGGTGCGGGATGAGGACGCCGGTGGTGGTGAAGTACACGGCCATGAAGCCGCAGGTGGCGTTGCCGAGCGTGAGCGTGTCCGCTATCGACAGCCGCGTTGACAGCGGCATGTCGTCCGCGTCGTCCGCGCCTTCCTCGGCCTCGGGAACCCAGGCGGTCTGGGTTTCCGGATCAACTACGGTCAAGGCGAGTCACCCCCGCGGTGGTGGTCTCGCCGACCTCGACCGCGGTCTCGACACCTTCCGGGAGGTAGATGTCGACCCGCGAGCCGAAGCGGATCAGACCGATCCGCTCACCCTGCTCGACCTTGGTGCCCTGCGGCACGTACGGCACGATGCGACGGGCGACGGCCCCGGCGATCTGGACCATCTCGATGTCCCCGAGCTCGGTGTCGAAGTGCCAGACAACGCGCTCGTTGTTCTCGCTCTCCTTGTTGAACGCCGGGACGAACCCGCCGGGGATGTGCTCGACCGAGGTCACCGTGCCCGCCAGCGGCGCGCGGTTGACGTGGACGTTCAGCGGGCTCATGAAGATCGCGACCCGGGTCCGTCCGTCCTTCCACGGCATGATGCTCTGCACCACGCCGTCGGCGGGGGAGATGACCCGGCCCTGCGCGATCTCGCGCTCGGGGTCACGGAAGAACCACAGCATGCCCGCCGCGAGCGCGGTGGCGGGCACGGCGGCGGCAGCCCAGCGCCCCGAGCGACGGGAGCGGGCCAGGCTCACAGCCGCCGTGGCGACGGTTGGCAGGAGCCACGGCGACGCTCCGCGCGCTAGGCGTACGCGTGCGCGACGTGCAGTGGAAGAGCTGTGGGGCATGGATGACCTTCGTAGCGGAGGGTGCCGCTTAGCGAAAAAGGGGACGGCGGCTTTTCCGGGATGGTATCGGTTGCGGGCGGCAACTGGGCAAGCGCCAGGGCCAGTCGGTGGCTGAAGAGCAGTGACGGGCTGTGATGTAGTTCTCGAAAAAACCACCCTGAACCGGACAATCACCCCTGGAAGCGGTACTCCTCCAAGAGGCGGCGCCCGATGATCATTTTCTGGATCTCAGCGGTGCCCTCGCCGATGAGGAGCATGGGCGCCTCGCGGTAGAGGCGCTCGATTTCGTATTCCTTGGAGAAGCCGTAACCGCCGTGGATGCGGAAGGCGTCCTCCACGACCTCTTTGCAGTACTCGGAGGCCAGGTACTTGGCCATGCCCGCTTCGAGGTCGTTGCGCTGCCCGGTGTCCTTCTTGCGGGCCGCATTGACCATCATCGCATGGGCGGCCTCGACCTTGGTTCCCATTTCTGCCAGTTTGAACTGGATCGCCTGGTGCTGGGCGATCGGCTTGCCGAACGTATGGCGCTGCTGGGCGTAGGAAACGCCCAGCTCAAAGGCGCGCTGCGCGACGCCGCAGCCGCGGGCGGCGACATTGACGCGTCCGACCTCGACTCCGTCCATCATCTGGTAGAAGCCGCGTCCCGTACGGCCGCCGAGCACCCGATCGGCCGGGACGCGCAGCCCGTCCATGATCAATTCGGTGGTGTCGACGCCCTTGTAGCCCATCTTCTCGATCTTGCCGGGGATGGTCAGGCCGGGGCGTACCTCGCCGAATCCGGGCTCCTTCTCGACCAGGAACGTCGTCATCGAGCGGTGCGGCTTGGCCGCGGCCTCGGCCGGCGGCAATCCCTCGTCGGTCCGGCACAGTACCGCCACCAGTGATGAGGTCCCGCCATTGGTGAGCCACATCTTCTGGCCGGTGAGGAGGAAGTCGTCACCGTCCCGTACGCCCTTGGATGTGATGGATGACACATCGGATCCGAGGGCCGGCTCGGACATCGAGAACGCGCCGCGGACCTCGCCCGCGGCCATCCGCGGCAGGAAGTGGGCCTTCTGTTCGTCGGTGCCGTGTTGCCCCAGCATGTACGCCACGATGAAGTGCGTATTGATGATGCCCGAGACGCTCATCCAACCGCGGGCGATCTCCTCCACGCACAGTGCGTAGGTGAGCAGCGACTCGCCGAGTCCGCCGTATTCCTCGGGAATCATCAGCCCGAAGACGCCGAGTTCCTTCAACCCCTCGACGATCTGGCTCGGATATTCGTCTCGGTGCTCCAACTCGGTGGCGACCGGGAGGATCTCCTTGTCGACAAAGTCTCTTACGGTGGCGAGTATTTCGCGCTGGATTTCGGTGAGGCCATCGGTCTGGGCGAGTCGGCTCATCGCTGTTCCTCACTTCACGGGGGCCGGGGCGGCGGGCGTGTCCGTCCCGTCGGGCTCGCTGGGCTTTTCGAGGCGGCTGGACTTGCCCGGCCCGGCGGGTCTGCCGGGTTCGCGCAGGACCGGCCGGCCGGGCTGCTCGCCGCCGCGCTCCGCGACGTACGTGGCGTTGGGCACCATCACCTTGCGCCGGAACACGCAGACCAGGGTGCCGTCCTGGGTGTAGCCCTTGGTCTCCACCGAGACGATGCCGCGGTCCGGCTTGGACCGCGACGGGGTCTTGTCCAACACCTCGGTCTGGCCGTACAGCGTGTCGCCGTGGAAGGTCGGCGCCACGTGCCGCAGCGACTCGACCTCCAGGTTGGCGATGGCCTTGCCGGACACGTCGGGCACGGACATGCCGAGCAACAGCGAGTACACGTAGTTGCCGACCACTACGTTCTTGCCGAAGTCGGTGGTCTGCTCCGCGTAGTGCGCGTCCAGGTGCAGCGGGTGGTGGTTCATGGTGAGCAGACAGAACAGGTGGTCGTCGTACTCGGTGATGGTCTTGCCCGGCCAGTGCCGGTACACCTCACCGACCGTGAACTCCTCGTAGGTGCGGCCGAACTGCATGGTTGCTGTCCCTCCGGATGGCGCCCGGACCGGGGCGGCCGGGCGTGTTGCGGTCTGACGGGGAGCGGGGTACGCGGTAGGGGCGCGCGGCGAGGCACCGTACACCCCTACCGGACCTGTGGCGGGGCCGCCGGGGTCAGCCGGTCGGCGGCTCGAACTTGCTGGTGCGGTGCAGGCCGGCGGCCCGCCCCTTGCCCGCGATCACCAGCGCCATCTTGCGGCTGGCCTCGTCGATCATCTCGTCGCCGAGCATCGCCGAGCCCTTCTTGCCGCCCGCCTCCGACGTGGACCACGCGTACGCGTCCAGGATCAGTTCGGCGTGGTCGAAGTCCTCCTGGGAGGGCGAGAACACCTCGTTGGCGGCATCGATCTGACCCGGGTGCAGCACCCACTTGCCGTCGAAGCCGAGCGCCGCGGCCCGCCCGGCCACCGCACGGAACCCGTCCACGTTCTTGATCTGCAAGTACGGGCCGTCGATGGCCTGGAGGTCGTGCGCCCTGGCCGCCATCAGGATCCGCATCAGGATGTAGTGGTACGCGTCGGCCGGGTAGCCCGGCGGTTGCTCGCCCACCACCAGCGACTTCATGTTGATGGAGGCCATGAAGTCGGCCGGGCCGAAGACGATGGTCTCCATGCGGGGCGAGGCGCCGGCGATCTCGTCCACGTTCACCAGGCCCTTGGCGTTCTCGATCTGCGCCTCGATGCCGATCCGGCCCACCGTGAAGCCCATGGTCTGCTCGATCTGGGTGAGCAACAGGTCCAGCGCGACGATCTGCTGGGCGTCCTGCACCTTGGGCAGCATGATGCAGTCCAGGTTGGGACCGGCGCCCTCCACCACGGTGATGACGTCCCGGTACGTCCAGTGGGTGGTCCAGTCGTTGACCCGCACCACCCGGGTCTTGCCGCTCCAGTCGCCGGTGTTCAGCGCGTGCACGATGGCGTGCCGCGCGGACTCCTTGGCCAGCGGCGCGCACGCGTCCTCCAGATCGAGGAAGACCTGGTCGGCGGGGAGCCCCTGGGCCTTCTCCAGGAACCGGGGGTTGCTGCCTGGCACGGCGAGGCAGGAGCGGCGCGGGCGCAGCCGGCCTGCGGACGACGCGGACGGGCGGGCGATCATGCGGTGGCCTCCAGGGGGTCGAGCTGGTTCGCTGTGCGGATCTCATCGACGATACGGCCGATGATCTCGGTGATGCCGAAGTCCTTCGGGGTGAAGACGGCCGCCACGCCTGCGGCGCGCAGCGCACGGGCGTCCGCCGCCGGGATGATCCCGCCGACGACCACCGGAATGGGAGCGTCCACGGGCCCGCCGGGGCCGGCGGTGCCGGGGTCAGGAGCGGCGCTGGGTTCGGTGCCGGGGGTGGGGTCGGCGCCGGTACGGGCGTGGGCACCGGCCGCGCCGGCGCCAGCCCCATCGACGCCGGAGGGCGCGCCCGTGGGGACGCCGCCGGCTCCGGCCGCCCGCAGCCTGTCGAGCACGTCCGGTACCAGCGCGGCGTGCGACCCGGACAGGATCGACAGGCCGACGCAGTGCACGTCCTCGGCGACGGCCGCCGCGACGATCTGCTCGGGCGTGAGCCTGATGCCCTGGTAGACCACTTCGAAGCCGGCGTCCCTGGCCCGTACGGCGATCTGTTCCGCGCCGTTGCTGTGCCCGTCGAGGCCGGGCTTGCCGACCAGCAGCCGCAACTTGCCGACGCCGAGGTCGGCCGCCGTCTTGGCGACCTTGTCGCGCACGGCGGCCAGCGTGCTGCCAGGTTCCGCCGACAGCGCGAGCGGGGCGCCGCTCACCCCGGTCGGCGCGCGGTACTCGCCGAACACCTCGCGCAGCGCCCACGACCACTCGCCGGTGGTCACCCCCGCCCGCACGCAGGCCAGGGTCGGCCCCATCAGGTTGTCGCTGCCGGCCGCCGCGGCCTTCAGCGCGGCCAGCGCCTCCTGCGCGCGGGCCTCGTCGCGGTCCTCCTGCCAACGGTGCAGCGCGGACACCACCTTGGCCTCGTTCGCCGGGTCCACCGTCATGATCGCGGTGTCGAGATCGGCGGTCAGCGGGCTCGGCTCGGTGGTGGTGAAGCAGTTCACGCCCACGATTCGTTCGTCGCCCGCCTCGATCCTGGCCCGCCGCTCCGCGTGCGAGGCGACCAACTGCGACTTGAGGTAGCCGGACTCGACGGCGGCCATCGCCCCGCCCATCTCCTCGATGCGCGCCATCTCGGCCAGCGCTTCGGCGGTGAGGGCGGCCACCTTCGCCTCGATGACGTGCGACCCGGCGAAGACGTCCTCGTACTCCAACAGGTCGCTCTCGTGCGCCAGGACCTGCTGGATGCGCAGCGACCACTGCTGGTCCCAGGGCCTGGGCAGGCCGAGCGCCTCGTTCCAGGCCGGGAGCTGTACGGCCCGGGCGCGGGCGTCCTTGGAGAGGGTGACGGCGAGCATCTCAAGGACGATCCGCTGGACGTTGTTCTCGGGCTGCGCCTCGGTCAGGCCGAGCGAGTTGACCTGCACGCCGTAGCGGAACCGGCGCTGCTTGGGCTCCTGCACCCCGTACCGCTGGTGCGTGATCTGGTCCCAGATGCGCCCGAAGGCGCGCATCTTGCACATCTCCTCGATGAACCGTACGCCCGCGTTGACGAAGAACGAGATGCGGCCGACCACATCGCCGAACCGCTCCTGCGGCACCTGCCCCGAATCGCGTACGGCGTCAAGCACGGCGACGGCCGTGCTCATGGCGTACGCGATCTCCTGCACCGGGGTCGCCCCGGCCTCCTGGAGGTGGTAGCTACAGATGTTGATCGGGTTCCACTTGGGGAGGTGGTTGACCGTGTACGCGATCGTGTCGGTGGTCAGCCGCAGGCTCGGGCCCGGCGGGAAGACGTGCGTGCCGCGGGAGAGGTACTCCTTGACGATGTCGTTCTGCGTGGTGCCGGCCAACTGGGCGAGGTCCGCGCCCTGCTCCTCGGCCACCACCTGGTAGAGCGCCAGCAGCCACATCGCCGTCGCGTTGATGGTCATGGAAGTGTTGGTCCGCTCCAGCGGTATGTCCTGGAACAGCCGCCGCACGTCGCCGAGATGCGAGACCGGCACCCCGACCCGGCCCACCTCACCGCGGGCGAGCACGTGGTCGGGGTCGTACCCGGTCTGGGTCGGCAGGTCGAACGCGACCGAGAGGCCGGTCTGCCCCTTGGCGAGATTGCGCCGGTACAGCGCGTTGGACGCCTCGGCGGTGGAGTGCCCGGCGTACGTCCGCATCAGCCACGGACGATCCTTGTGACGCTCAGTCATATGGGTCTGTACCTCAACCGTTCGAAGAGTCCGATGGGTCTGGTGAGTCCGGTGAGCCCGCTCCGGCCTGCGCCGCTCCGCTACGCGTCGCGACTGTGTCCGAGCTTCCACTCCACTCCGCTACGCGTCGCGGCTGCGCCTGATCTTCCACTCCGCTACGCGTCGCGGAATCGATTAATAGCGTCGATGTGCTGGGAGCGCAGCTCTTCGTTCCGGATTCCCAGGCCCTCGTCGGGGGCGAGGGCCAGGACGCCGACCTTGCCCTGGTGCAGGTTGCGGTGTACGTCGTACGCGGCCTGGCCGGTCTCGTGCAGGCGGTAGGTCTTCGACAGGGTGGGGTGGATCTTCCCCTTGGCGACCAGCCGGTTGGCCTCCCACGCCTCGCGGTAGTTGGCGAAGTGCGAGCCGACGATCTTCTTGAGCGACATCCACAGGTAGCGGTTGTCGTACTCGTGGGTGTAGCCGGAGGTGGAGGCGCAGGTCACGATGGTGCCGCCCTTGCGGGTGACGTAGACGGAGGCGCCGAAGGTCTCGCGGCCGGGGTGCTCGAAGACGATGTCCACGTCCTCGCCGCCGGTCAGTTCGCGGATGCGCTTGCCGAACCGCTTCCACTCGCGCGGGTCCTGGGCCCGTTCGTCCTTCCAGAACCGGTAGCCCTCCGCGCTGCGGTCGATGATCGCCTCGGCGCCCATCCGCCGGCAGATCTCGGCCTTCTGCGCGCTGGAGACCACGCAGATCGGGGTGGCCCCGCCGGCCAGTGCGAACTGGGTGGCGTACGAGCCGAGGCCCCCGCTGGCGCCCCAGATCAGCACGTTGTCGCCCTGCTTGAGGCCGGCGCCGTTGCGCGAGACCAACTGCCGGTACGCGGTGGAGTTGACGAGCCCGGGCGCCGCGGCCTCCTCCCAACTCAGGTGCGCCGGCTTCGGCATGAGCTGGTTGGACTTGACCAGGGCGAGTTCGGCGAGGCCGCCGAAGTTGGTCTCGAAGCCCCAGATGCGCTGTTCCGGGTCGAGCATGGTGTCGTCGTGGCCGTCCGCCGACTCCAACTCGACCGACAGGCAGTGCGCGACCACCTCGTCGCCCGGCCGCCAGGCGTTGACGCCGGGGCCGGTGCGCAGCACCACGCCGGCCAGGTCCGAGCCGATGACGTGGTACGGCAGGTCGTGCCGCTTGGCGAGCGGCGAGAGCCGCCCGTACCGCTCAA
Organism: Streptomyces sp. 796.1; assembly: GCF_047525675.1. Taxonomy (NCBI): domain Bacteria; kingdom Bacillati; phylum Actinomycetota; class Actinomycetes; order Kitasatosporales; family Streptomycetaceae; genus Streptomyces; species Streptomyces sp. 796.1. The sequence goes on along the minus strand of NZ_JBLIWA010000022.1, from coordinate 57,754 downwards.
GGAAGGCGAAGGTCGAGACGGGCTCGAAGATCGAGGTCCACACGGAGTTGTAGTTGACCGAGCTGGCCATCACCGCGACCAGCGCTTCCCCGGGGCCGAGTTCGGGCACCGCCACCTCTTCCACGTGCAGCGACTTGCGCGGGTCCTTCTCCCGGCTGGGCAGCCCGTCGAACATCTCGGCCTCGTCCTTGTGGACGGTCACCGCGCGGTACGAGGAGGGCAGCGGCAGGGCCGCGAAGTCCGCGGGCGTGCTGTCCGGAGCGAGGATCGCATCCAGGATTTCGTTCATCGATGGGCCTCCGGCGAGCGCTTGGGGACGCTTGGGGGAACGCTGCGGTCAGTACGGGGGTGTGGATATGCGGATATGTGCTGGTGCTGGTGCTGGTGCGCTGGGGGTGCGGATGCGTGCCGTCGGTTCGGCGTGCTGGCGCAGGGCGGTGCGGGGAGTCCCGTCGGGCTCGGCCCCCGCTGGTGGTGGGGTGCCGCTGGGCCGGGCGGGACGAAGGTGCCTGTGACGCAGGCGTCCGGGTGCGCAACGACGGTGCGGGGACAGCCGACGCGCGAGAACCTCTGCTACGCGCCGGCCACCCGGACACCCTCAACGTATGGCACCGCGTGCCATGCGGCAAGACACTGGGTGCCAACAATTTCTCTCAGTTGTCATCCCCGGTGCACGCATGAGCAACAACGGCCGCCCCGAGGGCGGGGCGGCCGTTGCGTGCGTCGAGCGGATCGGTTCGTGCGGTGACGGGGCCGTGTGCGTACGAGACCCGTGCGCGCGGGCCCCGGAATCCAAGGAGGGCGCACGGGCTCACGTGCGTACGGGGCCACTGGCTCACGTGCGTACGGGCCTTACCCGTGTCGGGCCCACGTCCGTGCGGGCCCGCGCGCGTACGGGCCGGGGGCCGTCCCCGAGGGCGGGCGGCCGGGTGAACCGTTCCGTGACCGGGGCCGGCGGGTGGTCAGCTCTGCGGGATCGCCCGCTCGATGGCCCGCATCACCTCGGACAGCGGCGCGTCCGTGCGCGCCACCGCGACCAGGACCTCACCACTGGCCGAGACCAGCGCGGCGGGCCGTTCGTCGGTGGGCCGGTAGGCCCGGAAGCCGGTGCCGAACGTCTTGCGCACGATGGCGAAGGCGTGGTCGAGCTGTGCCTCCACATCGCCGTCGCCGTTGGCCCGCAGCCACCGCCGCAGCACGTGGTTGTGCGCGGTGACCACGGCGGACGCGGCGACCTCCGCCAACAGCGGGTCGTCGTTGCCGTCCCGGTGCGCGGTCTCGTCGAAGTGGCCGAGCAGATAGCGGGTGAACAGCCGCTCGTACCGGGCGACCGAGGCGATCTCCGCCTCGCGCAGCGTCGGCACCTCGCGGGTGAGCCGGTAGCGGGCCACCGACACCTCGGGGTCGGCGGCGTACATCCGCATGACCTCCTTGATGCCGCGGCACACGGTGTCGAGCGGGTGCTCGTGCGCGGGCGCGGCCTCCAGCACGGCCTCGGCCCGTACCAGCGTGTCGTCGTGGTCCGGGAAGATGGCCTCTTCCTTGGAGCGGAAGTGCCGGAAGAAGGTCCGGCGGGCGACGCCTGCCCTGGCCGCGATCTCGTCGACCGTCGTCGCCTCGTACCCCTTGGCCGCGAAGAGGTCCATGGCGGCAGCCGCGAGCTTGCGACGCATGGTCAGCCGTTGCGCGGCGGCGCGACGACTGCTGGCGCTCTCGGTGCCGTCGGACGTCTTGCCTGCGGTGGCTTGCTGGTTACGGGCGGACTTTACGGGCTGGGCCATGGGGGGAACGTACTGCATTTTTCCCAAAGGCAGGTCAGACCCCCTGGCCCGGGGCCCGTCCCGGGCCGCGGCGCCCGGTGGTTCGAGCAGCCCGCCCCAACCGGCACCGGGCGCCGACGGCGGCCAGCGCCGCGGGTGCGGGGGCGGCGTCCGTCCCGTACCCGGGCCGCTGTCCGCCGCCGCGGCCTGCGGAGCGCCGGCCGGCTCAGGCCCGTGCATGTTCGCGGAAGCCGCGGCCCGTCTTGCGGCCCAGGCAGCCCGCCGCGACCAGGTGTTCCAGCAGCGGCGCGGGCGCGAGGCCCGGCTCGCGGAACGCCTGGTGCAGCACCTTCTCGATGGCCAGCGACACGTCGAGGCCGACGACGTCGAGCAGTTCGAAGGGGCCCATCGGATAGCCGCCGCCGAGCTTCATCGCGGCGTCGATGTCGTCCGGGCTCGCATAGTGCTCCTGCACCATCTTCACGGCGTTGTTGAGGTACGGGAACAGCAGCGCGTTCACGATGAACCCGGCCCGGTCCCCGCAGTCCACCGGGTGCTTGCCCACCTGGCGGCAGACCCGCCGCACGGTGGCGTGCGCGGTGTCGCAGGTCAGCACCGTACGCACCACCTCCACCAGCTTCATCGCCGGCGCCGGGTTGAAGAAGTGCATGCCGACGACGTCCTGCGGGCGGGAGGTCGCCCGGGCACAGGAGATGACCGGCAGCGAGGAGGTCGTGGTGGCCAGCACCGCGCCCGGCTTGCACACCTCGTCCAGCATGTGGAAGAGCCGCTGCTTGACCGCCAGGTCCTCGGCCACCGCCTCCACCGCCAGCTCCACGTCGGCGAAGGCCGCAAGCGATCCGGCGGTGCTGATCCGGGCGAGCGCCGCGTCCCTGGCCGCTTCGGTCAGCCGGCCCCTGGCCACGGAGCGGCCCAGCGACTTCGCGATCCGCGCCTTCGCCCGCTCGGCCTTCGCCACCTCACGCCCGGCGAGCACCACGGCGTACCCGCCGACGGCGAACACCTCGGCGATGCCGCTGGCCATGGTGCCCGAGCCGGCCACGCCCACGGTGCGCACCGGGATTCCGCCGGCCACCGGGGCCTCGGCGTCGGGGGCCTCGGTGTGGGAGGTCTGGGCGTCGGAGGTCTGGGCGTTGGGCGTCCGGGCGGCGTTCGACGTCTGGGTGTTCGGCGTCTCGGCGTCCGGGACCACCACCTCGCTGCCCGGCTCCTGGTACGTGTAGAAGCCGCGGCCCGCCTTGCGCCCCGTCAACCCCGCCGCGCTGAGCTGGCCGAGTACGGGCGCGGGCGCGTGCAGCCGGTCGTGCGTGGCCGCGTACATCGCCTCCAGGACGGTACGGGCGGTGTCCACGCCGATCAGGTCGAGCAGCGCGAGCGGCCCCATCGGCAGCCCGCAGCCAAGCCGCATCGCGGCGTCGATGTCCTCCCGGGACGCGTACTTCGACTCGTACATCGCCGCGGCCTGGTTGAGGTAGCCGAACAGCAGCCCGTCGGCGACGAACCCGGGCCGGTCGCCGACCGGGACCGGCTCCTTGCCGAGCTCCCGCGCCAGCGCCGTGACCGAGGCGACGGCCACCGGCGCGGTGAGCACCGAGGAGACCACCTCGACCAGCTTCATGGCTGGGGCGGGGTTGAAGAAGTGCAGGCCCAGGACGCGTTCGGGGTGGGCGGAATCGGCCGCGAGCCGGGTCACGGACAGGGCGTTGGTGCCGGTCGCCAGGATCGTGTCGGGGCGCACCACCGCATCGAGCGCGGTGAACACCGCGTGCTTGGTGGCGTAGTCCTCCGGCACCACCTCGATCACCAGGTCGGCGTCGGCCGCGGCCCTCAGGTCGGGTGCGGTACGGAACCTGGCGAGCGCGTCCAGGCGTTGCTGCTCGGTGATCCGCCCGCGCCGCACGGCCCGCGCGGTGGAGGCGGCGAGCGCGGCAACGGCCCGCTGGGCGGCGACGTCCGAGGTGTCGATCCCGATGACGGGGTGCCCCGCACAGGCCAACACCTCCGCGATGCCGGCGCCCATGGTGCCCAGACCGACGACGGCCACGGCGTGCAGGGGCAGCGGTTCAGGGGTGGGGAGGGTGGAGAGAACGTCCATCGCGAGACTCCAGGGGTGTTCCCCGCCTCGTGCCGCGGGGAGAGGTGACGACTGAGGAGTTGCGCGGCCCCGAGCGGGCAACCGTGCCCACAGGGACCGTGGCGGCGGGCGGCGAAGGCCCTGTCCCGGGGCCGCGCCACACGCCGAAAACGCCGAACCGACTGCACTGGATGGCGGCTGCGTCACCAGGCCGCCAGAGCAGGGGTGCTGCTCGTGCCGGGGAGCCTAACTCGCCAGTAACCAAGAACACCAGGGCCGATTCTCGCCAGAGCCGGGTGGCACACGTCACAGTGGCAGGGGGCGCGCTGCGCGGGTATCCCAGGGCGACGGACGGGGTAGGGGCGGGCATAAAGCGGGTGGCGCGTGGGCGCGACGGGGCGGGGCCCGGGCGGGGTGGGTGTGGCGAGTACGTGCGTTGTGGTGAGTGCCTGCGGTGGGGCGAGTACCTGCGGTGGAGCGAGTACCTGCGGTGGGGGAGGCAGACGTACGGCACGGAGCGGGACGGCGGTATGGATACGGACAGCTCGGAATCGGCCAGCAGGGGAAGGGCCCACACGGGAAGGGGCGGCACGGAAGCGCAAGACACCGGAATGGACGGCCCGGCGGACGGCCAAGGAGCAGACGGCCCGGAATCGGGCAGCTCGGATACGGACAGCTCAGGTACGGACAGCTCAGATATGGATAGTTCGGAATCGGACCGTGTGGCGACGCACGGGGAACGGGAACGCGTGCCGGCCGGGGCGCGGATGGCCGCGGCGGCACGGGCAAGGTCAAGGGCAAGCGCAAGGGGAGGCGGGAGATGGAAGAAGAACTCCGCGAACTGGCGGCCCGGGCACGGGCCGCGCTGACGACATCGGCCGACTACGCCGCGTACGAGAACCTCCTCGCTCTCGTACGCCAGAACACCCCCGCCGCACGCGAGGAGTTGGCCCGGGTGCTGGTGGCCAACGGGCAGCCGCTGTGCGCCCGGGAGACCGCGGCCTTCGCACTGGGCTGCGCGGGCGACCGGCGGGCCTTCGAACCGCTGGTGATGCTGTTGAACTACCGAGACCCGGCGCACTGCGCCACCGCGGCCCGGGCGCTCGCCAGGCTCGGGGACCCGCGCACCGCCCGGGCGGCGGCGGTGCTGGCGACCAATCCGCTGCGGACGGCGTACGCGCTGCACCCGATCCGGCTGCTGGTGGAGTTGCGGGCCCCGGAGTCGGTGCCCGCGCTGGTCACCACGTTGCGCCGGCTGCTGGCCGAACGCGACCACTACTGGCCGATCGCCCGCGCCTGCGTGGTCGGGCTCGGCACGCTGGGCGACCGCCGGGCGGCCCCCATCCTCGCGGCGGCGCGCGAACACGAACGGTTACGTCCGGAGGCGGACACGGCCCTGGCCCAACTGGCGGGCAAGGCCCCGGCGGCGAGCGGCGGTGGCCGCACCGACGGGCGGCGCGGCGACGGGGCACGCGGTGGCGTCCCCCGCTCCGAAGGCCCCAGAGCGGGCGGCGTCGGCCGCCGCGAACCCCGCCCCGGCTCCCGCCGCCCGGACCAACGCCCGCGGCCCAAGCCGTAGGTGGGGCCCGGGTGTTGGGGCCGGAGTGAGGCGAGTTGGGCAGGGCGGGAGTGAAGCGGTCACGTGGGGAGCGGGGGCCAACTGGGCTGGCCCACGGCGTGGGTGGGGTCCACGTAATGGGTGGGGCCCACGGTGTGGTGGGGGTAGGTGGGCCGGGCGAGGCAGGCGGTACGAGGCAGATGGAAGGGGATGGAAGGGGTGGGTGGGACAGGGGTAGGCGAGGCAGGCGGTACGGCGTGGGCGGGCCGGGCGGAGTAGTTGGTACGGGTCAGGTGGATGGGGCGGAGGGGCTGGAGGGAGGGGGCGGGGCTGGCGTGGCGGTGGGGGAGGGCGGCAGGGCGCGTGCGTAGCGCACTTCGGGGACCGCCACGCCCTCCACGTCGAAGGACTCTGCACCCCCGTCGGGGGCGAACCCTGCCCGGGCGTAGAAGCGCTCGGCCCGCTCGTTGCCCCGTACGACCCACAGCCGTACCCGCGGGAACCCGCGTTCCGTCAGCCGCCGCAGCGTCTCGCTGAGCAATGCGTGCCCGATGCCCGCGCCGAACCGCTCGGGACGGACGTAGAGCGCGTACAACTCGGCGTCCCCGCTCGGCAGGTCCTTCTCCCGGTAGGGCCCGAAGCAGGCCCACCCCACGACCTGGCCCCCCGCGCCGCCCCCGCCCGGCTCCTCGGCCACCAGGTTCACCACGTCCCCGAGCCCCCGCGAGAAGAACTCCCGCCGCCGGTCCGCGTCCTCGGCCACGTCCATGGCATCCAGATGCGCCTGCGGCACCAGCCCGACGTACGCAACCTGCCACCCCCGCACCCGCACGGCCGCCACGGCGTCGATGTCGTCCTCGGTCATTTCACGCACCAGAGCACCCATGCCGGAGAGCGTAGTTGTCCGGATCGGATTGGCCGCGGGTTTTTCTGGCTGGTGCGGGGCGCCCTGCCGGGTGGGGCCGGGGCCCGGGTTCCGTCAGGAAGTTGCAGGGGCCATGGGACGTGTCGTAGTCGGTCCACTACGGTTGGTCGCGTTCGTGAGGGCGAAGTGGGGGGGCTTGGGGTGTTCGGGAGGCGCAAGCAGAAGGAACAGGTTCCGCCGGTGCCGGAGTTGGATTGGCGAAAGGTGTGGAGGTTCACGATCGGGACGTACGAGCGGCGGAGCACGGCGAAGGGTGCGAAGACCGGTCATGGGGCCCGGGCGGTTCGTGTACCGAGGCGTGAGGGTGAAGGCTGGATTTTCCCGCCATGCGCGTATTTCCCTACGAAGCGTTTCCAGGATTTGGGTACCGAGATTTACGAGGATGTGGAACTCCGGCAACTGCTGTGTGCGCTCGATGAGCCCTTCGAGCGGAACGGGGAAGAAGTCTACTGCGTTCGTGATGCCAGGTCCGAGAGTATCGGCTCCATTCGCCGCATTCCGCCGGCCAATCGTTTGAGTATGCATACGTGGCGTATTGATCAGCCGAGGCGTCCAACGGTAATTGGGTGCAATAAGTGGGCCAAGAAGGGCCTTAAAGAGATGGCAGGAGTTGCCCTGGAGTCGACGTTCGATTTCTTGGCTCGATCGAGTGGCGACGGGAGCTACTCGCGCGACCGCGAGCTGGAGTGGAAGACCGCTGATGGCGAGCTCGTCATGAAATCGTGTGGCTATGGCGGATATGAAATGCGTCTGGAAGTCGAGATCGAGGCGCGTTGGTTGGATCGGCGACTTGCATTTGCTTACGCCATGTTGAGGGATAATCCCGCTATCTGATAAGTTGCGCTCAGGGTCGGTTGGAGATAGCGCTCAGCGCGGGGCGCTGAATTATGGAATTGCGAAGGGGGCGTCATGGCATTTGGAAGGCGTAAGCAAAAGGAGCAGGTTCCGCCGCTGCCGGTGGTGGATTGGCGGGGGGTGCGTGAGTTCACGATCGGGACGGTCGAGCGAAAAAACCAAATGGAGAGGAAGAAAACGATCGAAGGGCCCCGGGCTATTCGTGTTCCAGGCCGTAATGGTTGGGAGCAAACCTTCGCGCCGTGTGCGTATTTTGCGGGAAAATACGGTGATCTTGGGCCTGTGCTGTATGAGGATGTGAAGTTTCAGCGCGTGCTGTGTGTGCTCGATGATCCCCTTGAGCGGGACGGGGAGGACGTCTATCACGTTCGTGACGCCCAGTCCGAGATCGTAGGCTCCATTCGCCGTATCCCGCCGGTCAATCGTCTGAGTAGGCATACGTGGCGTATTGATCAGCCGGGGTGTCCAACAGTGATCGGGCGCAATAAGTGGGCCAAGAAGGGTCCTAAGGAGGTGGCAGGGGTTGCCCTGGAGTCGGCAGTCGGATTCCTGGCCCGATCGAGTGGGGATGGTAGTTACTCGCGCGATCGCGAGCTGGAGTGGAAGACTCCTGACGGCGAGTTCGTCATGAACTCGTGTGGCTATGGTGGTCATGATATGCGTCTGGAGATTGAGATCGAGGTGCGTTGGCTGGACCGGCGAATTGCGTTTGCTTACGCTATGTTGAGGGATATTCCTGCACCTTAATGAAGTTCGCCAGCCTGAAGGCCCGCTCTAGTGTCACTTGAGTGAGCTGGCGGCGATATGGACAGGGCTTCCATTGCATGCTGATGCATCTTGTTTGCGAAAATGGAGGGGTGTTGCGAAACGTAAATCCGCAAGATTTAGAGCAGCTTGCGAAGCTTATTGATGGTAGGGGTGGGGTTGCGGATGGGCTGCGGGAGGCATTTGCTCGGGCTTCGACGCTCGGCGTAAGTGATGTGTTGGCCCCGCTCAAGCCCATGAATTCCTGGGTGGCGGATATTGGTCCAGACTTGCGCTCCCGGGCTTCCTTTGCTCGCCTTGAGGATGGCGACCCTCTGGCGGGGCTTCGCTGGGCCGGTTTTACCGATGTAGACTTTAAGAACTATGCTGGTCCGCCTCTTGGTCCGGATGTCCTGCTGATGGCTAATTCGGTTGCTGCGAGTGATGATCCGGCAGCAGACTCTTTCCGGCATCGAGACGGCGAGTCGCTCGACGATTGGATATACCGGGTAGAAGCGAAGGCGCTTGCGAAGATTTCCGGACTCGAACCTCATGAGGAAACGATCAGGAGCTTCGTCGAGGCCTATGGCGAATTTGCCGGAATCCGTCGCGCGGCGCTGAATACAGCGTTCATCAGCGCTTCGATGGTTAGGATTCTAGGCGGAAATGAGTTGCGTAGACGCATTCCTGCTAATCCGATGATTCAGCAGTGGCGGAATCGAATCTACCGGAAGCTGCGATCGGTCGGTACGCGTCCGTTCATTAAGATGGGAAGGTTTGTTCGTGACTGGAACCCGGCAATGCGCTCCCTATCGGCCCCGGGGTCCTGGCTCCCGGGACGGGTGGCCGCCACGGTATTCGGCGGGAGCCAGACGTATCAGCAATCTTCTCGCATACCTTTCGTCGCGGGAGCCCGTGATGAGCTTTTCGGGGAGGGTTGGAATGGCCTGCGGAGTGTCGCACCCGGTCGGGTGAACAGGTTCCTCGACTTCACATTGGGGTCGGATGAATTGGCCAAGAGATTTGGCGGGAGGACCCACTCCGGGCAAGACGTCACCCGCGCCGCCCAAGCAAGGCTCACGCGAGTCTTGCAGAAGTCCTACCTTGAGGCACGGGGCGAGACGCCGGCCGCAGGGCGGACCTCGGCTGCCGTCAGGGGAGTCACCACCGCGGGAAAAGTCTCGGGAGTACTCCGAGGGACGTCGATCATCGGCGGGACCTTCGCCACCTACCGGAGTGGCGACAAGGTCTACCACAACGGTTGGCCGTGGGACCACGGCAACTTCAGCACCCGGGAGAAGGGTGCCAGCTATGTGGCGGACGTTGCGGAATTTGGCTTCAACGCCTCGCTGACGTACGCGAACATCAACCCCAGCCCGTACTCCCTCGGTGCCACTGTCGTCTTCGGATCCGTCTACCTGGGCGCCAAGACCGTCGAACACTGGGACGACGTGAAGGACGCCCCGGGGAAGGCGGCCGACTGGATGGGGGACAAAACCCGGGACTTCGGGGTGGACGTCATCAACAAGGCCAAGGACGTGGGCACGGTGCTGAATCCGAAGAGTTGGAAGTTTTGACATAAAGAATGCTTGTGGCGGAGGGCGCCGGCTCGGATGGGGTCGGCGCCCTCCGCGTGCCCGCAGCTCCCTCCGCGCCTCCGCCCGCACGGGCCGGGCCCTGCGCGCTCACCCCGCCGAAACCACCCCACTCCACCCCACCCCCCACCAGTGACCAGTGCCCCCTCACCCCCCAGCAGCCACTCCCGCGCCCGCCCCGGCCGCAGGCCGCCCCGCGGCATCTCGGTGCCGCAAGGCCAGAGCCAGCGTGATCGCCGTACCGGCCACCGCCCAGGCGGCCAGGATCAGCAGGGGGCCGGTGATTGCGTTGCCCTGGAAGTAGGCGATGGAGCGGGCCGTCCAGGTGCCGGCGCCCGGGGGGAGGGCGGGGCCGATGGCCTGCCAGAAGTCGGGGAGTAGGGGGTAGGGGTAGGCGCCGCCCGCGCTGGGGTTGCCCAGGACGACGATGATCAGGATGGCCAGGCCGATGCCGACGATGCCGGCCAGGCCCTGACAGGCCAGGGTGGTGGCGCCGACGGCGAAGACCACCAGGGCCCCCAGGCCCCACAGCCCGAACACGCTCCCGGGCAGCGCGCCGAGTGCCGGGCCCACGATGATCGTGCCGCCCAGGCCGGCCGCGATCGAGTACAGGGCGAGTGTGCCGAGCCGGATCGCGGCCCGGCTGCCGTTGGCGGGGCGGGCGCCCGCGCTGATGGCGAGCACCGCGGCGCACAGATAACCGCCCACGCACCAGCCGATGACCAGGTAGAACGAGGTCAGGCCGCGGCTGTCGTCGGCGGCTGCCGGCACGATGTCGGTGGTGCGCACCAGGCGTTGGTCGGCCTTCTCGGCCCGGGTGACGACCTGTTCGACGGCTTGCGCGAGGGAGGAGCCGGCGCCGCCGGCCACCAGGAGCCGGTCGGTGGTGCCGCGCGGATCGACGATCAGCGCCGCCTCCACGTCCCGGTGCTTGATCTGCCGTACCGCCTTCGCCTCGCTGGCCACCGACCGCGGGTCGAGCGGGTCGCCCGGCAACTTGCCGAGCTTGCTCACCACCTGGTCGCCGACCGGTTTCGGCGCGACGACCGCGATCGACACGTGGTCGGGTTTCGGCCGGTGGAAGGCGCCGACGTAGGAGAGGATGAAGGCCAGTTGGAGCAGGAGTACGCCGACGACGAGGACGGCGGCGCGGGTCGTCACCGCGGCCCTGAGTTCCTCGACGAAGGTGCGGCCGGTCTCCTCGCGGGTCGCCGTCATGCGCCACTCCTCACCGTTCTCACCTGGTGTTTCGACTTTCCGCGGACTTTCCACATGGTGGCTGCGTGGGGCCCGGTGCGCAGGGCGTGCGGCGCCGATCGGGTGAATCCGGAGGGGGCCGGGCGGGCGGGTGCCCCCCCGGCCGGGGCCCGGCGGGGTTCACCCGAGGCCGACGGTGCTGGCGGGGCGCACCGCGTCCGGGCCGAAGCGGGCGCGGGCCCGGTCGGCCGCGGCCTCGATGCGGCGGTCCTTGTCGTCATCGAGCCCGAAGGCCAACTGCCGGGTCGCCGATGCGGCGTCCCCGAGTTCGCCCGCGCGCAGGGTGAGGGCGCGTACGCGGGCCCGCTGGAGCCCGAGCCGCCGGTGCAACACATGGGCGGCGGAACGGAGTTGAGGGCCGTGCGCGGTGGCGTCGGACAGGGTGTGGCTGCGGGTGGTCACCGAGTGGTCGGCGTACCGGACGGTCAGCGTCAGCGAGCGGCAGACCTGCCGTTCGCCGCGGAGCCGGGCGCCGAGTTGTTCGGCGAGGTGGGTCAGGGCGGCGCGTTGCCTGGCGCCGTCGAGCTCGTCGCGTACGAAATGGTGCTCGGCGGTGAACGTACGGGGCGGTGCGCCCGCCACCACCCGCGCGGGGTCGATGCCGGCCGCGCGTTCGCGGAGCGTGCGGCCGGTCGCCGTACCCAGGATGCGCTGGAGCGTGAGCAGCGGGGTGGCGGCGATCTGGTCCGCGGTGTGCAGCCCGTACGAGGCGAGGGTGCGGGCCGTGGTCGGGCCCACGCCGGGCAGCGCCGCGGTGGGCAGGCCGGTGAGGAAGCGGGTGATGGCCGCGGCGTCGTCGGGAACGGTACGGACGGCGCCGGGTGCTCCACGGTGCGCGGCGAGTTGGGCGAGCAGCGGGTTGGGGCCGATGCCGACCGTCACGTCGAGGTCGTGGACCGCGGCTGCGCGCATCCGGATCAGGGCCGCGAGTCCGGCGGCGTCGCGGTCGAAGTAGCGGGTGCTCCCGGACACGTCGGCGAGCGCCGCGTCCGGTGGCAGCGCCTGAACGACGGGAGTGAACTCGCCAAGCAGGGTGAGGAGTTGGCGGAAGGTGGCGTCGGGTTGGGGGGTGCCGAAGTGGACGTAGAGGATCATCGCCCATCACCCCGCGCTTCCGGGGCTCGCATGGTGGAAGGCCCTCCCGTCGAGAGCGGTCAGGGCGGCGTGCCCGGCCGGGGTGCCCGGCGGTTGCAGGTCGGCCCAGGGGTGCAGGGCGTATCCGGTGGGCTGGGTGAGGGTGCGGCGCGGCCCCGCCCTGCGCGCGGCGGCCTCGGGGCGGGCGAGGCGGTCGGCGACGGCGCCGGGGCCGCCCGCGCGGTACAGGTCGATCAACTCGGCCAGGTCCCAGGCGGCGGTGCCGGTGATGCTGAAGGCGCGCGGCGGGCGCCGGGCCAGGGTGCCGCGGACCAGCAGCAGACTGCTGTGGAAGACGGTATGGGCGCAGCGGGCGTGGCTGTCCTCGAAGAACGCCAGGTCGGACAGGCCGGTGGGGTCGTCCAGGGTGGCGAAGATGACGCGCTTGCCGGAGCGGATCGGCGGGGTCTGGGTGGCGACCTTGACGCCGGCGACGAGCACGGTCGCGCCGTGCCTGAGTCGGGACAGGTCGGCGGCCGGGGTCGCGCCGATGTCGGCGAGCAGGGCGCGGTGTTCGTCGAGGAGGTGGTGGGAGACGTCCATGCCGAGTACGTCGAGTTCGGCGGCAAGTTGCTCGGAATTGCTCATGGCGGGCAGGCCCGTGGTGGTTGTGGTTGTGGTTGTGGCGGCGGCTGGGGTCGTGGTGGCGGCCGTGGCGCCGTCCGGCTCGGGGCCCGCTGTACCCCCCGCGTTCCCCGCGTTCTTCGGGTTCTCCAGGGTCGCTGGGTTCTTCGGGCTCCCCGCGTTCTCCGTACTCTCCACGTCCCCCATGGGGAGTTGACCTGCCGCCGATCCGCCCTTGCCGCGGCCCGTGCGGTGCAACTCGGTGACCTTCAGCAGCAGCTCGCGCCGAGGCCCGAACGCGTCCAACGCGCCGACCTGCGCCAGGCGTTCGGCCAGTGGGCGGCTGGGGCGGGCGCGCTGCCAGAAGTCTTCGAGTGAGGCGTACGGCTGACCGGCGGTGATGCGCCCGCTCTCGGCCTCGGAGATGCCGCGGACCTGCGAAAGGCCGATCCGCACCCCCCACTTGCCGGACACCAGTTCGATTATGTGTGCGGGCTGGGAACGGTTGACGTCGGGCAGCAGCAGCGGCACCCCGTGCCGTCGGGCGTCCGCCGCCAGGACCCGCTTGTGGTACATCCCCGGGTCGTGCGTGAGCAGCCCCGCGAGCAGGGCCGCCATCCGGTGCGTCTTGAGCCAGCTCGACTGGTAGGCGGGGTGCGCGAACGCCGCGGCGTGCGCCTTGGCGAAGCCGAAGCTGCCGAACCCCTCCAGAACCTTCCACGCGTCGCGCACGGCCTGCACCGGATAGCCGCGGTCCCGTGCCCGGTCGGCGAACCAGGCCCGCACCCGGCCCTGCCGCTCGGGGACGGACAGGGCGCGGCGGGCCTCGTCCGCCATGCCCCGGTCGCAGCCGGTCATCGTCGCCATGATCGCGATCACCTGCTCGTGGTAGACCACCTGCCCCTCGGTCTCCGCCAGGATCGGCCTGAGGTCCGGGTGCGCGTAACGGGTCAGGCCCCGGCCGTCCCGGGCCTTGATCAGCGGGTCCACCATGTTGGCCGCGACCGGCCCGGGCCGGAACAAGCTGATGTCGAGCGCCAGGTCGTCGAACGAGCGTGGCCGCAGGTTCCGCACCAGCTCCCGCTGTCCGGGGCTCTCCAGTTGGAAGGTGCCCAGGGTGTCCCCGGAGGTGATCAGGTCGTACGTGGCGGGGTCGTCCGGCGGCACCTGCGCGGGGTCGTCCAGGTCGAGGGGTTCGCCGGTGACGCGTTCGATCTCGGCCGCCGCGTGCGCGAGCGCCGACTGCATCCGTACGCCGATGACGTCGATCTTCGGGTGCCCGGTGTCCTCGATGTCCTCCTTGTCGAACTGGGACATGGCGATGTTCTCGACGGTGGTCGGCGTCAGCGGGGTGCGCCGGACCAGGGCCGCGTCGGAGACGAGCAGCCCGCACGGGTGCATCGCCGCCTCGAACGGCAGCTCGTCGAGCGCCTCCACCAGCTCCCACAGCCGGCCGTGGTCCTCGGCGGCGACCTCGCGCAGCTCGGGCAGCTCGGCGAGCGCGGCCCGTACGTCCTTGGCCCGGATGTGCGGGAACGCCTTGCCCAGCCGGGCCGCCCGGTCCGGGGCCATGCCGCGGGCGCGGGCCACGACCTCGATCGCCCCGCGCGCCCGGTACGTCTTGTAGACGGCGAGCGTCGCCACCCGGTCGGCGCCGAACCGCTCCCGTACCGCCTGGTAGACCTCCAGCCGGCGGGCCGACTCGACGTCCAGGTCGATGTCGGGCAGGGCTGAGCGGTGCTCGGACAGGAAGCGCTCCATCACCAGGCCGTGCGCCACTGGATCGATCGGGCTGATCCCCAGCAGATGCGTGACCAGCGAACCCACGCCCGAGCCGCGCGCGGCCACCCGGATGCCGAGCCGCTGGGCCTGCGCCGCGACCTCGGCGACGGTCAGGAAGTACCCGGCGAAGCCGTGCCAGGCGATGATCCGCAACTCCTCCTCCAGCCGGTCCCAGCGCGCCCCGTCCCGGTGGTAGGCGCGGCTGAGCATGCCGGCCGCGCACCGGTCGGCGAGCACCCGGTCCGCCGTTCCGGCGCTCGCGCCGACCAATTCGGGCTCCGGAAGGTTCAGCCGACCGAGCCCGAACGCATCGCCCGGGTCGACCACGCACGCCTCCGCCGTCTCCTCGGTCGTCGCGAGCAGCCGTCGTGCGTCTCCGCCCCGGCCGCCCGAGGCCTCCGCGATCCGCTCGGCGGTCCGCTCCATTTCCCCGGCGTCCTTCAGCCAGCGCTGCCCGCTGTCGAGCCGGGACGCGTCACGGTCGTCGATCGGCACCAGCAACCGGGCGGAGTCCAGCAGGTCGGCGACCTCGCCCTGGCCCGGGTCGGCGTAGCGCACGGCGTTGGTCAGTACGGGGGAGAGCTGCTGCTCGGTGGCGAAGCCCAGCATGCGCGCGGCCAGCCGCAGCGACCCGGGGCCCGTGCCGGGCCGCCCGTGCCAGGACGTCTCGATGCGCAACGCCCGGCCGAACCGTTCGCGCCAGGGCCCGAGCAGCGCCGTGGCCCGGTCCGGCCGCCCCGCCGCCAGCGCCTGCCCGACCTCGGAGTCCGCCCCGAGGAGCACGAACAGCTCGTCGTCCGGGCAGGCCAGGTCGTCCCAGGTCAGCTCCTGGTCAGCGGCGGCCGACACCAGACGGCACAGCTCCGCCCAGCCGCGTGCGGTACGGGCCAGGAACACCGCGCGCTGCGGCGGAGCTGTGACGAACGCGCCGCCCCGGGAGGGGGTCCTGAGCCGCTTCGTCGATGCCGATGCCGATGCCAACGCTGACGCCGCGGCTCCGGTCGTCGCTACGCCGGGCACGGCCAGATCGACGCCGAACAGCGGCCGGACCCCGGCCCCCGCACACGCCTTGGCGAAGCGCACCGCGCCCGCCAGGGAGTCCCGGTCGGTCAGGGCCAGGGCATCGAGCCCCCGCTCGACGGCCCGCTCCGCCAGGGCGTGCGGGTGGCTGGCCCCGTACCGCAGCGAATATCCACTCGCCACCCGGAGGTGCGTAAACGACATGCGCACCTCCTGCTACCCATGACTACCCCTTCCACCGCTTGCGCCGCCCCTCCCGATCCATCCGATCCATCGCGGCCGGGGGAGCACCTTAACTCCATGTTCGCATATTCGTTCGAATGGGAGGAGGGTGAGAAAGGGGCGGGTGGGGGCGTGCGGGAGTGTGGGGAGGGCGTGGGTGGGGCGGCTGCTTCTGGTGGGCCCGGAGGGCTGGGGCGGATTGGGTGGAGGGGGTCGCGCGCCGGCCCCGCACGGGTGCTCGGCATGCCGCCGAACCCTTCTCCTGGCCCCGACGCACCTTCCCCCTGGCGATCTCCGTGGTGGCGCCTCCGGCCAGCCGCGTCACGCAGACCGCAAGTGCGCTGACGGTCGCGGGGAGGTCGGCGGACCGGCGGAGGGCCGTCGGATGGCGGCGCAGCGCACGGTCACCGGCGCGCAACGCTCCGTACGGGTCGCGTCAGAACGGCTCAGGGCGGCCGAGGGCACAGCGAACCACCTGGTCGCGGCCGGGCAGCAGCCGCGGCCCGATCGGGCGTGATGAAGCTCTGTTCAGCCGGTGGGCGAGCGGCGATGGCTCAACGTCGCAGCCACGCGGCGAAGCCGTTGATGAGACCTGCGTAGAACCGTTCGTCGGGGACCGACCCCGGGTTCTTGCTCGCATCGTAGAAGGCGACGTTGGTGAACGAGGCGGAGGTGGACGCGTTGAGGTTCTTGTAGAACGCGAGCTTGCCGCGGCCGAACCCGACGAACAGCCAGAAGATGCCAAGTGGAGCGGTGTTCTGTAGCAAAGAGCGGACTTCTGCCTTGTTCCATGGTTCGTCGCCGACCTGGGTCACGATGAAGGCGGGATCAGTGGCACCGGATTCCTGGTAATGCCCTACGGCACGGCGCATGGCATAGGCGACGTTCCCCCGCCTCCAGTCGACCTGGGTGTGCAACTGGCCTATGCGCCCGCGGTAGTTGTCCAGTCGGATCTCCTCCAGGAACGGGTCTCGTCCGCAGGAGAAGATCACGGGCACGGTGCCGTCGTCATCGAGAGTGGCCGACAATGCCAGAACGCGCTCGGCGAAGGCCTGTACGGCGAACGACTCGTACAGCTCTTTCATGTGCCAGTCGTGATCCAGGATCAGATACACCGCCGCCCGCTGGTGCGCGATGCTTCGGTCCGCGAGGGCCTTGTCTGCCTGGCGGGCCGGAAACAGCAGCCCGGGGGCCAGCCGCTCGACTTTCGAGAGGCCCGCTGCGTGCCCCGTAGAACTGGGGGCCTGACGTCGGGCGGGAAGCGGTACGGGAGCTTGGGCGGGCTCGGGCTCAGGCTCGACGTCGACGCCGTAGTCGGTCGCGAGCCCGGCCAGGCCGGATGCGTAACCCTGCCCCACCGCCCGGACCTTCCAGCCGCCGTTGCGCCGGTAGAGCTCCGCCAGTACCACGACCGTCTCCCCGGACGTGAAGTCCGGTGCCGCGAACGACGCGGTCGGCGCGCCTGCCTGAGCGATCGACAGGAGTGGCGCACGAGTGAAGACCGCACCAGGCTGTAGCGGATCGGCACTCGCGACGACGATCAGCCGGTCCACTCCGGCCGGGACGCGTGCCAGATCGGCCGTGACCACCGGGCCGGCGACGGACACGCCGTCTTGGGTCGGGTGGTTGTAGAACACCAGGTCGTCGTCGCTCCGAACCCTGCCGTCCGTTCCGAGTAACAGCGCCGAGACATCCGCACTCAAGCCGCGGACCGACACCGTCAGCACCACCGGCGCCGTCAACAGGCCGGTGTTCTCCCCCTTGCGCAATGACGTCGTCTGCACCCTCGTCCCCCTTGATCGCTGAGAGGAGACGGTAGCCCCCTGCTGCCCGAACGTCCCGACTTTGGACAGAATTCGCCGTCGGTGACCTTTGGCGGGGCGTACGGGCCTTTGCGAGGTGCGTCAGGGGCAGTGAGTGCCCGTCCACGGAGGAATGCGTGCGCGTACGCACAGGGACGGACGTACGCGCGCACGCGCGTGGCGCCGGGGGCGGCCGGCCCCGGGCCGAAGGGGCCCCGCCCCGGACCCGACGCACCCCAGCCAGCGCAGCCACCCCACCCAACCCCAACCAACCCGCCCCACACCGGACTCACCCCACCGGCTGCCCCAGGAGCTCCAGCAGCTTGTCCACTGACGGGGCGCCGAGGGGGGCTGCGTGGCCGCCCACCACGAAGGTGGGGGAGCCGCGTACGCCGCGTTCGCGGGCCAGGTCGCGGTCGGCCAGGACGCTGCCCGCGTAGGCGTCGCTGTCGAGGACGGCCCACATCTCCGCGCTGTCGAGTCCGACCTCGCGGCCCAGCGTGATGAGCGCGCCGTGGTCGGAGAGGTCGGCGTTCTCGGTCAGGCAGCCGTGCAGCAGGCGTTCGAGCATGGCGTCGCCCTGCCCGTGTTCGGAGGCCAGGTGGAGCAGTCGGTGCGCGTCGAAGGAGTTCGCCGGTACGGCGGTGGCCGGCCGCAGTTCCAGGCCCTCCTGGTGACCCAGGTACGTGATCAGCTCGAACTGTCTGAGCGCCGCCCGGCGGCTCTCGTACACGCCGTACTCCACGAGCAGGTCCGTGAGGGGCCCCGCGGGGCTCCGCGGACCGTCGGGATCGAGTTCCAGGCTCCGCCAGACGATGTCGACCTCGGCCCGCCGGTCGAATCGGGACAGTGCCCGCTCCAGCCGCCTCTTGCCGATGTAACCCCAGGGGCAGAGCACGTCCACCCACACTTCCACCCTCATCGGAAACCCCCTCCGCTCGGCGGCGGCGCCGTACCACGGGTGCGATCAGCACCTGTGAAAAACGATGCAACTTCAACCGAACCTGAAGTCAAGTGTGCCTTCCGGACTTTGTCGGTCCGGCTCGGTCCAGACCGCGTTGACCTGCTGTTCGTGTTCCGTCCCACGGGTAGTGGGCGCGACGCCGTGCGCTCCGGGGCGCGCCCCGCCACCCCGCGCGCCCGCCCTGACGAGGCCGCGGGGCGCGCCGGTACGGCGCGATCCGGGCGTGGCACAGTGGGCCCCATGACCGGAACGCGCCCCCGTCCCACCGCCCGCGAGCTCATCGAGATCGTCACCGCCCCCGGGAGCTGGCGCTGTTGGGACGAACCGGTGCCGGAGCCGCCGGCCGGTCCGGAGTACCGGGCGGACCTCGCCCGCGCCCGCGCGCGTACCGGGCTCGACGAGTCCGTCCTCACCGGCGAGGGGCTGCTCGCGGGCGCCCGGGTGGCGCTGGTGGTCTGTGAGTTCGGCTTCCTCGCCGGTTCGATCGGGGTGGCCGCGGGGGAGCGGCTGGTGCGGGCCGTGCGGCGGGCCACGGCCGAGCGGCTGCCGCTGCTGGCCGCGCCCGCGTCCGGGGGCACCCGGATGCAGGAGGGCACGGTCGCCTTCGTCCAGATGGTGAAGGTCACCGCGGCCATCGCGGCCCACAAGGCGGCCGGTCTGCCCTACCTCGTCCATCTGCGCCACCCCACGACCGGCGGCGTCTTCGCCTCCTGGGGCTCGCTCGGCCACGTCACCACCGCCGAACCCGGCGCGCTCATCGGCTTCCTCGGCCCCCGGGTGCACGAGGCCCTCTACGGCGAGCGCTTCCCCGAAGGCGTGCAACTCGCCGAGCACCTGCACGCGCACGGCCTGGTGGACGCGGTCCTCCCGACGGCCGAACTCCCCGCCGCGGCGGCCCGCGCACTGCGCGTCCTGCGTGGTGCCGCAGGCTCCGTGGGCTCCGTGGGCTCTGTGGGGGCTGCGGATTCTGCGGGGCCCGCGGACTCCGTGGGCGGTCCGACGTCGCTGCTGAGCGGTGCCGCATTGTCGTCGAGCGGCGCCGTGTCACCAGGAGGAGCGCCCGACAGGGCGGCCGGGCGGGCGGATGCGGTGGCCCCGGGCCGCGCCGGGGCCCCGGACGCCGCCGAATCGATCCGCCGCTCGCGCCGCCCGGAACGGCCCGGAGTGCGGGCGCTGTTGCGCGTCGCGGCCGACGACGTCACCCCACTGAGCGGCACCGGCGCGGGGGAGCACGACCCGGGCATGTTGCTCGCCCTGGCCAGGGTGGGCGGCACGCCCTGCGTCGTCCTCGGCCACGACCGGGGCGAGGACGTAGGGGCTGGCGAGGGCCCCGGCCCCGACCGGAACGCGCCGCACCCCCTGTCGGACACCGCCGCGCCGGACATCGAAACGGGCGCGGAGCCGGGCGCGGGGCCGGTGGCGGACGCCGCCGGGGTGGGGCAGCCGCTCGGGCCGGCCGGGCTGCGGACGGCGCGGCGCGGCATGCGGATCGCCGCCGAACTGGGGCTGCCGCTGCTGACCGTGGTGGACACGGCCGGGGCCGCGCTGAGCCGGGAGGCGGAGGAGGGCGGCCTCGCCGGGGAGATCGCCCGCTGCCTGGCCGACCTGGTGACGTTGCCCGCGCCGACCCTGTGCCTGCTGCTCGGCCAGGGGGCCGGCGGCGGCGCGCTGGCCCTGCTGCCCGCCGACCGGGTCCTCGCGGCCCGGCACGCCTGGCTCTCCCCGCTGCCCCCGGAAGGCGCGTCGGCCATCCTGTACCGCACCACGGAGCGGGCCTACGAGGTGGCGGCCCGGCAGGGCGTGCGCTCGGCCGACCTGCTCGCGGCCGGGATCGTCGACCGGGTGGTGGAGGAGATGGAAGACCCGGGGGAACCGCAGGACGCACGGACCTCCGCGGACACCTGGGGCTCCACGGGCCCCCGGGGCCCCCGAGGCGCGCAGGGGGAGCCGGCGGGGGCGGCCCCGCCGCAACCGTCCAGCGCCCAGGACGCGGCCGACGCGCCGTACGCCTTCCTGACCCGCCTCGGCGCGATCCTGGGCGCCGAACTCGCCGCCCTCCGCGCCCAGGACCCCGAAGAGCGCCTGGCCGCCCGCCGAGCAGCGGGCCGCGGCTGACCCACCGCACGACGGCACGGGCCCGCCCCACCGCATGACGGCACGGCCCCCGCCCCACCGCGCCGGTCGAGTGCCCCGGCGCCGGCCGCCCCTCCCGTGTTCGATCCCGGGCCCCCGTCACTCCGTGCCGCCCCGGCGGGCGGCGGGGCGGCGCATCCGCTGCCGTCGTCGGCGCAGGGGCGCGGGCGGGGGCCCGGCGGGGCAGGGGCTGGTCGGGTGGTCGGGCGCAAGGTCGCGTTCTGGCCAGGGGCGGGTGGGGGTGCGGCACTGCGTGCCCGTGCGTCCGGTGTCGCGGTCGTACCAGCCGTCACCTCAGCCCCAAACGGCTGCCCAGCAGCCCCCTCCCGGCCACCGCGCCCGCCCGCGGACGGCGACCTGGCGTGCGCGTCCCGCCGAGGCGCGCGCGCCGAACGCCGGCGCCGGGCTTGACCCTTCAGGGGGAACGCTCCCATCGGCGGCCGTCACGCTCGGTGGAGGCGGCTACCGTCGGTGGTGACGGCCCGTACGCAACCGCGGCGGTGGCCGGTGCGCGAGGGGCCGCAAGCGGGCCTGGTACGGGGCGGGTCGCAGGGGAACGGGCGAGGAAGGGTGCCGAGATGGGGCAACCGGTGGCGGGGCGGCGCGATGCCGTGCAGGGCGTCCGGGCGGGCGGGCGCGGGCCGAGGGAGGCCGATGCGACCCCTGACCTGAGCCGGCACCGGATTGACAGACTTAGGTAAACCTAACCTACTGTCTGTTCGAGCGAAATGATCTCGTTGCCGTCCCGTCCAGCGGACTGCTCCCTGCCCTGAAAGGCACTCACTGCCCGTGCGGCTCCATCTCCTTGCCGTCAACCCGACTGACTCCGTGACGGAGGGCTTCCTCCCCGCCGCGGCCCGCCTCGGGCTCGCCGTCACCGTGGTCACCGACCAGGTGGCCGCCCACGAGCGGGCCTACGCCCGGCACGCCGCCGCCGGCGGCACCCTGCCCGACCTCGCCTACCTCGCCTGCGACGTACGGGACTTCCGTGAGGTCATCGCCGCCGTCGCGGCCACTGGCAGGCCCGAGGCGGTGTTCAGCAACAGCGACCACCTCCAGGTGCAGACCGCGCTGGTCGCCGACTTCTTCGCACTGCCGGGCAAGGACTGGCGGGCGGCGCTGCGGACCAAGAACAAGGCCGAGTTGCGGCGCGCGCTCGCGGCCGGGGGACTCGACGCCGTACGGTCCGTCGAACTCGGCCCCGAACTCCTCGCGTCGGCCCGGGGCCCGGAGCCGCTGGCCGCGGCGGTCCGGGCGGCCGGGCTGGCCTACCCGTGCGTGGTCAAGCCGCGTGAGGGCGTCGCCAGCGAGGACGTCGCGCTCGTCGCGGACGGCGCCGAACTGGCCGCCCGCTGCCGCGAGACGGCGGCCAGGCGCCCCGGCGCCGCCCTGGTGGTCGAGGAGTACCTGACCGGGCCGCTGCACACGCTGGAGACCCTGGGCGACGCCCGGTCCCTGCACCCCGTCGCCGGCTTCGCCACCGAACTGTCCCCGCCGCCGTACTTCATCGAACAGCGGCTGCGCCTGCTGCCGGGGCCCGCCCCGCACGCCGACCAGGTGTTGGCCCAACTGCGCGCGCTGGGCGTGGGCTTCGGCGCCTGCCACACCGAGTACGTGGTGCAGGGCGAGCGGGCCCGCCTCATCGAGGTCAACTACCGGGCCATAGGGGACCGGTGCGACCTGCTGCTCGCCGACGTGCTCGACCTGCCGCTCTTCGAGCACGTCCTACGGGTGCACACCGGGCAGCCGCTGCCGGCCACGCTCGCCACGGCCCGGGGCGGCCGGGCGCGCATGGAGTACGTGACCGCCGACCGCGCCGGCACGCTGGTCGCGGCCCCGGGCCCGAGCGAGACCGAACACGGCGGCGTACGCATCGCCTACCACCCGCTGCGCGAGATCGGCAGCCACCGGCCACTGCACCACACCAACCGGGACTTCCTCGGCGTGCTCCGCGCCACCGGCGCCGACCAGGACGCCGTCGACCGGGCGGTGGCCGGCTTCCTGGCCGCCCACACCTGGGAGATCCGGCCATGAGCCACCACCACTGCGCGCCCCGCCCGGCGGCCGGCCCACGGGACCAGCAGGCACCGACCGGGCCGACCGGGCCGACCGGGCCGACCGGTCCGATCGGACAAGCTCAGTCGACCGGGCGGGCCCCCTCGCCGGAACCGGCCGAACCGCTGGCACGGGCCGGGTCGTCGGAGCCGGCCCAGCCGGCGGCGCCCGCGTACGACACGCGCCCCGCGCGGGAGGTGCCCCCTGCCGCACCCTCCGACGGGCCTCCCGCCGCCCCGTCCACCGCGCCCCCCGCCGCTCCGTCAGGGGCGCCCCGCGGCGCACCGTCGGGGACGCCCAGAGTCGCCCCGGCCACCGGCGTCCCGGGCCGCCAGGACGCCGCTTGCGACGCCGTCACCGGCGAGTTGCTGCTGCGCGTCCTGAGCACGCTGCTGCGCGAGGACGCCTACGGGTTGCGCTCCGGGGCGCGTACGGTGCGCCGGACGGACGGCGACTGGCTGCGGCTCGACCTGCCCGACGGGCCCGTGCTGTTGCCGGTGGAAGCCGACGGCTTCCAGTGCGAGGTGCGGGCCAGGCGGCCGGTCCTGGAGACCGGGGGCGGCACGCTGGTCGGGTTGGAAGCCGTGTTCGACCGGCTGCGGTCGGCGGTCCAGCCGGTGGACCTGCCCGGGTTCGACGCGTTCGTGGCCGAGTGCGAACAGGAGGTGGCCACCCTGCGGCAGCAGGCCGCCGCCAGCCCCGGCGTGCTCCACGCGCTGACCGTCCGCCACGGGCCGTGCCCGGGGCCCGGTTGGCGGGGCCTGGCCGGCTCGCTCGGATACGACACCCTCGCCGCCCACCGCGACCACCCGCTCTACCCCACCTCGCGCGCGAGGCCCGGGCTCGACGCCGTCGGGCTGCGCGCCCACGCCCCCGAGTTCGCCCCCGAGTTCGCGCTGCGCTGGCTCGCCGTACCGCGCACCGCGCTGCGGTACGGGGCCGGGCCGCTGCCCGACTGGTGGCCGACGCCCGGCGCGCTCGGCCTGACCGGGCTGGACGCGAGCCACCAGGCCGTGCCGGTGCACCCGCTGACCGTGGGCCCGCACCTGACCGCGGCGCTGCGGGCGGCGGGCCTGACCGGCCGGACCGAGCGGGCCGTGCTCGCCCCGCGGCGGTGGCTGCTGGTGCGGCCCACGCTGTCCATGCGGACCGTCGCCGTCGTCGAGGACCCCACCGTGCACCTGAAGCTCCCGCTGGCCACGGCGACGCTCGGGCTGCGCAACCGGCGCACCATCAAGCCCGGCACGCTCGCCGACGGGGCGGCGGGGCAGCGGCTGACGGCGGCGCTGGTGGCCCGCGAGGCACGGTTCGCCAGCACCGTCCTGCTCGCCGACGAACGCACCTACCTGCACGCCGGGCACGAACTGATCGCCGCCCTGGTGCGCCGCTACCCGGCCGGCCTCGACCGGGCGGACGTGGTCCCGCTGGCCGCCCTGTTCGCGCCCCTCCCGGACGGCCCGCTGGTCATCGACGCCCTCGTGGACCGCTACTACGCGGGCGACCTGCTCGCCTTCGTCGACGCCTACGCCACCCTGCTCTTCGACTGGCACACCACGGCCTTCGGCTACGGCGTGGCCCTGGAGGCGCACCAGCAGAACACCTCGCTGGTACTGGACGAGGCGGCCGGCGGGACCCGGCTACGGCTGCTCATCAAGGACCACGACGGCCCCCGGGTACACCCCGCCCGCCTCGCCGCCCGCCTCGCACCCGGCGCGGTGCAACCCCCGCCGGTTCCGGTGCAACCCCCGCCGGCTCCGGCGCGCCCCCCGTCGGCGCACACCCCGCCCGTACGCCCCGAGCCGGTGCCGCCCTCACCTGCGCGCCCGGCGCCCGCCGCGCCACACCCGGCTCCCGCGCGCCCGGCTCCTGCGTATCCGGCTCCCGCGCATCCGGCACCCGTGGCGCCGCACCCGGGCCACCCCGCGGCCACGCCGACCGACCCGGTGGCCCCCGCCCCCGGCCAGGCTGACGCCGCGGCCGTGCGCCCCGACCTCGCCGCGGGCCCCGCTGCCGCCCACCCGGCCGACTCCGGAGCCCCGTGCCCCGACGCCGCCCCGCGCCCCGCAGGTGCCGGGCTCGACCCGTACCGGCTGGGGTTCGACGATCCCCGCATCCTGGTCGACGGCGACGGGCCGGTCGCCGATGTCTTCACCACCATCGCGGTGCACCTGTGCGCCGGGGCCATCGCCTTCGAGCTGGCTCGGCTCGGCCGGGCTCCGCTCGGCGTGCTGCTCGACCTGTTCCGGGCCCGCCTCTGCGCGGCGATCGACCGCCTGCCCACTGCCGGGCCGCAGCCCACGGCCCGGCCGACGGCCGAGCAGCACACCACGGAGCAGCAACCCCCGGGGCAGCCGTCCCCGCAGCGGCCGACCACCGGCGGGGAGCCCGCGCCCGGGGACGTGCTTCGCGCGCGGGTGTTGTTCGCCGACCGGTTGCCGGTCAAGGCGATGGTCACCGCCGGCACGCTGCTCGCCAAGGAGCGTTCGGGGGCCGCCGATGTGAACAAGCACTACGTCAGCGGCCCCAACTACCTGCTGCGCACCTCACGCTGGAGCCGCTGAATGTCATCCACCCTGCCCCACTTCGCCACCCCCGCCCTCGCCTCGGCCGACGAGGTGGTCGCCCACACCCTGCTCAACTGCCTGCTGCGCGAGGTGTCGGGCCCGGAGCGGCACACCGCGGTGAGCGAGGGGCACTTACAGCTCCGCATGCCACGGAGCGGGGTGCTGTTGCGCGTACGGTTGCGCCGCACCTCGCTGATCGGCGCGCACCGCTTCACCGGCCCCGTCGCCGAACGGCGCGGCGCCATCTGGGCCGAACTGTCCTGGCGGGCCCTCGCCACCCGGGTGGACCGGGAGTTGCAGCTACGGACCGGCGTGGCCAACGAGGAGTTCATCGAACAGGTCGTCCTCAGCCACGCCGGCGTCACCGCCGCCCTCCACCACTCCACCACGGACCGCCCCGCTCCCCTCGGCCGTCCCGACCTCCCGGGCCGCCCCGACCTCCCCACCGGCGCTTCCGTCGGCGCCCCCGCGACCGCCGCCGGCCCGGCGGCCCCCGGCCCCGCCCGTACCCCCGTCTCCCGCGCCACCAGGCCCCCCGCCCCCATCGGCCGGACGGCCCCCGCCGGTACGGCAACTGCGAGTACGTCACCTGCGGGTACGGCAACCGCCGCGACGGCCACCGTCAGGACGTCCACTGCCGAGCCAGTCGCCGGCGGGACGACAACCCCCCGCCCGGCGGGCCCCGCGCCGAGCCCCGCCCCCCGCAGCACCCGCGCGCCGGGCGTCCCGCGCGACCCCTACCCGGACCCCTACCTCGCCTCCGAACAGTCCCTGCTGTTCGGGCACCGCTTCCACCCCACACCCAAGGCGCGCTCCGGCAGCGCCGACGGCTGGCGGCAGTACGCGCCCGAGGCCGGCGCCAGGTTCCCGCTGCACCGCCTGGCCGTACGGGCGGACCTGATACGGCAGGAGTCGGTGACCACCACCGCCCTCGCGACGCTCGACCGCCAGGGCCCGGTGCCCGACGGCTACCTGCCGCTGCCCGCCCACCCCTGGCAGTACGCCATGCTCGGCGACCACCCCGCGCTGCGGGCCGCCGTCGCCCGCGGGGACGTCGTGGACCTGGGGCCCGGCGGCCCCTGGTTCGCGCCGACCGCATCGGTGCGCACCCTGTACGACGGGCGGACGTTCCTGAAGTTCAGCCTCAACGTGCGGATCACCAACTGCCTGCGGAAGAACGCCGAGTACGAACTGGCCGGCGCGGTGGCGCTGACCGGGCTGCTCGAACCGGTGGCCCGCGACCTCACCCGCCGCTTCCCCGGCTGCGAGCTGCTGCGCGAGCCCGCCTACCGCACGCTGGCGCTGCGCACCGGCGACGCCGGGGCCGACCGCGAACTGGCCGAGGGGTTCGGCGTCATCGTCCGCGAGGGCCTGGCGGACCGGCTGGCCCCCGGCGTGACCGGGCTGCTGGCCGCCGCGGTCGCCGACGAGTACCCCACCGGCAGCGCCCAGGTCGGCAACCTGCTCGCCGCGCACCGCGCGGGCCCGGGCCCCGGCACCGCGCTCGCCTGGTGGGAGGCGTACCTGCGGCTGCTCGTACCGCCCGTACTCGCCGCCTACTTCGACCACGGCGTGGTACTCGAACCCCACCTCCAGAACGTGGTCGTCGGCGTGGACGGCGACAACTGGCCGCGCCAGGTCCTCTTCCGCGACCTGGAGGGCACCAAGCTGCTGCCCGACCGGCACCGGCGCGCACTGGCGGCCCTGCCGCCGGAGGTGGCCGGGCCGATGACCTACGACCCCCGCCGCGGCTGGGACCGCGTGGTCTACTGCCTGCTGGTCAACCACGTGGCGGAGCTGCTCGCCGCGCTCGCCGACCTCCACCCGGAGCTCGAACCCGCGCTGTGGTCCACCGTGCGCCAGGTGCTGCACGAGCGGTCCGCCGCCCACGGCGAGCCGCCGGCCCTGCGCGCCCTGGCCACCGGCGCGCCCCTGCCCGCCAAGGCCAATCTGTTGACGCGGTGGGGACGCAAGGCCGACCGGGACGCCGGGTACGTACGCATCGGCTCACCGCTCGGCTCCACGCTGCTGTCCGAGGCCGCCCGCGAGGCCGCCGCCACCCTCTCCTGGAGACCCGCATGACCTTCCCGCACCGCTTCGGCCCGCCCCCGCCCGCGCGTCCCGCTCCCGCCCCCCTCGTGCCCACCGCGGCCGACAGCCACGACCTGGTGAGCCCGCGCGCGCTCAGCCACGCCCGCGGCCTGCCAGCGGACGACCTGCCCGCCTACCTCTACGACCTCGATGCCCTGGACGCCCACGCCGCCGCCGTCCGCGCCGCGATCCCGGCCTCGGTCGAGCTGTACTACGCGGCGAAGGCCAACCCCGCGGCCGAGGTCCTGCGCGCCCTGTCCACGCACGTCACCGGGTACGAGGTGGCCTCGGGCGGGGAGCTCGCGCACGTCGGCTCGGCGGTCCCGGGGGCGCCGCTGGCCTTCGGCGGCCCCGGCAAGACCGAGGCGGAGCTGCGGCGCGCGCTCGACCTCGGCGTGCAGCGCTTCCACGTGGAGTCCGAGCACGAACTGCGGCTGCTGACCGGGCTGGTCGCGGCCCGCCCGCGGGCGGACGCCCGCCCCGTCGGCGTGCTGCTGCGCGTCAACCTGCCGACCGACCAGGGCGCCCCCGCGCAGCAGGGCGGCGCGCAGCCGCAGCGGGAGGCCGACAGCGAGCACGTGCCGGCCCAGCGCGTTGCCCCCGAGGCGGGCGGCGCGCTGGGGCAGGGCCCGCGCGCCGCGCTCACCATGGGCGGCGTGCCCAGCCCCTTCGGGCTCGACCCGGACCAGATCGGTCGGCTGCTGCCGCTGTTCGCCGAGGACGGCGCCGCCACCCGGGCCGGGCTGCGGCTGCGCGGCGTCCACGCGCACCTGGCCAGCGGGCTCGACGTCCGGGCCCAACTCGCCACGGCGGAGCGCATCGTGCGCTGGACCCGTGGCCTGGCCGCCGGCGCCGGGCCGTGGTTCGCGGCCCAGCTCACCGAGGTCAACGTCGGTGGCGGGATGGCCGTGGACTACACCCGCCCCACCGAACGCTTCGATTGGGCCGCGTACGGCGCGGGGCTCGGCGAGCTCGCCGCCCGGCACCCCCAGTTCACCCTGCGCATCGAACCCGGCCGGGCGCTGGCCGCGTACTGCGGCTGGTACGTGACGGAGGTGCTGGACGTCAAGCACAGCCAGGGCGAGGCGTTCGCGGTGCTCCGCGGCGGCACCCACCACCTGCGCACCCCCGTCACCAAGGGGCATGACCAGCCGTTCGCCGTGCTGCCGGTGGACGGTTGGCCGCGCAGTTGGCCGCGGCCGGGTGCGAGCGGCGAACCGGTGACCCTCACCGGCCAGTTGTGCACCCCCAAGGACGTGCTGGCCACCCGGGTCCCCACGGAGCGGCTGCGCGCCGCCGACCGCGTCGTCTTCGCCCTGGCCGGTGCGTACGCCTGGAACATCTCCCACCACGACTTCCTGATGCACCCGCGCCCGGTCTTCCACTTCCTGGGCAGCCCGCCGTACTGATTCCTGGGCAGCCCGTCGTACTGATCCGCTGCGGTCCGTGTGCCTCGCGCTGGCTGGGGCCGGGCTCGGGGGCCGGGGGCGCGCTCCCCGGGTGGAAAACCGGTGGTCCGCCGGGCCGAGCGGGGGCAGAGTGGAGCGGCCTGGTCCGGCCCCGTCCGGGCCGGGCCGCGGTGCGTCGGGCACCGGCGCGCCTCGGTCCTGCGCGCTCCGTACGGGCCTGACCGGGCGGGTTCGGGTCCGCGCGGGCTGCGCGGGGCTGCGGACTGCCGTGCGCTCCGCGTGCGTTGATGGGCCCGTCGCGCGCCCGCGCGACATAGCCCGTGCGCCCGCGCGACGCAGCCCGCTCCAGGCGGCGAGCGGGTAACTCCGGACGAGACCACACACGATCAGCGAGACCAGAAGCGCGCCGGTGCGGGCGGGCGGCTGGCGAGGGGACGGCACATGGCAGGGACCACGCCGGAGGCGCTGCCTCCGGGCAGCGACATCACGGTCAGGTTGGTCAAGCGGGAGCGCGAGAAGGTGCGCTATCCGGCCCGGGTGATCGGCGACGACGGCAACCACGTGGTGGTCCGCGCGCCGTGGGCCGGCGCCGGCACCCGTGACTTCGGCTTCGTCCGCTTCGAGCACGGCGACGTGTTCACCGAGCACTACTGGCGCGACCGCTGGTTCGCGATCAAGGAGGTGCGTGACGCGCGGGGTTCGCTCAAGGGCTGGTACTGCGACGTGACCCGGCCGGCCGGCGTCGACGGCGCGACGCTCGCCGTTACTGACCTCGATCTCGACCTGTGGTGCTCGGCCGACGGCGGCACGGTGCTCAGGCTCGACGAGGACGAGTTCGCCGAGAGCGGCCTGGCCGAAGCGGACCCGCAGGCGGCTGCCCAGGCGTGGGCCGCCCTGGACGCCCTGGAACGGCTGGCCCGCAACGGCGGCTTCGGCCCACTGCTGGCCGTCTGACGCCCCCACGGCCCCGCGGGGCTCCCGGGGGACACCGGGACCGCACGGGGCCGCACAGCCACCCGTAGCGCGCCGTACGGACCCGCACCGCAGCCCCGGACGGAGCACGGCGCAGCCGGTACGGAGCACGGCGCGGCCGGTACGGGGCACGGCGCGGCCGGTACGGAGCGGGGCCCGGGCGGCGGGCCGGTCCCGGCCCGGTTGCCCGTGGCCCACCCCGCACGCGTACGCGCGTACCGCCGCACGGGAACACACCGCCCACGGTGCGCACCCCGCGCGGGCCCGCGCGGGCGGGGCGTTCCGTCAGCCGGTCCTCAGGCCAGCCACCGGTAGCGCCGCTCGGGCCGCCCCGTACCGCCGTACCGCAGCGTGATGTCCGCGCGGCCGGTCTCCGCGAAGTACTCCAGGTAGCGGCGGGCGCTGACCCGGGAGAGTTCGCCGGCCGCCGCGCACTCGGAGGCCGAAAGCCCCTCCGGGTGTTGACGCAGTACGCGCTCCACCAGTTCGGCCGTGTGTTGCGCGAGCCCCTTCGGCAGTTCCCGCGAACCCGGTGGACGGGTGCCGAAGATCTGGTCCACGTCCTCCTGGCTGGCCTCCTGGCTCGTCTCGTCCAACCCGTTGAGGCGGTGGCGCAGCGCGCCGATGTGCCGCAACTGCTCCTGGAGCGCGCTCTGGTGGAAGGGCTTGATCAGGTAGTGCAGGGCGCCGGAGCGCAGTGCGGTGCGGATGGTGTGCGCGTCCCGCGCCGCCGTGATGAACAGCGCGTCCACCTGGTGCCGCGGATCGCGGGCCCGCAATTCGCGCAGCACGGTCAGGCCGTCCATGTCCGGCAGGTAGACGTCGAGCAGTACGAGATCGGGCCGCAGTAACTCTGCGGCGCGCAGCGCCTCAGCGCCGCTGTGGGCGACGCCGGCCACGGTGAAGCCCTCCGTGGCTGCGACGCATCGGCTGTGCAGCCTGGCGACCATGAAATCGTCGTCCACGACCAGGACTCTGGTCATCGACGCCCCCCTTGCTTGTGCGGCCCGCTGCGGGGCGGACTATGCCTGTGTCAGCTACCCGGCAGCGGACGTGAACTCAACGACCACAACGTCTTTTAATACCGGAAGCGAGACAATGAGGTAACCCGCGGGAAGCATGTGGGCCACGTCACGGCCTCCCCGACCGTGCGGGGCGGTCGGTGCTCCCCCCGGCGCCGACCGCCTCGTTTTCCCTGTCCGCCCTACCGATGTCACCAGCACCACCCCCCACACCCCCACGAACGGGCACCACCCAGCACCGAGATCCAACCCCCCATGGCCGGACCCCGCTCCCCCCTCACGGGGCTCCGGCAGTTCCGCCCTGGCGCGTACGCTTTCATCCCCCCTCGCGCGCCAGGGCGGATTTTTCTGCCCTCCTTCCTCCGGGTTCCCCGCGAGCCGGCGGCCCGCCCCGGCCCCCTTCCGGCCTGGCCCGCCCGCTCCTGCGCCGCGCGTCGCCGCCCGTGGGGCCCCGGGTCCAACTCCCGCCGCCAGGCCGCCACGCGCCCGGTTGACCACCCCGCGTACCGATCGGTACAGTCGCTTGCGTACCGATCGGTACGCACCGGCGTGGGCGACCTCGCCGATGCGGCGACCGGTGGTGCGGCGGCGGCTCCCACGGCGCCGTCGTACCGGGGCCGTACAGTGCGACAGGACGAACGGACGGGGGCGGGATGGTCGAGGACGCGGGGAAGCGCTCGCCGGCGGGGGAGCGGGTGTGGCGGGCGGCGTGCGAGCTGTTCGCGCGCGATGGCATCCGCTCGGTCGGCGTGGCCGAGATCGCGGCGGCCTCGGGGGTCGGCAAGCCGAGCCTCTACCGCAACTTCGGTTCCAAGGACGAACTCGCCGTCGCCTACGTGCAGGCGCAGGCGGTCGCCGGGCTCGCCTCCTTCGAGGTGGCCAGGCGCGCCTGTCCGGACGACGTGCGGGCCCAACTCCGGCACGTGATCGACCGCGTCGCGGGCGAGATGGGCACGCCCGGCTACCGCGGCTGCGTCATCGCCAACACCGCGATCGAGTTCCCCGACCGGGACCACCCGGTGCGCCGGGCCGTCGACGAGCTCAAGGCCGAGCATCTGCGACGCCTGACCGCCCTGGTCGCCCAGTTGCCGGTGCGCGACCCGGACGGGCTGGCCTATGCGCTCCAGATCCTGCTGGAAGGGGCGGGCGCCACCGCCCAGTTCCACTCCGTCGAACGGTCCCGCGCCGCCCTGCCCGAGGCCGCCGACCGGCTCATCGACTCCCACCTCCAGGGGTAGCACCCCACGACACCCGGGCCGCGCGGCGTGCCCATACCCTTCCCCGGCCGCGAACCGAGTCATCCCGACCGCCTTGCCCTGCCTGCCGCGCCCCGCTGATCCGACCCCGTGGCGCCCCGACGGGCAACGCCGCGGTGCCGTGCGGGCGGGCCGCCAACGGGCCTGTGCCGGCCCCCGAGGCCACGCCCCGGCCCGCGGCCGACCGGGCCCCGTCCCGCGCCCGCCCCGCGCCCGCCCCGTACGTCCCCGCTCGGCCTTGCCGCGCCCTCAGCAGGCCCAGCAAACAGCGCTTTATCTCCACATTTCCACCCAGCAAGGAGAAGCCCATGCCCCTGCCCACACCCTCCTCCTCCGCACTCCAACCCGAGCCAGAGCCCGAGCCCGCATACGCCCCCGCCCCCGCCCCCGCACGCACGAAGGAACCGGCACCAGTGACCGCGCCCACACCCGTCACCGCGCCCGACCCCACCCCCGTCTTCGACCCGGAACACGCCGAGCGCCTCATCCGCGGTCGCCGTGCCACCCGTGCCTACCGCCCCGACCCGGTGCCGGAGGAGACGCTGCGCCGCGTCTTCGCCCTGGCCGCCGCCGCACCCTCCAGCTCCAACACCCAGCCCTGGCAGGTCGAGGTGGTCAGCGGTGCGGCGCGGGACGCCCTCAGCCGCGACCTGCTGGCCGCGGCCGAGGAGGAGCGGCTGTCCCTGGACTTCCCGTACCAGGACGACCTGTACGCCGACGTCCACCGGCAGCGCCGCAGCGAGGCCGGCGCGCTCATGTACGGCGCCATGGGGGTGGCCCGCGACGACCTGGCGGGCCGGGCCGCGGTCAACCGCGAGAGCCTGCGCTTCTACGGCGCCCCGCACGTGGCCCTGCTCTTCCTGCCGCCGAACGCCGACGCCCGCATGGTCAACGACGTGGGCATGTACGCCCAGACGCTGCTGCTCGCGCTGACCGCGTACGGCGTGGCGAGCTGCCCGCAGGGGTTGCTCGGCTTCTACGCGGACACCATCCGCGCCTCGCTCCGCCTCACCGAGGAGCGGCCCAAGCTCATGATCGGCATCTCCTTCGGCTACGCCGACCCCGCCTCGTCCTGGAACGCCGTCACCGTCCCGCGCGCGGACCTCGGTGAGACGACGCGTTTTCGCGAGTAGGTTGCCCCGCCTTGACACGGCGCCGGCCGTCCCGACGAATGGGGGCATGCCTGACGATGAGCTGGCGCACGTACTGACGGCGGTGGGGCCGCGGCTGCGGGCCCTGCGGATCGCCCGGGGGATGACCCTGGCGCAACTCGGTGAGCGGACCGGGATCTCGCTCAGCACGCTCTCCCGGCTCGAATCGGGGCACCGCGAGCCCACCCTGAAGCTGCTGCTGCCGCTGGCCAAGGTGTACGGCGTGGCGCTGGACGAACTCGTCGGCGCGCCCGCGACCGGCGATCCGCGCATCCACCCGCGGCCGTTCACCCGGCACGGGCAGACCTGGATTCCGCTCACCCACTACCTGGGCGGGCTGCACGCGTACAAGCAGATCCTCCCGGTCCGCCCGGCCGGCGCGCGGGACCGGCCGGCGCAGGGCAGTCACGAGGGGTACGAGTGGCTGTACGTGCTCTCCGGCCGGCTGTTGCTCGCCCTCGGCGACCACGACCTGGTGCTGACGGCGGGAGAGGCGGCCGAGTTCGACACCCGCACCCCGCACGGCGTGGCCAACGCGGGTGACCTGCCGGTGGAATGGCTCGCGCTGTACGGGGCGCAGGGCGAGCGGATGCACGTACGGGCCCGTCCCGCGGCCACGGCCGGACCCGGCGGGGCAGCCGCGCCGGGAGGCCCGCCGGCCGCTCCACCCTCAGCCACCCCATCGGCGGACGCCCCGTCCCCTCCGTCAGCCGCCCCTCCGGCGGACGCCCAGGCCGGCCCGGGGGCCGGGATAGCAGCAGGCCCCGGAAAGGCCCCCGAGCGGCGCCGTAGCGGGTCAGGAGCCGGCGCCCAGGCCCGCCCGTAGCCCCGTAGTCGGTGTAGCCCCCTGGCCCGCAGCCACCAGCTCCCCGACTCACACCAGGGACTTGAACGCCCGCCGTTCGCCCTGGGCGGGCCGGTAGCCGAAGCGGCGGTTGATGGCCAGCATCGGCTGGTTGTCCGTGTCGTTGCCGGTGAAGGCGGTGCGGAAGCCGGCGGCCCGGGCGCGGTGCAGGGAGACCGTCTTGGCCAGCGTGGCCAATCCGCGCCCGCGGTGGCCGCGGCGGGTGCCGGTCATCCCCGACTGGTAGCGGTCCCTGCGGTCGGTGTGGACGACCGTGAACGCCGCGATGGCGCCGTCGACCAGGGCCACGATGGACAGTTCGCGGTCGAAATCGGGGTGTTCCCAGTACAGCGCGTGCCACTCGGCGAGGTCGATCCGGTGGCCGCCGAGGTCGCCCGGCTCGTCGGCGGTGACCTCCACGTCCGCCGCGTAGAACTCCTCCACGCGGTCCGTGAGCTCGGCGACGCTGCGCAACTCCACGCCGGCCGGCAGGTCGGCCGGGTCCGGCAGCGGCGGCAGTTCGGCGGTGGCCAGGTCCAGCCGTTGGAAGACCGAGCCGCGGCTGAGCTGGTAGCCGCGGCGCTCGGCGAAGCCCAGGTGCGGCTGGTCGTCGAGGACCCAGGCGTAGAGCGAGGTGGCGCCCTCGGCGGCCAGATAGCGTTCGGCCTCGGCCAGCATGGCCGAGCCCACGCCCCGGCCGCGGGCGTCCGGGTGCACCGACGGATTGCTGAAGGAGCGGCCGGGCTCGGGATGGTCGAAGGCCAGCCCGGTGTGGGCGGTGGCGACGATCCGGCCGTCCAGCTCGCCGATCAGCAGCCGGTAGCGCTGCCCGGCGGGGGCGTTGGCCACCTGGCCCGCCACCGATTCCGGTGTCGTCACCATGAACGGGATGGCCGCACGGCGCACCTCGGCCACCGCCTCGGCGTCCGCCGGGTGGAAGTCGCGAATGATCACAGTCATGGCGCTGCACGCTACGTGCCGATCTCGCCATCCGCCCCGCATTTTTTCCCGGCCGGCGCCCCGGCCGCCCGGCGCCGGCACGGCACCCGGCACCGCCCGACACGCGCAGGGTCCGGCGATCGGGCAGGTCGCGGCGGTGCAGGCCGCGCACCGCCGCGCTGGCCGATTAGCTGCTTCGTACACCTGTATGCATGGTCGCTGCACCTATACGCCGCGTACGGTGACGCCGCGACCTCCGCCGCCCGCCCCCGGGCGCCCCGGCGGAGCCGCACCGAAGGGGGTAGCGCCGCGCCCCGGGCCCGCCCGGGGTGGCGAACCGAAGGAGGCACCGCAAACCATGTGCGGCATCACCGGATGGATCTCCTACGACCGTGACCTCACTGGCGAGCAGACCGCCATCGACGCCATGACGCAGACCATGGCCTGCCGCGGCCCGGACGCCGGCGGCACCTGGCTGGCGGGCCACGCGGCGCTCGGCCACCGCCGGCTCGCCGTCATCGACCTGCCCGGCGGCGTCCAGCCGATGACCGCCACCGCCGACGGCCGCACCGAGGCCGTCCTCAGCTACAGCGGCGAGGTCTACAACCACCGCGAGCTGCGGGCCGAACTGCGCTCGCGCGGCCACGTCTTCCGTACCCGCAGCGACACCGAAGTCGTGCTCCGCGCCTACCTGGAGTGGGGCGCGGGCTGCGCCGAGCGGCTGAACGGCATGTACGCGTTCGCCGCATGGGACCCGCGCACCCAGGAGTTGCTGCTGGTCAGGGACCGGATGGGGATCAAGCCGCTCTACTGCTACCCCACGCCCGACGGCGTGCTCTTCGGCTCCGAACCCAAGGCGATCCTCGCCCACCAGGCCGTGCCGGCCATCGTGGACGCCGAGGGCCTGGCCGAGTTGGTCTCCTTCACCAAGACCCCGGGCCACGCCGCCTACCAGGGCATGTACGAGGTGCGCCCGGGCCACACCGTACGGGTGCGGCGCACCGGGGTCAGCGCGCACCGCTACTGGGGTCTTGAGGCCGACGACCACACCGACGACCTGCCGACCACCGTCGGCCGGGTCCGCGAACTGCTCATTGACATCGTTGCCCGACAGTTGGTGGCCGACGTGCCGCTGTGCACCCTGCTCTCCGGCGGCCTGGACTCCTCCACGCTGACCGCGCTGGCCGCCGGCCAACTCGCCGCCGCCGGCCGCGGCCCCGTCCGCTCCTTCGCCGTCGACTTCGCCGGCCACGCCGAACACTTCCGGGCCAGCGACCTGCGCCCCACACCTGACGGCCCGTACGCCCACGCGCTGGCCGATCACGTCGGCGCCGACCACCGCGACATCGTCCTGGACACCGCGGCCCTGATGGACCGCGACCACCGCGCCCGGGTGCTCGGCGCCCGCGACACCCCGGACGGCTTCGGCGACGCCGACACCTCGCTCTACCTGCTCTTCAAGGCCGTACGGGAACACTCGACGGTCGCCCTGTCCGGTGAGTCGGCCGACGAGGTGTTCGGCGGCTACGGCTGGTTCCACCAACCGCACACCGTGCGGGCCGACACCTTCCCGTGGAGCGTCGTCGACCTCGCCTCCTCCTTCGTCGGCGGCGGGCGCACCGCCCGCACCGCCCTGCTCGACCAGTCCCTCGTCGGCAAGCTCGACCTCGCCGGCTACCGGGCGGCCCGCTACCACGACGCGCTCGCCGAGGTGCCGCACCGCGACGGCGACGACCCAACGGAGCGGCGCATGCGCGAGCTGTGTTACCTGGGCCTGACCCGCTTCCTCCAGATCCTCCTGGACCGCAAGGACCGCACCAGCATGGCCGTCGGCCTCGAAGTGCGGGTGCCCTTCTGTGACCACCGGCTGGTCTCGTACGTCTTCAACACGCCCTGGGCGATGAAGACCTTCGACGGCCGGGAGAAGTCCCTGCTGCGCGCCGCCGCCCAGGACCTGCTGCCGCGCGCCGTCGTGGACCGGGTCAAGAGCCCCTACCCGGCCACCCAGGACCCCCGCTACGCCCGCGCGCTCCGGGCGGAACTGCACCGGCTCGCCGCCGACCGCAACGCGCCCGTTCGCCCCCTGCTGGACGAACGCACGCTGCGCGCTGCGCTGACCGACCCCACCGGGGAACGGCTGCGGGCCAGCACCGAACTGGTCCTGGGCATCGACGCCTGGCTGCGGCGTTACGACATCACGCTGGAGTTGTGACCCGGTGTGGTGACCGGTGCCCCGGGGCCGCACGGAGCTGGTCACAATGGGGCGGTGTCCCCTCACCCGTCAGGAGCCCGCCCCGTGACCCTGCGCATCACCGTCGAACCCGACACCGGCACCGCCCCCTTCGAGCAGGTCCGCAGCCAGGTGGCCGACCAGGCCAGGAGCGGCCTCCTGCCGGTGGGGTACAAACTGCCGACGGTGCGCGGCCTGGCCCAGGACCTGGGGCTCGCGGCGAACACGGTCGCCAAGGCGTACCGCGCGCTGGAGACGGACGGCGTGATCGAGACCCGGGGCCGACACGGCTCTTTCATCGCCGCCGCCGCTGACGCCGCCGCCCGCGAACTGGCCACCGCCGCCGAGCAGTACGCGCGCCGCGCCCACCACCTGGGCGTGGACCGGGCGACGGCCACGGCGGCGGTCACGGACGCACTGCGCGCCGCGTACGGCACGGGCTGAAGCCGCGTACGGCACGGGCTGAAGCCGCGTACGGCACGGGCTGAAGCCGCGTACGG
>NZ_JBLIWA010000022.1:0-20211 GCF_047525675.1 Streptomyces sp. 796.1 | reverse complement strand
CACAGCGGAGGCGGCGGGCGCCCCGGCCCGGGCCGTGCGCGGCGCCTGCCGCCTCCGCTGTGCCGGGCGCCCAGTAGCCCGCCGGTCCGTCAGATCACAGGTACAGGCCGGCGTCGGCGCCGGACGAAGGAGCCGGTACGGAAGCCGGGCCGGTGCCGCGGCGCAGCGCGTACAGCTCGGCCAGGGTGGAGCCGTCCCGGCCCACGCCCTCCTCGGTGCCCAGCCAACCCACCGCCTCGGGGCGGGTCAGCGCGCCCACCTCGATCCGGGCCAGGCAGCGGCCGGGGCGGACCACGGCCGGGTGCAGCCGCTCCAGGTCCTCGTTGGTGGTGACGCCCACCAGCACGTTGCGGCCCTGCCCCAGCAGCCCGTCCGTCAGGTTGAGCAGCCGGGAGAGCGCCTGCCCGGCGGTGTGCCGGGCCTCGCCGCGGATCAACTCGTCGCAGTCCTCAAGGAG
The DNA here is from genome assembly GCF_047525675.1 of Streptomyces sp. 796.1. NCBI lineage: Bacteria > Bacillati > Actinomycetota > Actinomycetes > Kitasatosporales > Streptomycetaceae > Streptomyces > Streptomyces sp. 796.1. The sequence goes on along the minus strand of NZ_JBLIWA010000022.1, from coordinate 19,754 downwards.
CAGCAGCCGCCAGCGGCCACCGGCGCTCCCGTCGTCCTCGCCGATGGCGATGTCCATCAGGTAGCCGACGTCGTTGAACAGCCGCTCCGGGTCCAGCACGCAGTCCACCTGGCACCACTCCCGCCAGGAGCGGGCCAGCGTGCGCAGCGCCGAGGTCTTGCCGGTGCCCGGCGGGCCGTGCAACAGCAGCAGCCGCCCGGAGATGTCGTCCGGCGTCACCTTCATCAGCCGGTCCATGGCCGAGGCCACCGGCGCCGTGTAGTTGCCGCGGATCTCCGGCCAGGTGCCGGCCGAGATCTGCCGCGTCGTCCGGTACGGGCCGCGCCGCGGCGACACGTACCAGAACCCCATCGTGACGTTCTCCGGCTGCGGCTCGGGCTCGTCCTCGGCGTCCTCGACCGACTGCCTGAGCACCTTCTCGGCGAGCTCTTCGCTGACCGCCGTCACGGTCACGTCGGCGCCCCGGTTCCAGCGCGAGATGAGCAGCGTCCAGCCGTCGCCCTCGGCGAGCAGCGCGCTGCGGTCGTCGTCCCTGGCCGAGCGCAGCACCCGGGCGCCGGGCGGCAGCAGGGTCAGACCGCTCTTGACCCGGTCCACCGAGTGGCTGCGGGCGAACGGCTGCTCACCGGTGGCGAACCGGCCCAGGAACAGCGCGTCCACCACGTCGGACGGCGAGTCGCTGTCGTCGACGTTGAGCCGGATCGGCAGCGCGCGCTCGGTCGGGGTCATCCCGACCGGCGCCGGGCCACCGCTCCCGCCGGCCTCTCCGGCGGGGCCCGGCACCGTGGGCGCGGCGGCCAGCCGTTCCGTCTTCTTCGGCCGCTTGGCAGGCTTGTTGGCGTTGCTCGGGCCGTTCGGGCCGGCAGGGCTGGTCGGCAGGGTCTGCCTCCGGGTGTCGTGCTGGCGGTCGGGGCACATGCGGCCATGATCCGACACCGACGGCCGACGCGCACGCAATTACGCAACACCCACGGTCAGGGACCGGGCGCCCGGCCGCCAGGGCCGGGCGGCGAACGGGCCGGCGGGCGCGGCACAGTGGCTACGGGGCGGTGGCTACGGGGCGCCCGCCCCCGCCGCAGGCCGCGCGTCTGCCGGGGCGTGCACCAACTCCTCGTACGCCTCCAGCAGGGCCGTGGTGGTCTTGCCGACCGTGAACCGGTGGCCGTCGATCTCCCGGACCGGCTGCACCTCGTACGCCGTCCCGGTCAGGAAGCACTCGTCGAAGTCGCCCAGTTCGTCGGGGCCGATGTGCCGCTCGACGACCTCGATGCCGAGCTCGGCCGCGAGGTCGAGCACCGTGCGCCGGGTGATGCCGGCCAGGAAGCAGTCGGCCGTCGGCGTGTGCAGGACGCTCCCGGCCACCAGGAAGAGGTTGGCCCCGGTGGCCTCGGCCACGTAGCCGCGGTAGTCGAGGAAGAGCGCGTCGTCGAAGCCGGCCGCGTCCGCCTCGTCGCGGGCCAGCGTGCAGATGTTGTACAGCGACGCCGCCTTCGCCCGCACCGGGGCGGTGTCCGGGGCCGGGCGCCGCCAGCGCGTGGTGCCCAGCCGGATGCCGGCCGCCTTCGCCTCGGCCGAGAAGACGTGCGGCCACTCCCAGGTGGCCAGCGCCACGTGGACGGAGGCGCCGGCGCCGGCCACGCTGATGTGCTCGCTGCCGCGCCAGGCCACCGGCCGGACGTAGCCGTTGCCGATGCCCTGGCGGCGGACGAGCTCCCGGGTCGCCCCGTCCAGCTCGGCCACCGTGTAGGGGAGCTCGAAACCGAGCTCGCGCGCCGATGCGTGCAGCCGTTCGGTGTGCTCGGTGAGTTTGAAGACCTGCCCGTCGTAAACCCGCTCGCCCTCGAAGATGCCACCGCCGTAGTGCAGGCCGTGCGCCAGGACGTGCAGGTGGGCGTCGCGCCAGGGGACGAACCGCCCGTCGAGCCAGATCTCGCCGTCGCGGTCGTGGAGCGGCAGGACGGTCACGAAGCGGCCCCTTGGGGTGCGTAGTCGATGCGGATGCTGTGCTCCAGGGAGCGGTGGAACTCCTCCGCGTCCGCGGTGGACGGGTGGTGGGAGAGGACGAACGCCGGATAGCCGGAGAAGTCGGGATAGGGCCGCACCACGTCGCCCGGGTGCAGCATCTGCACGACGTGGTCCACGCGCGGGTCCTCCGCCAGCTCGGCCAGCCCGTGGACGGCGGTGATCAGCCCCGAGCCCCCGCACGGCACGATGTAGTTGGCCGCCGCGCCCCGCGCCGGCACCAGCGGGCCGGCCGTCGCCGGCAGCGTACGGGGCGCGAGCCCGGCCGCGATGCGCAGCGCGTCGCCGGCGAAGTCCACGCCGCTGACGCCGGCGGCTATGTAGTGCGAGACGCTGGAGCCGCCCACCCGCGCCCCCATCTCCAGCAGGTACGGGCGGACGCCGCCGCGCAGCCGCAGCTCCGTGTGGGTCGGCCCGTCGGCGACGCCGAGCGCGGCGTGCGCGGCCACCACCTCGCGCACCACCGCCTCCTGCACGTCGGCCGGCAGCGGCGCCGGTGCCCGGTAGACGCCCTCCTCGAAGTAGGGGCCCGTCGGCTCGCCCTTGTAGCCGATGGCGAGCACCCGTACCCGACCGCGGTGGACCAGCGACTCCACGGCGAGCTCCGGGCCGTCCAGGTACTCCTCGACGATCAGCCCGGACACCTGGCTCAGCTTCGTCCGGCCGAGCTCCCAGACCGCCTCCACCACCGGGCCGAGGTCAGCGGCGCGGTCCACCTTCGTCACGCCCATGCTGCTGAAACCGTTGGCCGGCTTGACCACCACGGGGAAGTCGAGCGCGGTGGCCGCGGCCCAGCCGGTCGGGCCGTCCAGGGCGACGAAGCCGGGCACGTTCAGCCCGGCCGCGGCCAGCCGCTGCCGCATCAGCCGCTTGTCCTGGGCCGCGCGCGCCGGGCCGCTGCCGATGCCCGGCAGGCCGAGCTCCGCAGCCGCGTCCGCGACGAACGGTACGACCGGGTCGTAGTGGGTGGTGAGGCCGTCGAACGGGGCCCGTTCGTACCGCTCGCGCAGCGCGGCGAGCGCCCCCTCGGGGTCGCCCTCGATGTCCAGCGGGAGGAGTTCGACCACCGCGGGCGGCAGCCGGTCCGGATCGACCCGCTCGTCGGGCCGGGGCACGAGGACGAGGTCGATCCCGGCCCGCTGCGCGCTCTCGAACACCCAGGGCAGGGTGGAGCGCTGGTAGACCAGGACGACGGTGGTGCGCGGGGCGGCTGCTGGGGTCACGATGTGCTTCTTCCGGTTTCGGCCGAGGGAGCGGGTGGTGGCGAGGGGGAGTGGGGGGCGGGCGTTTCCGCACCGGGTGCTTCCGCGGCGGGCGTTTCCGCGGCAGGCGGTGGCGTACGGGCCGCGACCGTCATCCACACCCCGGCCGAGCACAGGATCAGGAACAGCACGGAGGCGAGGTTGGGAGCCTCGGCCGCGCCCCGCGCCCACTCGCCGAGCCGCACCAGGAACGGCACGACCAGCGCCACCGCCGAGGTGAACAACGGGCCCTTGCGCACGATCAGTTCGTGCGAGATGAGGAACACGGGCGCGGTCAGCAGCGCACCGAGCACCGCGATCTGGGCCCAGTCCAACAGACCGACCGAGCCCAGCGGCACGAACAGGGCCGCGACCACACCCAGCAGTACGGTGGCGACCCCGGTGACCGGCAGTAGCGCCACCATCGGAGGCATGTCCGACATGTGCTGCCGGTAGACGTAGCCGTACAGGGCATAGGTGAACGTGCCCATCAGGGCCAGCGCAACGCCGCCGACCAGGGCGCCTGTGCTGGTGCTGCCGCTGCTCGACCCGCCGTCGAGCGCGTAGCCGAAGGCCGCGGCGACCGCGAGCAGGGTGCCGAGCACCTTGCGGGTGCTGGTCTGTTCGCGGAACGCCACGATGCCGATCGCGAAGGTGATGCACGGCAGCAGCGAGACCACCAGGCCCACCCGGGAGGCCCCGATCCGGTCGACGCCGAGCAGCGTGCCGGTGTAGTAGACGAAGAACCCCAGCACCGCCAGCGAACCGACGGCCCGCCAGCGCCCCGCGCTGACCCGTACCCCCGGCCAACTGCTCGGGCGCAGCGCGCAGATCGCGCAGATCGCCAGGAAGCTCGTCACGGTGCGGCCGGCGGCCACCGCCAGCGGCGGGTTGTCGTGCACCAGCCGCCCGGACACCACCCAGCCGACGGCCAGCAGCAGCACCATCGACGTGGCGAGGGCCGGCACGCCGAACCGGCGGGTGGGGCGGTCGGGCGCGCTCACCACTCCGCTTCCGCGAAGCGCAGCGGCTCCAGCGCGGCCAGCGACTCCTTGGCCCGCAGCAGCACCCGCTGGTCGTCGGTGAAGCCGAAGCGCTGCTTCGGCTCGCCCGCCGGCAGGTACTCGCGCACCAGGGCCTTGGCCGCCACCCGGTACTCCTCGTCGGTGCGCACCTGCTCTTCGAGCAGTTCGACCCGGTCGACGAAGGCGCGCAGTGCGGTCAGGGTGCGGTCCGGGTCGAGCCGCAGCAGCCCGCCGTCTGCCGGCGAGCCGGTCAGCGCGTCGTGCGCGCGCAGCCAGGAGTAGAGGAGGACGCCGGTGCCGGAGTCGAAGTTGCGGGTGGCGTCGTCGGCCTGCGGATAGCGGAAGATCCGCTCCAGCAGGATCATGGCGATCTGCTCCTGCGCGAACGGCACCCCGCCGCCCGCACAGGCCAGCGCGGTCTTCGCGTCGACCTTGGTCTCCTCCAACAGGCCGACGAACCAGTTCATCTTCAGCGAGATGTGCTGGTCGAAAGGCCAACTGCCCTGGTAGTGCAGGGAGTCGTGGAGGTAGCCCCAGATGGCCCGGGCCTCGAAGCACACCTCGGGCGCCAGGTTCGACGAGGCCCGCGGCACGGAGTCGGCGGTGAGCACCGCCTCGGCGCCGGGCAGCGCGTACGTCTCGTGGATCTTGCGCATCTTGTTGTAGAAGAACATCGCGTACGCCTGGTCGACGACCTTGTCGTGCGCGGCCACGTTCTCCGGGAAGAACACCAGGCAGTTGCCGTGCGCGAAGCCGTCGCTGCCCGCGATGAGCAGCAGCGACTGGCAGTTGTTCTTCGGGTGCGGGTGAGTGGTGGCCAGCTCCGGCAGGGCGGCCGGCTCCTTGCGCAGGGCGAAGAAGGCGTCGAGCCGCTTGCCGACCGGCGGCACGCTGTTGGTGGTCTGCACCGGGGCCAGGAAGAACACCGGCGCCCCGTCGGCCGGCGCGTGCAGCGCGTCCCGGGAGCGCGCGAAGTGCGGGGCGTTGTCCAGGCCGGCGGCGAGCCAGTCGGCCACGTCCGCGTCGAGCGCGTCGGCCTGGTGCGCGCGGCCGTTGCCGCGGTACCAGGCGGTGGCCCCGGCCCGGATCCGCTGGAGCAACTCCGCGTCGGCCGCGCGCGGTTCGGCGATCGTGCCGTCCCGCTCCTGACGCTCGCGGAAGGCGTTGACCTGGGGGAAGAGGGAGGTGGCGAACTCGGCCGCGGCGGCGCGCAGCGCCGGCGGGAGGGGAGCGCTCGTCGTCATATCAGGGCACCCGTGGTCGCGTGCTGGCCCACCACCGCTTCCAGGCGCAGCACTTGGTGGATGGTGAAGACCATCGGGACCGGACCGAAGTCCCGTACGACGCGCAGCCCGTGCGCGCGGGCTGCGACGCCGGTGGTGATGCAGCCCTCGGTGGTGCCCGCGGCGCAGTCGATGGCCGCCTGGGCGTTGCTCAGCACGATCCGGTGCTCGGCGCCCGCGGGGACCAGGCCGACCGGGGCGGGGTGGGTGGACACGGTACGCGGCGCGGCCGTTCCCGAGCTGGCCAGGACCATGTTGTGGGTGGGCATGATGAAGCTGTCGACCATGTGTAACCGGTGCAGGTTCCCGAACGTCAGGGTGTGCAGGGCCGGGTAGACCGCGCAGGCGGCCAGGGCGTGCGTGCCGTCGTCGGGCACCACGTCGAGCGCGGCCTCCAGCGAGGCGTGCAGCTCGACCTTGCCGTCGATCTCGCGGCGCCGCAGCCACTCGTGGGCCGCGGTCTCCAGGTTGGTGCCGTGCGGTCCGAGCGTGTGCACGTACCGGATGCTTTCGGTGCCGACGCCGCTCGGTTGGTGCTGGGTTGCATCGTTCATGATTGGGATTCCCCCCAGGACGGTCACCAGGGCTGGCCCGGGACCGAGTGGCTCTGCCGCGACCCGGTGGGACCACCGGGCCCGCCGCACCGGGCACGCACCCGGCGAAGAACGAGAATAGTTGAACTGCCGGCCCCCACCCAGGCGTTGGATCATGCCGCGACCGCCGGGCACCGTTGACAGCCGGGTCCACCGGCCGGCCGTGCGACACGGGAACGGGCCAGGTCCGGTACCCGCCGGGGGCCGAACCGGCAGGAACGTGCCGCTGCCGAACGGGCCCCCGCGGCTCCCGCGTTCGACGCCCCGGTGCGCTGCCGACGCCCGCGCCGGCCAGGTCGGGCCGGCCGTCAACTTCCGGCAACGCCGCCGTCGGTCCCGGGCCGGGCCTCCCCTCGGGCGCGGCCCTCGGCGGGCTCGCGCCGGGTGCGCCGGGTGCGTCGTACGCAGGTGAAGAGATGGAGCGTCAGGCTCAGCGCGCCCACCGTGACGACGCCGGCGCGCGCCGACCACGCGTGGAGCGCGAGCAGCGCCTGCGCCACCAGCAGGTCGAGCACCAGCGCGCCCGGAACCGCCAGCACCGGGCGGCTGAGCGGGTCGACGCCGTGCAGCGCGGAGCTGATGGCGGCGGCGGGCGCCACGACGAGGAAGAAGAGAGTGAAGGGGGCGCGCAGCGGCGGCGAGAGGTCCACGAAGGCGAGGACGGCACCCACGCCGGCGATTCCAAGGGCGGTCCCGCCGCCGAGCGAGAGGCGGGCGCCCGTACGGGCCCGCGCGCGCATGTCGGACGCCGCGGGGGCGGGGCACGGCGGGGCGGCGCCGTCCGCGGGGGCGGTGATGCCCGCCGCCGGGGCGGCGCGGTTCGGTGTGTCCTCGGGCGCGCCGTGGGGCGGCGGACCGTCCCCTGGGTCTGCCGGGACCGTCGGCTGGGTGCCGGGCGTGGGGCTCGCGGGGTGACGGTCCGTGGAACGGGCGGGGGAGCCGCCCACTGCCGGGCCGCTCCCGGGACGGTGCCGGTCGTGTTCCAGCGCGTACTCCGGTGCGGGCTCAGGTGCGTGCTCGTCCGTGGGTCTGTGCATGGGCGAGGTGCCCCCCCGAATCGCCGGATGTCGGCCCTCATGGTGCGCACTTCCCGAATGCCCGTCAAGGCGGTCGAAGCGCCCGCGTGGCGCCGTGCAGCGGGGGGACGGTTCATCCTTTCGAGTGGCCTTGGTGCGCGGCCGGGCGGTGTCGTTCCGCCGTTGGCCATGGCAGGGGCGTGGCCGGCGCAGACCGCTCGGGACGGCCTGCGCCGGCGCCCGCCAAACGCGCGGGGACGCGCGCGCGGACGGGCGGGGCCGTGCCTAGGAGATGACGCGGAGCAGCCGGTTCGGTGTGCCCGGCCCCGGGTTGTGCACCACGTCCTTGGTCGCCCCGTCCAGCACGGCCTTGCTGACCTGTCCCGCGGTGGCGCTCGGGTGCAGGCCGGCGTAGATGGCCGCGGCGCCCGCCACGTGCGGGGCGGCCATCGAGGTGCCGGAGATGGTGTTGGTCGCACCGTCGTCGGTGTGCCAGGCGCCGGTGATGCGCACGCCCGGCGCGAAGAGGTCAACGGCTGACCCGTAGTTGGAGGAGCTGGACTGGTTGTCCTTCTCGTCGACCGAGCCCACGGTGAGCGCCTCGGCGACCCGGGCGGGGGAGAAGTTCTGCGCGGGCGAGGCGGAGTTGCCGGCGGCCACCGCGTAGGTCACGCCGCTCTTGATGGAGTTGCGGACGGCGGTGTCCAGGGCGGTGTTGGCGCCGCCGCCCAGCGACAGGTTGGCCACCGAGGGGCCGCTGTGGTGCTTGGTGACCCAGTCGATGCCGGCGATGACGCCTGAGGTGGAGCCCGAGCCGTTCGCGTCGAGCACGCGCACCGCGACCACCTTGGCCTTCTTGGCCACCCCGGCCACCACGCCGGCGACGGTGGACGCCACGTGGGTGCCGTGCCCGTTGCCGTCCTCGGCCACGGCGTCGTCGTCCACCAGGTCGTACCCGTTGACCGCCCGACCGCCGAAGTCGCGGTGGCTGATCCGTACGCCGGTGTCCACCACGTAGACGGTGGCCCCGGCGCCCGCGCTGTCCGGGTACGTGTACTTCTGGTCGAGCGGCAGCTTGGCCTGGTCGATGCGGTCCAGACCCCAGGAGGGCGGGTTGTACTGGGTGGCGTCCGCCCGGACCGTGCTGTCCTGGACGACCTGCTCCACCGCCGGGTCGGCCGCGAGCCTGCGGGCGGCATCGGCCGGCAGCGTGAGCGCGTAGCCGCTCAGGGCCGCGGTGTAGACCCGCTGCACCGTGCCCCCGTACCGGGCCACCAGCGAGGTGCCGGTGGCCGACCGGGGGCTGGTGCCCGGGCGGAGCGTGACGATGTAGCTGTCCTTGACTGCGTCGGGGCGCTCGGCGCCCACCACCGTGCCCTGCCCGGCGGGCGCGGACGGGCGGGGCGCCGCCTGGGCGGGCAGCGCCGCGGCGGTGACGACGACCGTGCTCACGGTGGCCGCGAGGGCCGCGGTCAGGGCCGCCGTGACGGGTCTGCGGGACGTGCGGGGTGATGCCATCGCGAGGGTCCTCCTCATCGGTGGCGCGTCAGGTACGCACGCGCTGGGGGGTGCGCACGCCAGGCGTGCGCTCGCCGGGGCGGGCGGTCCGCGACCGGCCAGAGTGAATATCTCCCTCCTGTTCGGTGCGGAACAAGGCCCCTGACGTCATGACATATTCATGCCATGCGGCCGTAATTCGCTGCCGTGACGGGGTAGAAACCTTGCGCAGCGACATCCCCCCGCGCGGTTCGGCGGGTCCCTGGGGTTGCCCCAGGGGTCCCATCTACGCGCGTCCATGGCCAAGCCTGTCAAGGAGAACCCATGAGACTCACCCGAATCCTGTCCGCCGCCTCCGCCGCGGTGCTCACCGCGACCCTCGCGCTCGCCGGCGGCCAGTCGGCGCAGGCGGCTGACGGATCGGCCCGCGCGCTGGCGGGACGCGACTACGTCGCGCTCGGCGACTCGTACTCCTCCGGCGTCGGCTCCGGCGACTACGACAGCGGCAGCGGCGACTGCAAGCGCAGCAACCGCGCGTACCCGAAGCTGTGGGCCGCCAAGAACGCGCCCGCCAGCTTCCACTTCACCGCCTGCTCCGGGGCCGTGACGGGTGACGTCCTCGCCAAGCAGCTCGGCCCGGTCAACTCCGGCACCGACCTGGTCAGCATCACCATCGGCGGCAACGACGCCGGCTTCGTCGACGTGATGACGACCTGCATCCTCCAGTCCGAGGCCAACTGCGTCAATCGCGTCAACACCGCCCGCGCGTACGTCGAGAAGACGCTGCCCGGCAAGCTGAACCAGGTCTACACGGCCATCAGGAACAAGGCCCCCAAGGCCCGCGTCGTGGTCCTCGGCTACCCGCGGTTCTACAAGCTCAACGGCACCTGCGTGGTCGGCCTCACGGAGAAGGAGCGGGGCGCCATCAACGGCGCCGCCGACCTGCTCAACGGCATCACCGCCAAGCGCGCCGCCGACCACGGCTTCGCCTACGCCGACATCGCCGGCCGCTTCTCCGGGCACGAGATCTGCTCCGGCAACGCCTGGCTGCACAGCGTGACCTTCCCGATCGGCGACTCGTACCACCCGACCGCCGCCGGCCAGTCGGGCGGCTACCTGCCGGCCTTCTCCGCGGGCGTGTAAGACCGCACGGCACCCGTCGCACGCACTGAACGCACGCACGCACTGAACGCACGCACGCACGTACGCACCACACGCACGCACCGCGCCGGGCCCGATCGTTCCACCGGGCCCGGCGCGGCGCGTACGGCAGAGCGGCCGGGAGCGCAGGAGCGGCCCCGGCCGGCGTTGACGGGGGTGTTCCGGCGGTGCCACCGGGCGCGGCAACGAACTGACGGGCGCTGGCGGGTGTTCGCGGGCGTCCGTTGGGCCCCGGGCAAGGGGGCGCGCGGGAGGTCCTCGCGCTCCCATCGGCGGCCACACGCTGCGAAAACGTCTGTCAACAACCTTGACGCCACCGCGAATCCAAGGTGTGGGATGCACGGGTGACGGCGGGGGGAGGTAGGGTTACTCTGCCCGGGGCGGGTGCCTTCGTACGGGTGGGGAGTGTCATGGAGCAGATAACGATGCGCAGCAGGCCACGAGTGCCTGCGATCAACTGTGGGAGCGGTGCGTCCAGCGCGCGCCTCGACCGCCACCTCGCGGTGCTCGGCGGCCCAGCGGTGCCGCAGCGCGAGGCGGAGGCCGCCACGGTGCTGATGCAGGAATTGACGGCGCGCGACCACTCGCGCACCAAGGCGAGCCGGGGTGCCCGGGTGTCGCTGTTCGCGCCGCTGCGGCGGCTGCGACGTTCGCTGTTCGGAAACAGGGGCTGACCGCCCGAACCTGCCGTCGCAGGCGGTAAAGCGAGACACCACCCCCGCTCGTTTCCCGATCGACACGGCCTGGTCCGGGCATGCCCCGGGCCAGGTCCGCGCCCCGTACGCGCCGTGGTGCGCGCGGCCCGGCCAGCTCCAGCCGTGCCCCGCCCAGCGGCGAACGGACGGGCTGCGCCCCTCCTTCCCCCCGCGACGCCCGCGCCTTCCGCGCCGCCTGGGCCCCGCTTTCTGCACTGCCCTGGGCCCCGTCTTCCGGCCCTCCCCGCGGCCCCGCCGCCGCGCGCCGTCCGCCGACCGCGGCGAACCGGGCCCGTCCGCGGCAGCTCCGTACCGCCATCTCCCGGCCGGGCCGAGAGTCGGCCGCCCCGCCGGCCGAGCGCGCAGGGCCCCGGCGGCGTCACAGCAGCGCGAACTGGCCCTCCGGGCCCTCCTCGTGGTGGTCGAGGACCGAGGCCGGGCGTTCGGCGGCCGTGGGGACCGGCAGGACGCCCGCAGCCCGTAGCTCGTCGGCGGTGAGCGCGGGGCCGGCAGCCACCTCACGGGCCAGCCGGTCGGCCGGCGCCTGCAACTCGGCGATGAGGGTCAGTACGGTGATGAGCTCCAGCAGGTCAGACGTCCACTCCTGGGGCCATCCGGTGGGGCCGATGGCCTCCAGCGTGCCGGGCTGGCCGACTGCGGTACGCCGCTCGAACCAGCTCTCCAACACCCGCACCCCACCGCTGTGGTACTCCCAAGCGGCCCGGGCCACGGGCGAGATCCGGCCGTTCCCGACCGTGAGGGTGCCCTCGTCGGGGTCGTAGGCCAGGGGCCCGGGCGGGCGGTCGGCGGCGAGCGCGGCCCGCACGTAGGGGCGCTGGCCGCCGGGCAGCCGGGGGCGGCCGGCCCCGTCGGCGCTGCCGGGCGGCGGGGCGCAGCGGGCGCCGCGGGTGTGCAGCCACACCCGGCGGCGGCCGAGCGCGACACCGGCGGCCCACAGTTCGGGCGAGGTGGTCAGCGGCACGGCCACGGTGCCCCGCGGGGTGCGCTGGGCGACCGCAGCGGTCCAGGCGAACAGGTCGGCTGCCGGCACCGGGTGCCCGAGCCGGGCGCCGAGGTGGTCGAGCAGCCCGGGCGTCACATTGGGCTCACGGCCGCCGGGGCGGCGGTAGAGCGGGCGCACCCGGCCGGGGCGGCCGGCGGGGGAGTGGCCGTCGGGCAGCAGCGCGGTGAAGGAGAGCCCGGCCGGCACCGGTGGCGCGCCGCCGCCCGCGCCCGGGGCCCGTGGGGCGCTGCCGCCCGGGTCGGCCGCCCGTCCCGGTGCGACCCGGTCCGCGGTGGCCCTGGCCCCGGCGGTGGTGCGCGCGGGGGCCTCGCGGGCCGGTTCGAGCAGGTGGATCTGGTGCGCGTCGGCGACCCGCCACAGCTCGGGCCTTGCGGCGTCGATGAGCCGGTGGTCGGGGATCAGCCACTGCTGGTCGTACGGGCCGTGCGCGACCTTGACGGGCTGTGGGCAGCGGCCCCGTTCGCGGGCGAACTGGCCGGTGGAGCCGGGCTGGCCGGGCAGTTGGGCCACGGCCGTGTACGGCGTACGGGACCGGCTCGGTCGGAACAACTCGGCCAGGTCCGCCGCGCCCTCGGCCCGGAGCAGACGGTTCCAGCGTGCCGTCAGGGTGGCTGCGTCGGCGGCCATCACCCAGGAGCGGCCGAGTCGCAGCGGGGCCACCGACCACGGCATGACCTCCGCGAGGCCAGGCGCCCCGCTCTCCTCGGCGTCCGTCACCGCCACGGCAGCCCTCCCCGACCGTCTGTGCCTCCAGCATGTTAACCAGGCGGCGGAGCCCGCCGGTGGCGCCGGTGCGGCGGCGCGGTGACGCACAGGGCACGGGCGCGGGGCCCGGCGGGCGGCGGTGTACGCGGCGGGCGGCAATGCGGTGGGCGCCCGCCGCCACGCGCGCGTGCGCGTCCCTGCCGGTCGGTGTCGGTTCCGGTGCCAGGGGCTGGCCCCCGCGCGCGTGCACGTACGGGGGAGCGTGAGGCTGCGGGGCAGTTCGCCGGGGGCCCGCCCCGTGCGCGTACGCACCGTCAGTGTCACCGCGACGGTGGCCCGGTGGTTCACACGTCAGCCCCCGCGCGCGTGCGCGTACGTGGACGAGACGGCCCGGGCGAGTCCCACGCTCCGTCCAGTCCGCTACGCGTGCGCGTACGCGCGCGTCAGTGCGCCTCCAGGGTGACCGTGAAGGAGAAACGATCTCCCCGGTAGTGGATGCGGGCCACGTCCACCACGGCGCCGTGGGCGTCGTAGGTGACGCCCGTGTAGTACAGGATCGGGCTCAGCAGCGGCACTTCCAGCAGCCGGGCCGTCTCCGGGTCGGCGAGCCGGGCCTCGACCGTGTCGGTGATGCGGCTGATGCGGACGCCGAGCGCATCGCGCAGCACCTTGGTCATCGGCCACCGGACCAGGTCGGCGGGGTCGAGCTGGTCGGCGACGTCGGGCCGCAGGAAGTTGTGGGCCCAGTTGGTCGGCTCGCCGCTCTCCTCGTCGCAGCGCAGCCTGCGGTAGGCCATCGCGTCGGTGTGGCCGGGGAAGTACTCGGCGAGGTCGGCCGGCAGCGGCTCGGGGCCGTGGCCCAGCAGCGTGGTGCGTTCACCGGACTGCTGGGCCACGATCGCGTCCACCGAGCCGAGCAGCCGCACCGGGGCGCCCCGCTTGGCGTGCGGCTCGATGAACGTGCCGCGCCGTCGGTGCCGGCTGATCAGCCCCTCCGCCTCCAACTCCTTGAGCGCCTGCCGCATGGTGAGGACGCTGACGCCGTAGTGCTCGGCGAGCCGGTCCTCGGTCGGCAGCCGCAACGGCTCCTCGGGGCGGCGGCCCAGTATGGAGGCGCGCAACGACTGGGAGACCTGATACCAGAGCGGCAGCTTGCGGTTCAGGGCGAGCGAGTCGGGAGCGAAGGTGGTCACGAGGGCTCCGTACTACGACGACCGGAAATGGCGCTCCAGACCCTGCCACACATCGTCGTACCCGCTCTGCAAGTGGTCGGCGGTGAGCGCCTGCTGCGTGGTGGTGACGGGCCACCGGGTCTCGAACATGAAGGCAAGCCCGTTGTCGATCTTCTGCGGGGTGAGCTCGGCCACGCTCGCCTTGTCGAAGGTGGTCCGGTCCGGGCCGTGCGCCGACATCATGTTGTGCAGCGAGCCGCCGCCGGGCACGAAGCCGCCCTTGCCGGCCTTCTTCGCGTCGTACGCGCCCTCGACCAGGCCCATGTACTCGCTCATCACGTTGCGGTGGAAGTACGGCGGGCGGAAGGTGTCCTCGCCGACCAGCCAGCGCGGCGCGAAGACGACGAAGTCCACGCCGGCCAGGCCCGGGGTGTCCGACGGCGAGGTGAGCACCGTGAAGATCGACGGGTCCGGGTGGTCGTAGCTGATCGAGCCGATGACGTTGAAGGTGTGCAGGTCGTAGACGTACGGCACGTGGTTGCCGTGCCAGGCGACGACGTCCAGCGGCGAGTGGTCGTAAGTCGCGGCCCACAGGTTGCCGCAGAACTTGTTCACCACCTGCGTGGGCTCTTCGCGCTCCTCGTACGCGGCGACCGGGGCGCGGAAGTCCCGCGGGTTGGCCAGGCCGTTGGCGCCGATCGGGCCGAGGTCGGGGAGGGTGAAGGGCTGGCCGTAGTTCTCGCACACGTACCCGCGGGCGGTCGCGTCCAGGAGCTCGACGCGGAACCGCACGCCGCGCGGGATGAGCGCGACCTCGCCCGGCTCGGCGCGCAGCAGGCCGAGTTCGGTGCGCAGCAGCAGGCCGCCGCTCTCCGGGACGATCAGGAACTCGCCGTCGGAGTCGCTGAACACCCGGTCGGTCATCGAGGCGTTGGCCGCGTACAGGTGGATCGCCATGCCGGTGCGCTGGGTGGCGTCGCCGTTGCCGCCCAGCGTCCACAGGCCGGTGAGGAAGTCGGTGCCGGGGGCCGGCTCCGGCATCGGGTCCCAGCGCAGCCGGTTCGGGTCGGGCGCCTGCTCGGCCTGGTCGGGGCCGGTGAACGGGGCGCTGCGCAGGGAGCCGTTGTCGATCCGGACGAACGGCGGGTGCGCGGCCGACGGACGGATGCGGTAGAGCCAGGAACGGCGGTTGTTGCGCCGTGGCTCGGTGAAGGCGGTGCCGCTCAACTGCTCCGCGTACAGTCCCAGAGGGGCGCGTTGGGGCGAGTTGCGGCCGTGCGGGAGCGCCCCGGGCACTGCCTCGCTGGTGTGTTCGTTACCGAAGCCGGAACTGTAGGACAGTGCCTCGGCGACCTTCCTCGCTTGCTCGTTGCCCGTGCCGCTCATCGCGTGCTCCCACCATCGAGATCCACCATCGAAGAATTCCTATGCTCGACCATAGGAATGAGAGCGCCTGTCGTCAATGCGCCCGGCGGCACCGGGTTCTCTGCTCAGCGGCTTGGGGTGTCCGATAGTCGGGCATCGTGGGGCCGTCATGCTGTTGCCGTGTTGCCGTGTTGCCGTGTTGCCGTGTTGCCGTGTTGCTGGGGCGTCGCGCGTGCGCGCGTGCGTTCGCGTACGTGTGAGGCGGCGTGGCGCTCGTGGGGTGCACCTTGCTGACCTGGGGTTTTGCTCTTATTGCTCGCTTGTAAAGGTCTTGTTAGCGCAAAGTCGTGCTGCCTAACGTCACCTCACCGCCACCGCGGCGGCGTCGTCCGCCCCGCGCCGGCGGCGTTCAACGGCGAACGTGAGGTGTCCCTTGCTGACCATCCTCGGCTTCGTCATGATCGCGACCTTCCTGGTGCTGATCATGATGAAGAAGATGTCCCCCCTGGCGGCGCTGGTGCTCGTTCCCGCGCTGTTCTGCGTCCTGGTGGGGAAGGGGGCCCACCTCGGCACGTACGTGCTCGACGGCATCGGTGACCTGGCGCCCACCGCGGCCATGCTCATGTTCGCCATCATCTACTTCGGCGTGATGATCGACGTCGGGCTCTTCGATCCGTTCGTACGGGTCATCCTGCGGTTCTGCAAGGCCGATCCGGTGCGCGTGGTGGTCGGTACGGCCGTGCTCGCCGCGGTGGTCTCGCTGGACGGCGACGGCTCGACCACCTTCATGATCACCGTCTCGGCGATGCTGCCGCTCTACCGCCGGCTGAAGATGAGCGTGCTCGTCATGACCTGCGTGGCGGCCACCGCCAACGGCGTGATGAACACCGTGCCGTGGGGTGGCCCGACCGCCCGCGCCGCCACCGCGCTGGAACTCGATGCCGGCGACATCTTCGTACCGATGATCCCGGCGCTCGCCGTCGGCCTGCTCTTCGTCTTCCTCCTCGCCTATCTGCTCGGCCGCCGCGAACGGGCCAGGCTCGGGGTGCTGACGCTGGCGGAGCGAGGTGCGGGGGCCGCGGTCGGCGCCGGGGCGGGGAGCGGCCTGGCCGGTGCGGCTTCGGGTGCGGCAGGTGCGGCCAAGTCGGTGCTGGCCGGCGGGGCCGGTGCCGGTGCCGGCGGTTCGGCGGGTGGTGCGAACGCGGAAGCGGGCGCGGCCCGGGGGAGCGTGGCGGTTGCCGGAGGGGCCGGGGGCCCCGGGGTCTTTGCGGGCCCGGTGTCGGACGGTGCGGGCACCGCGTCGGACGGTGCGGGCCCGGTGGGCGGCGCCGAGGGCGCGACGGGTGGCGCGGGCGCCGATGCGCACGTGCTCGACCCCGCCCGGCCGACGCTGCGTCCGAAGCTCTACTGGTTCAACGCGGCCCTGACGGCGGCCCTGCTCACCCTGCTGATCATGCAGACCCTGCCGATACCGGTGCTCTTCCTGCTCGGCGCCGCCATCGCGCTCACGGTCAACTTCCCCGCCATGCCGGACCAGAAGGAACGTATCGCCGCGCACGCCGAGAACGTGCTCAACGTCTCCGGCATGGTCTTCGCCGCGGCCGTCTTCACCGGGGTGCTCACCGGCACCGGGATGGTCGAGCACATGGCCCGCTGGCTGGTGGACGCCATCCCCGACGGGCTCGGCCCGCACATGGCCCTGGTCACCGGCGTACTGAGCATTCCGCTCACGTACTTCATGTCCAACGACGGCTTCTACTTCGGCATCGTGCCCATCCTCGCCGAGGCCGGCGCCGCGCACGGGGTGTCCGACCTGGAGATCGCCCGCGCCTCGCTGGTCGGCCAGTCGCTGCACATGTCGAGCCCGCTGGTGCCCGCCGTGTACGTGCTGGTCGGCATGGCCAAGGTGGAGTTCGGCGACCACACCCGGTTCACGGTGAAATGGGCGGCGCTCACCGCACTGGTGGTGCTCGGGGCCGGACTGTTGTTCGGCATCATCTAGGCCATGACGGGGACGACGCCCGGTAGGGGCTGGCTACTGCGCCTGATCATCGCGTTCGCCTTCGCGCAGGGGGCGGTGAGCATGGCGCGGCCCGCCGTGTCCTACCGGGCGCTGGCGCTCGGCGCCGACGCCCGCGCGGTGGGCGTGATCGCCGGCGTGTACGCACTGCTGCCGCTGCTCGCCGCGGTGCCGCTCGGGCGCCGTACCGACCACGGCAGGGCCGCCCCGCTGCTGGCCGTCGGGGTGCTGCTCATCGCGGGCGGCTGCGCGCTGAGCGGGCGGGCCGGGTCGCTGGCCGAGATGGCGGTGTGGAGCGGCGTGATGGGCCTCGGGCACCTGACCTTCGTCATCGG
The DNA here is from genome assembly GCF_047525675.1 of Streptomyces sp. 796.1. Taxonomy (NCBI): domain Bacteria; kingdom Bacillati; phylum Actinomycetota; class Actinomycetes; order Kitasatosporales; family Streptomycetaceae; genus Streptomyces; species Streptomyces sp. 796.1. Next base: position 2,600 of record NZ_JBLIWA010000022.1, on the reverse strand, counting down.
CGCCCAGGCCATCGTCGCCCGCCGCAGCACCACCGAAGAACAGGACCGCAACTTCGGCCACTTCACCATCGGCGCCTCCCTGGGCCAGCTCATCGGGCCCATCGCCGCCGGCCTGGTGGTCTCGGCCGACGGCGACCGACTGGCCACCACCAGCGCGGCGGCGCTGCTGGTGGCGGCTGCGGTGGCGGGGTGTTCGTTCGCCGGCCTGTGGCGCGTCGAGGGCGCGGCTGCGGGCGGCGTACGGGCCGGCGGCGGGCGCGGCGCGGGGCGCGGCCGGGCGCCGGCGTCGATGGGGGCGATCCTGCGCGCGCGTGGCGTGGCCCCCGGCATCTTCATCAGTCTCGCCGTGCTCTCCACGACCGACGTCCTCACCGCCTACCTGCCGGTGCTCGGCGAGGACCGCGGCATCGCCCCGTCCACCGTCGGCCTGCTGCTCAGCCTGCGGGCCGCGGCCTCCATCGCCTGTCGGCTGGTGATGACCCCGATGATCCGGCTGGTCGGCCGCACCGCGCTGATGGCCGCGACCTGTCTGGCGGCGGCGCTGCTGTGCGCGGGCATCGCGGTCCCGATGCCGGTGTGGGCGCTGGCGGTGGTGCTCGCCGTGCTCGGGTTCGCGCTCGGTGTGGGGCAGCCGCTGTCGATGTCCACCGTGGTGCAGGCCGCGCCCGAAGGCGCGCACGGCACCGCGCTGGCGCTCCGGCTGACCGGCAACCGGCTCGGCCAGGCCGCGGCCCCGGCCGGCGCCGGCGCACTGGCCGGCCTCGCGGGCACGGCCGCCCCGTTCGTGATGCTGGGCGCGCTGCTCTTCGGCTCGGCACTGGTCGCAGGGCGCGAGCTGCGGCGCGGCCGGCACGGCACGGACGCCGGACCCTCGCGCACGGCGGCCCGCGGCCTGCCGGGCCGCGCCGTCGGGAAGCGGCCGGCGGCAGGGCGCGCCGGGACAGGGGTCGGTACGACCGATACGACCGATACGGCCGGCGGGGCCGGTACCGCCGGTGCGGTGCCCGGCAGCCGGTCGGAGCGGTCCGACGGCGCCCCGCCACAGGTACGGTGCGGCGGCCCCCGCCGCCCGCCCGGCTGAGCGGCTGACCGGCCGGGCCCCACGGGGCGCGGGGCTGTCTGCGGGGCACGGCGGTCGGGGCGAGCGCAGGGCCGGGTTCGGTGTTGACCTCAAGTGAGGTTCAACTTCTAGGTTCGGTCATGCATGACGTCGACGTACCCGGGAGGAACGACCATGCGGACGCTGGTACTGGGAAGGACGCCCGCCAGGGTGACGGAGGTGGTGGCCACGCTGCGCGCGGACGGCTTCGACGCGGAGGGGGTGAACACCCCGGAGGAGGCCCGGGAGCGGCTGGCGGCCGAGGAGTTCGGCGTGCTGGTCATCGGCGGTGCCGTGGACGCGGAGACCCGCACGGCCCTGAAGGAGTTCGCGGCGGCGCACCGAGTGCGGCGGGTCATCGACGGCGCCCTGACCGCACCGTACGACGCGTACGTACGACGCGAGTTCGAGCCGCTGATCCGGGAGACCGCTGCTGAGGGGTGAGGGGTGAGGGGTGAGGGGCCGGGGCTGATCGGCGCGGCCGAGACGGGTGCTCGGCGGCGAGAATCGGCCCCGCTGGTGCGGTGTTCCCCGTGGAGCTGACGGGACCCCGGCGCCCCGTACCCCCGTACGGCCCCCGCGGACGCGGGCGGGGTGCCCGGTGTTGGGCCGGGTGGGGGATTCGTGGGGGCCGTTGGGGAGGGGGGCGGTTTTCCGCTGGGGCGGGCGTGACACGTAGTCAGGCGAACGACTGATTTGTATGAATCGTAGGAAAAGCAGCCTGATGCGAAGGAGTCGTCGATGTCCGCCTCGGTACCGCCCCGCCGGCCCGGCGTCCGCTCGGCAGCGGTCGCCGTGGCCGCCCTCGTCACCGGCGGTGCCGGCTGGGTCGGCGCGCCCGGCGCCGCCGCGGCCGACGCGGGGGAGGTGCGCGTGCACGGCGTCCGGACGCCCGTCCAGGACCCGCGCGACGAGCGCACCGTCTGCGCCTTCTACCTCGCCGCGGCGGACGTCCCCGGCTCGCACGACCTGAGCTGGCAGATCCTGCCCCGGCCCAACCCCCGCGGGCTCCCGGGGTTGGAGGGCACCATCGCCGTCGACGCGGGGCGCGGCCACACCGGCCCGTACACCCTGCCCAGCGGCAGTTACCAACTGACCTGGAGCGCCGCCGGGCAGCAGGGCGCCGACCGGCGCAAGCCGTTCACGGTCGAGTGCCCGCCGGGCGACCAGGGGCAACCGCCCACCAACGAGCCGTTGCCGGCCCCGGCCGACCAGGGCCGGGGCGAGCAGGGCCGGGCCGACCAGGGTCCGGGCGAGCCGACCACCCCGCGGCAGGAGGCCGACCCGCAGCGCGAGGACACTCCGCAGCCCGAGGACGCCCCGCGCGAAGACTCCGCGCCGCAGCGCGAGGCAGCCGGGGTGGACTGGTTGAGCGATGCACTCGGCGATACCGATCTGGACGCGGAGTTGGACGCCGAACTGGACGGGGAACTGGACGGGGAACTGCGCGAGGCGCGGGGCGGCGCGGAGGCGGCGCGGCCCGGTGCGGGCGAGGCCGGGC
>NZ_JBLIWA010000021.1:22277-127505 GCF_047525675.1 Streptomyces sp. 796.1 | reverse complement strand
GGCTCGACCTGCCGCGCGGCCCGACCGGGCGCGGGGCGCGGGGCGCCGGCCCGGCGGGGTGCCTGGCCCCGGCCGCGGTCGTCCGCCGTCACCCGTCCCACGTCGGTGCTGCGCACGGCGCCCCCTTCGTACGGTTCTGGCCCGCCCGGTTCGCATCGGTTCCGGCCCGGCCGGGCGACCTTCCGGTGCCCACCCCTGCGTACCGCGTACGCCTCCACCAGCGGTAGAAGCCGACAGGCAGCGCGAACTGCCCTTTCGGGGCAGCGGCCGGGGGCCCTGACCGGCGGGCTCGGGCTCGTCTGCAGGTCAGGGGGCGGGGGACGTACGTGCGGGGTACGAGGATGTACGCGCCGGATGCGGGCCCGTACGCGTGGGGCACGGTGACGCGCGCGCGGGGTACGGGGACGTACGAGTTACGCGCGGGGCACGGGCCTGATTACTCGGGCTGCCACTTACCCGGCCTGCCACTCCCACGCGGTGGGCGACCAGATGTGCCGTACGGGCGCGTCGTCGCCGTCTGCGCCGGACGCGCGAGCGGGCCCGTACGGCGCCGCGGCCCTCTCCGCCCCGTACGGCGCGGCCCCCTCCGCCTCGTACGGCGCCACCGGCGCCGCAAGCACCGGCCCCCAGAACCGCTCCACGCGCGCCACCGCCTCCGGCAGCCGGCCGAACGGCCAGCCGTGCTGGAAGGTGGCTGTGTCCCAGAAGTCCAGCCACTCCGCCGGCGGTGGGGGGAGTTCGGCCGGCCACGGGCGGTCCAGGGCGGCGCACTCGGCCGCGACGTCCTGGCGCAGCCGGACCAGTTCGAGGAGCGGGGCGCGCGGGCTGGCCGCGGCGATCAGGAAGTCCGCCACGTCTGACCAGCGCGTATTGATCTTCCCTCCGTCGCGCAGGCGCGCGTACCGCAGCAGTTTCTGCGCCAGGCAGCGGCCGAAGGTGGCCGCGGGTACGACGCAGGGGCCGGGCGCGCCGGGGAAGGCGAGGGGCGCGGTGCGGGCGTCCCGGGCCGCGATGTCGTCCGGGACGAGGACGATGTTCAGGAGGACGTCGGTCAGGGCGCCCACCTGCATCCCAGGCGCGGCACCGGCACCACCCATGCCATCCACCCTGCCCATGCCGCCGACTCCCCTTACGCCCCCCGCGGCCCGAACGTTACCCACCCCACTCATCACCCGTACCAACGCCCGGTGCACCGCCACCCGCCCCGGCCTGCTGAACACCACCGGCTCGGTGCGGAGCAGCCGCAGCCGTTCGCCGTCCGGGCCCGGCGGGAGTTCCGCGGTCCGTAGCAGCGCGCCGCCGGGCCCCGCCGGCAGGGCGAGGTCCACATCGGCCGGCGGGCGGGCGGTCGGGCCGATCCAGCCGAGCAGCGCGCTCGAACCCTTCAGGTGCCAGGGCGCGCCGGGCAACGCCCGGTCGATACCGGCCAACACCGCGGCCACAGCGGCTAGTTCATGCCGAAGGCCCGTATCGAGCCCGGTGAAGTCCGCCGCCCGCCAGGCCCCGCCCGCCGCGGTCGCCCGGCCGCCCCGGGCCACCGCTGCCGGCGCCCCCCGCCCCTCGTCCCGCGCCCCCGCCGTACCCGTCACGCACACCCCTCCGGTCCGGTCCGCCATGATGCCAGCGGACGCCGCCGGGGCGCCGCCGGGATGCCAGCGGTACGGGCCCCGGGGCCGGGCGCGGTCCTGCCCCGGCGCTGGCGCCGGGGCAGCGGTGGGCGTGCCGCGGGGAGACGTGACACACCTGGCGAACTGACGAACCTGCCGGACCTGGAGGGAAAGATGGCGGACGGCCCGTACGGCGAGAACGCGTGGGACGGGGATGCGTACGCGGCGCTGCGGGTGTGTGTCGGCAAGACACCCGAGTACGCGGGTGGCAACACGATGAGCCTGGTCATCACGCACCTGTTGGACACCGGGGCGGTCGCCGAGCGGCTGTGGGACGGGTTTCTCGCCCCCACCCTGCGGCGGCAGTTGGACGCGGCGGCCGGCGGGCCGGGACGCGGGCGCACGCTGCTCGCCTGGATCTGCGCGCTGCACGACATCGGCAAGGTCACACCCGCCTTCCAGTGCCGGTTCGCCGCGTACGAGCAGTCGCTGCGGGCGGCCGGGCTCGGCTGGTCGAAGATCGTGCCGAAGTTCCCCTGGCACCACGGCGCGGCCGGCGGCTACCTGCTGGGCTCGCTGCTGCGGAGGGAGGGTTGGCCGGCCGAACACATCGCCTGGGTGGTGCCGCTGGTCGCCGGCCACCACGGTTTCGTACACGCCGCCGACGTACTCGAACCGCCGAGCAAGGGGCTCGGCCAACTCCAGGGCGGCACGCGCTGGGACGAGGCGCGGCGGGCCCACGTCCGGTACGTCACCTCCGAACTCGGCCTGCCCTCCATCGCCGCCGCCGTACCCGCCGCCGTACCGTCGCGGCCCCTACAACTCCTGGTCAGCGGGCTGGTGGTGATGGCCGACTGGATCGCCAGCAGCAAGGCGCACTTCACCGGCATCGACGACTTTGCGCGGGTGAACATGGCGGGCGCGCGGCGGCGGGCCGCGGGCGCCTGGGAGCGGATCGGGTTGCGCGGCGGCTGGGGCGCGCTGCCGATGCCGCCCGCCGACGTGTTCCGGCGCCGCTTCGACCATCCGCCGCGCCCCGTACAGCAGGCGGCGCTGGACGCGGCCCGGGCGATGCCCGCCCCCGGACTGCTGCTCGTGGAGGCGCCCACCGGCGAGGGCAAGCTCTGGGCGGGCCTTGCCGCGGCCGAGGTGCTGGCCGCGAAGTTCGGGCAGGACGGGGTGTTCGTCGGCATGCCGCAGTGGTCGGCCAACGATCCGACGTTCGCCCGGGTACGGGAGTGGGTCGGGCGCATCGATCCTCAACTTGCTCCGCAGGTTGCTCTGTTGCACGGTCAGCGCAACCTGTCGCCCGTGTGGAGCGCGCTCCTCGCCGCCCCCGTCGAGGAACGCCGCGCCGCGGTCGGCACCTGCGACGAGGACGGCCCGCCCGAACCGCGCCCCGGGGAGCGGCTGACGCCCACGGAGTGGTTCTTCGGGTACGGGCGCGGGCTGCTGTGCCCGTTCGCGGTGGGCCCGACCAGCACGCTGTTGCAGGCGGTGACCCGTACGAAGTTCGCGGCGCTGCGGATGGCCGGGCTGCTCGGCAAGGTCGTCGTACTGGACGAGGTGCACGCCTCCGACGTACACGGCTCGCGCTTCCTCGCGGAGGGGCTGCGCTGGTTCGGCGAGGCGGGGGTGCCGGTGGTGCTGCTCTCGGCGACGCTGCCGGCCGCCGAACGGCAGACGCTGGCCGACGCGTACCTGTCCGGCGCGGCCCGCCGGGAGGAGTACGGCCACCCGGCGCTGGCCCATCCGCCGCGGCAGCCCGCGGTGACGGCCGTGTGGTGGACGCCGACCGGTCCGGCGAGCGCGACCCGGACGTGCGGGGCGCACCGGGGCTCGGTGCGGGTGGGGGTGGAGTTGTTGCCGGAGTGGGGGGTGGGGGTGGGGCCTGGGTCTGGGGTGGGGTCGGGGGTGGGTGTGGTTGCGGCCTGCGCGGCCGGGGCGGCGGGGACGGCCGACGCGCCCGCGCCCTCACCCGAGCACGTCACGGAACGGGCCGCGGCCGACGGGACCGGAATGGGCACGGCCGTGGACTCTGCGGTGCCTGTGGCGTCCGCGGCCGACGCAGCCACAGCCGCGGGGGATGCCGACGCAATCGCCGAGCCACCCCCCGACGACGCCGCAGCGCGGGCCGCGGCCGACGCGGCCGTCGCCGACCGGCTCGCCGCGGAACTGGTCGACGGCGGCTGCGCGCTGGTCATCCGTACCACGGCCGACCAGGCACAGACCCTCTCCGCCCAGGTCCGCAGCCGCATCCCCGGCACACGCGTCATCCTCCTGCACGAACAACTCACCGCCCGCGAACTCGCCACGCGGATGGGGGAGTGCCTGCGGTTGTTGCGCCCGGTGGGGCGCAGGGCGCAGGGCGCGGCGGGGGATGGGGCGGAGGGTGTGCCGGGCAGTCCGGCGGAAGGTGAGGCGGGGAGTGTGTCGGGCAGTCCGGCGGAGGGTGAAGTGGGCGGTGAGGTGGCGGAATCCCCGCCCCGCCCCCACCGCCTCATCGTCATCGCATCGACCGTCGCCGAACAGTCCTGCGACCTCGACGCGGACCTACTGATCACCGACCTGGCACCCCTGGACCACCTGCTGCAACGCATCGGCAGACTGCACCGCGGCACCGCCACGTACCGGCCCGCGCGGCTGCGGGCGCCGCGCGTGATCGTCACCGGGTACGCGGAAGGGCCCGGCGGGTCGCCGGCGGCCGGCCCGCTGGCGGTGCCGCCCCGCTTCCCCGCAGTGGCGGAGGAACGGTACGGGCGTCACGCGCTGCTGCTAGCCGCCCACGAGGTGGGCCGGGCCGCCACCGGCGCGCGGGTGTGGTCCTACCCGGCGGACGTGCCGGACCTGGTGGCGACCGGATATGCGGCCGGCGCCGCCGCGGTCCCCGCCGCCTGGCGTGCGGAGGTGGCCGCGGCCCGCGCGACGGCCGACGCCCAGCGCCGACAGCGCGCGGCCGACGCCGGCGACCGCCTCCTGACCCGGGCCGGCCAGCGGGTCTCCGCCACCCTGACGGGCCTGCACTACCTGGCCGAACGCCAGGACGCCGGCCCGGAGGCGCTCGACGCCCTGACCACCGACCACGTCACCGTGCGCGCCGCACTCCTCACCGAGGACGGCACCGGCGGCTACCACACGCTCTCCGGCACCCCCCTCCCGGCCGGCACCACCCCCGACACGGCCCAGTGCGAAGCGGTAACCGCGGACACGACGGCCCTGCCCCCGACGTGCTTCCTGGACGGCCCAACCGAACTGATGGTGATGCGCGGTTGGCGCTACACCCCCATCGAGTACACCCGCGTCCTCATCCTCACCGCCGCCGGCACGGCAACGCTGGGCGGGCGGCGGTTGCGGTACGAGCGGGGGGTGGGGTTGGTGGATGAGGGGGTGGTGGGGGAGGAGTCGGTGCGGTAGGCAGGGGTGAGGTGTCGGGTGGTTGGTTGCTAGCCCTTCAGGGGCTATAGGTGGCTCCAGCTCGGCGGACGTGGCACAGGCAAAACGTTGCGAACCCTCCAGGGCTGATGACGACCCTGAAGCAACGCATGGCGGGCCCGGGGATTTGGCTGTTGCGAACCTTCCAGGGCTAATGACGACCGGTGGTGAGCCGTCACTACTGGAGGCCCCTCGCCTGTTGCGAACCCTCCAGGGCTAATGACGACGGGCGATCTCGGCGCGGACCTCGGCGTGGGCGTCGGGTTGCGAACCCTCCAGGGCTGATGACGACCACGCGGACCAGGGCACGGGCGGCGTACGGCCACTGGTTGCGAACCATACAGGGCTCATGACGACCGGCGTTGACCTGCAACTTGTCGCTGTGGAGCGTCTGTTGCGAACCCTCCGGGGCTCATGACGACGGTGGATGGCGTGCTCGCGGTCTTCGCGGTGGCGGTGTTGCGAACCCTCCGGGGCTCATGACGACGCGCAGGCCGGGCACTTGGAGGAGCTGGGCGGCTCGTTGCGAACCCTCCAGGGCTCATGACGACACTGTTCCGCGTGCGGGCCCGCCCGCACCTCACCATGTTGCGAACCCTCCAGGGTTCATGACGACCGTGATGGTCATCGGGTACGCCGCCGCCTACCGCACGTTGCGAACCCTCCAGGGTTCATGACGACGCGGCAACTGGACCACGGAAGGCAGCGCCCCCACCGCGTTGCGAACCCTCCAGGGTTCATGACGACCCGGGTCCTGCCGCTGGTTGACCAGGTGAACCCTCTGTTGCGAACCCTCCAGGGTTCATGACGACCGCCCAAGCCCTGCAAGGCGGCGCGATGACGCCGGCGTTGCGAACCCTCCAGGGTTCATGACGACCCGAGGGTAAAATCCCAGGTCACACGCATATTGCCACCCCGTCCCGCAAGCATTTTTGCAGCGATCAGCCGGTAATGCATCACCCCAGGTCACAGCGTCAGCGACAGCCGGGGCGCCCAGGCTGTGCCGCATGCGCGGCGGGCCCGTCGAACGACGTTAGCCGACTCTCGCAGTCACGAAGCCACCCGCGTCAGCTCTCCACCGCAGCAAAAAGCCAGAATCCCCCACCAATCCAGCGACCACACCGCATCGCACCGCTCCTGCGCCCGGGCGGCTGCCACGCTGCGTACGAGACGTCGATGTTCGAGACGTCGATCGGAGTGGATGCGTGGGCGATCACCGCAAGCCGGACCCGACCCGAGCCAGGGCAAGCCGCCGCCAGGCAACGCGGACGGCAAGGTGCCCGATCCGCCGCCGCCCACGGGGAACCGGCGCAAGTAGCCGATGCACATGTCTCGACATACGCGACTGGCGACGGCCATGACGGACGCGGACCTATGGCCGGCGGACTCACCCTGGGTCCGCCCGGCCATGGTGGACGCGGCCCCGCGGCACCTCTTCGCTCCGGACCGCCTATGGACGTGGGACGGGCACGCGTACGTACCCGTCGACCGCGCCGCCGCCCCGGATCCCTGGACGGAACTCGTCTACGGCGGCCCGTACGACTCGACCGTTACCCAGGTGACGGACGGCCTCCCCACCTCCAGCCTGAGCTGTGAGGCAGTCGTCGCCGACATGCTCGACTCCGCGATGCTGGAGCCGGGGCACGCCGTGTTGGAACTCGGCGCGGCCACCGGGCGCAATGCTGCCCTCATGGCAGCCAGGACGGGGCCCGGGGGGCGGGTTGTCACGGTCGAAGTGGACCCGCAGTTGGCTGACGGTGCGCGCCAGAACCTGGCCGCGGCACATGCCGATGTGGTCGTCGTGACTGGCGACGGGGCGAGGGGCGCCGAGTCGTACGCACCCTTCGACCGGGTCATGGCCACGTACGCGGTGGACCTCATCCCGTGGAACTGGGTGCAGCAAACTCGGCCTGGTGGACGGATCGTCACCCCGTGGGGGCGGCTCGGCCACGTGGCACTCACGGTCGCCGCCGACGGGCGGTCGGCCCGCGGTTGGGTTCAGGGCCTCGCCACGTTCATGCCCGCAAAGGGCACCGTCGCAGGTCGCCTCTGGGAGGACGTACGAGGGGCGGGTGAGCCGGAGGAGGAAACGGTGATGGAACGAACGGACTTGCTCCGCCTCCACAAGGACGCGAACCTCCTCTTCGCCCTGCGGGCCGTCCTACCGGAGGTGCAGATCCGTACGGAGGCGGCCGAGGGCCGCATCGTTGCGTGGGTACACGACGACCGCGATTCCTGGACGACCCTGGTGGCGAACGACGACTGTCCCACCCTCGCCTACCAGGGCGGCCCACGCCGCCTGGCCGCCGAACTGCAAGCCGCCTGGCAGGACTGGGAACGCTCCGACGCCCCTTCGATCTACGACTTCGGCATGACGCGCACCGCGGATCACCAGGTGGTGTGGAGCGGCGACCCGAACACGGGGCGCAGGTGGAGTCAGACGTCGGTGCATGAGGTCTCGGGGGCGTAGGCGGGGGGTACGGGTGCCGGGGACGCGGGCGCGGGTGGGCGGGTCCGTTCTTGGCTTTGAGCGCTGGGTGACTTGTCCCGGGTGGGGTTGGCTTTGCCGGTGCCCGGATGAGTGCGGGAGCTTGCTCGCTCTCCGGGGTTGATGACGACCGCGGGAGGCTGCGCGCACCGCTGCGACGGCATCACGTTGCGAACCCTCCAGGGCTAATGACGACCCGTCGCGCACTGGGTGCCGATAACCGGGCAAGCTGCGTTGCGAGCCCTCTTCAGAGCTGATGACGACCCGCCGACCCAGATGTTGCCGTTGCCGATGGTCATGTTGCGAACCCTCCTCAGGGCCGATGACGACTGGAAGTCCTCGGGGAGTCCGAGTCCGGTGTGCGGGTATTGCGAACCCTCTTCAGGGCTGATGACGACCAGCCTGAAGACTGAGAGCTTCACGCAGGACCGTCGATTGCGAACCCTCTTCAGGGCTGATGACGACGACCGGATGACCTCCGCACCTTGCTCGGCCGACCGCTGACATTGCGAACCCTCTTCAGGGCCTATGACGACCCGAGGGTAAAGCCCCAGGTCACACACATGTTGCCACCCCGTCCCGCCAGCATTTTTGCAGCGATCCGCCGGTAATGCATCACCCCAGGTCACAGCATCAGCAACAACCCGCGATCGAATGTGCCGCCTCCCAGGTTAGAGACGGCGGAAGTGTCTCCCGCCTTGCGAGCTAGACGCCCCGCTGCGCAAGCAGCACCCGTGCTCGGTCGCGGGTGTGACGGGCCGTGTTGTTGGCTTGATAGGGGGCCAGGCATTTGACGGCGGAGCGGACTCGGTCGTCCACGCGGCCCGAATGCATCGCCGGGTAGTCATCGAGTACGCGATTCCACGTAGCGCACGCCGCGTCCAGGTGGTCCACTTCGAGCTGTCGCTCGGCCAGGAGGCTGCCGAACATCATGGCGCTTCGATTGCTGTCCGAACTGTTCCGCAGCTTGAAGTGTTCGTGGAGTGCAGACACGCTGCCCTTCACATCGCCCAGTTCGTAGCGAACCTGCGCAGTGTGGTACGCGAGTGTCGACGCGCTGTACCCGCCCGAAGCCTGACCGGACGGGCTCGTAACGCGCGACACCGCGCGCTCTGTTACGCGCAGGCTTTCCAACGCATCGGACTTCGCACCCGTAAGCGCGTACCCGTGCGCCTGCTGGCCTGCGAGGAACGCACGCATGCGGTGCGTGGAGACCGGAGCCGTATCAGCGGCAGCATTCGCGTAGCGGGCCGCGGGGCGCCCGTGGCCCAGATTGGCCGCTTGTACGCTGATGCCGCGGAGGATATGGCAATACGTCATGCGATCGTCAGCGGCGCCAGCCAACTCCAACCCTTTGTTGTAGTAGCGCTGGGCCAACCCGTTCAGCCCCTCATCCACGGCCATCCAACCCGTGAGATAGCAAGCCATCGCGCCCGCGGACAACATGGCTTTGCGAACGGACTCGGTGGCTGTCGCGCGGAGGTACGGCACAACAGTGTTGGTGAGGAAAGCGCTAGCCATTGGCCGTGCGTATTGACCGCCGAACTCGCCGTCGAGAACCTTCAGTCGATTGATCATTGCGCCCACCGAGTCCACCTCGGCCTGCCCGATCCGAGCGCGAGGATTGACCTGAACCGCGTGTGCTCGACCGGCGACCTCTGACCATCCCGGAATCGTGAGGGCGACCGAGAAGAGCCCTACTCCTAATGCGCGCCGTCGTGTTGCATCCACCTGCACCCTCCCCAGGTCAATCAACTCGTCCACCACATCAGTACCCGTACGCGCGTGCGAGCTATCCTCAGGCTCCGGGAAGCCGGCGTCCGTGCAGGTGAGGGAGCGGCCCAGACCTCGGGCCAGCGCTTCTACTACGAGTGATCGCGATGCTTGATCGCGCGGCACCACGCCTTTCTTCACCCACAGCCACGCCGCCTGCGAGCTGTAAGACCGCTTGGTCCCCCGCTCGGTGGCCACCTGGTTGACCTTTCGGGCCAGTTGCTCGTACGTCCACTCGGCCTGACGGACCAGCCGTTGCAGCTTCTCGTTAGGCACCCGATTACCCATGGATCTCCCCTGGAATTGACAGGAGTTGAGAGGGGTTGACGTCGACACGGTACCGCTGTCTGTAGCTGTGCGGTTGCCTAGAGCGAGAAGAGGGGGGGGGAACCTCATCGCGAGGAAGAGGGAGGCGGCGGAAGTCATCATGGCTCCCCTGGTCCCATCGAGAAGGCGATCGGTGATCGGCTTGGCCAAGGATCTGAGCACGCTCTTCGACGGTTTCGCCGCCGAGGCGTTCCGGCTGGAAACCCTGGACGGCTACGGCAAGTCGGGCAGCGTGGAGGCGTACGGCCTGTTTCGCGAAGGTCGGGAGAAGCCGGCTGACTACAACGCCGACTGATAAGGAGGCCGTACGTGCTCTTAGACGGTGAGGACTGGACCGCCAAGGTTCAGGGGTTCAAGCGGGAGGCGTGGCGGTTGGAGACGCTGCCCTGGTATCGGGTGCCGAGTGAGGATGGGGATATTCGGGAGTTCCTGGCCGGGCAGCGGCTGGATGCGCAGAATTACTCGTCCGGATATACCGAGAGCCTGAAGAGGATCAGGGCAGAGGGGCGTTCCAAAGGGCGCGTCCACATCGTCACGCGGCCCCTGACGGAGTACCTTCGGTTCGAGTTCATGTACTACGACGTGCATGAGGCCGCCGGCGACGCGATCCGCATCCTCGACGTAACGGACCGGCCCAACCCCCTGGAAGGCGTGCAGGACTTCTGGCTTTTTGATCAGTCCGAGGTGGTCCTCATGAATTACGCCGAGGACGGGACGCAGATCAGCCGGGAGCTGTACGAGGGGGACGTCGAACCGTACGTCGCGTATCAGCGCATTGCGCTCGCGGAATCGGTGCCGTTCAGGGAGTTCGTACGCCGTTGGCCAGCGAGTCTGGTGGGTTAGTTCGGCAGGCCGTGAGCGATGGTCATCGCCACGTCGTCATGCGACTGCGCCGGCGCGTCGGGCGCGGAGGGGCAGGCTTACCCGAGCCCCCATTTCCCCCAGCCCCCCGCCAGGGGGAAAGGGCTGCCCGGCCAGGGGGCGGGTCCGGGCAGCCCCGTATGGGGTGGGCTGGGTGCTCCGGGAGGGGAGGCGGCAGCCCGGGGCGGGGTGGTGGCCCGCCGGGGTTGAGGGCCTGGGGGTGTGGGGTGGGGAGCCGAAGTCCCCGTTCCGCCGGCCCCGGGGCCCCACCCGCTTCCGTCAGACGTTGACGCCGAAGTCCGCCGCGATGCCGGCCAGGCCCGACGCGTAACCCTGGCCCACCGCGCGGAACTTCCACTCCGCGCCGTTGCGGTACAGCTCGCCGAAGACCATGGCGGTCTCCGTGGAAGCGTCCTCGGAGAGGTCGTAGCGGGCGAGTTCGACGCCGTCGGCCTGGTTGACCACGCGGATGAACGCGTTGCGGACCTGGCCGAAGCTCTGGGCGCGGGCCTCGGCGTCGTGGATGGAGACCGGGAAGACGATCTTCGTGATGTCGGCGGGGACCGCGGCGAGGTTCACCTTGACCGCCTCGTCGTCGCCGTCGCCCTCACCGGTCAGGTTGTCGCCGGTGTGCTCGACCGAACCGTCGGGGCTGGTCAGGTTGTTGTAGAAGATGAAGTGCCGGTCGGAGGCGACCTTGCCGCTGTCGTTGCACAGCAGCGCGCTGGCGTCGAGGTCGTAGTCCGTCCCGGTGGTCGTCCGCACGTCCCAGCCGAGGCCCACCACCACGGCCGTCAGGCCCGGGGCCTCCTTGCTCAGCGAGACGTTGCCACCCTTGGCCAGCGAAACACCCACGACGTGTCCTTCCCCTGATGCCCTGCGTCGACTGTCGGGTTAAATCTACAGCAGTGTAGAAGTTTGGTGCGTGTCAGATTCGAACCTGGTCCCGGCTTCGGCCCTGGTCCCTCCCGGCCCCGGCCCCGGCCCTGGTCGTCGCGGCCTCGCTGCCGCCGCGCCCTGCCCCGGCACGTCGCTTCCCGCTCGACTCTCGACGCCCGCAGCCGTAACCCAGAACCGCAACCCACTCCCCGAACCACGAATCCCGAGCTCCCGAGCCCGTTCCCCGTACCCAACCCACCGCGTGCGCCGCACAGTACGGGAAAATCGGCCGCCCGCACCCCCTCCGGCGGGGAACCGGCGGACACACACCCAACCCGGCGCGCCGGCCACCCACCACCGGACCTCGACCCAACCCCAGCCCCACTCACCCCAACCCCACTCACCCCAACCCCAACCCCACTCACCCCAACCCCAACGCCACCCCATGCCCAGGCCGCGCGCCAGCGCCTACCCCGTCTCCCCCCACGCCTCCTCCTCCGGCCACCCCATCAACCGGGCGCCGATCACGGCCGTTTGGAGGGTGTAGCGGTGGACCGGGTCGCTGGGGTCGGCGCCGGTGAGTTTGTGGATGCGGTCCAGGCGGTACGTCATGGCGCGCACGCTCAGCGACAGGCGGCGCGCCGCTACCGCGGCCACGCACCCCGTGTCGAAGTAGGCGACCAGGGTTTCCAGGAGCGGTCCGGCGCCCCCGCGGGCGTGTTGGAGGGGGCCGAGCACGGTCCGTACGAGGTCGGTCATGGCCTGTCGGTCGCGGCTGAGGACCGGGTAGACGAGCAGGTCGGCGGCGTGCAGTACGGGGTCGTCGAGGTTGACCCGGGCGGCGAGGTCGAGCGCGTTCAGGGCCTCCTCGTAGGAGTGCACGACGCCGCCGACGCCGGGGTGGGCCCGGCCGATCGCCACCCGCCCGCCGTCGGTCGCCGCGTACGCCTGCTTCGCGAAGTACTTGAGCACGTCGGGCTCGTCGCTGGGCGCGATGCAGATCAGCCGGCCGTCCTTGGTGGTGAGCAGGATGCGCCGGTCGCCGAACCGCGCCAGCAGTGAGGATTCGATTCTGCGGGTCACCGGATAGCCGTCGTCGTACGGTTCCGGGCCCTGTGCCACGGCGACCGCGTGCGCGTGCGCGAGGAGCAGGCCGAAGCGTTCGGCGCGTTCGGCGAGCCGGCCGAGGTCGCTGCGTCCGTACAGCAGGTCGTCGATGAACTCCCGGCGCGCCGCCTCCTCGCGCCGTACCGCGAGCCGCTGGGCCCGCTCGTGGCCCTCGGCGAACGCGTCGACGGCCTGGGTGAGGGCGGCCAACAGGTGGCCGGCGTCCGCCTGCGGCACCTGCGGGTGGACGGCCTGCGCGGTGGTCAGATGGGCGTGGACCAGGGTCCGCAGTCCGATGCCCGCTTCCGCGGCGCGTTCGCCCCGCTCCCGCAGGGCCTCCAGCTCGTCCCTGACCAGCCGCCGGCCGGTCGTGCACGCGCTGGTCAGGATCTCCGCGCAGCCCGCCAGGTAGTCCTCGGGTATGTCGCGCTCGGCCATCGTTCCTCCGCTCCTCGCGCGGCCTCGTTCCCTGGTGGCGCGCGGAATCCAAGGGTGACACGGGGCAGGGCGGCGGCACGCGACCGGCATTAAGAACCCGTAAAGACTGCCGGTCGCCGGCAATGCGGCTTCGCGCGCGCGGCTGTCACGATGGGGTGGCCGGCGCGACCGAGATCAACGGATGCCGGCGTACGGAAAGGAACGCTCCGCGGCCCTTGGGTCGCGCTCCGACGTGGAGCGCGGCCCTGCGGCCCGCGGGGCACGACACTGCCGCGGGCGTCGGGGGGCGCCGCGACGGAGGGGGCTGACCATGGGCGAATTCCTGAGCGTGGCCGCCGGTCTGCCGACCGTGGTGTTCAGCGCGGCCCTGATGGTGGTCGTCGGCTTCTGGCTCTTGGTCCTGGTCGGCGGCGCCGAACACGACTCCTTCGACACGGACGTCAACGCCGACGCGCTCCACCTCGGCGGGGTGCCGGTGGCCGTCTCGTTCTCGTTGTTCGTCGTCTTCGGCTGGCTGTTCAGCTTCACCGGATCGGTGCTGCTCGCCGACTCGGGGATGCCCGGCGCGCCGCTGCTCTCGCTCGAAGCCACCCTGTTCGGCGCCTCGATCTTCTGCGCCTGGTGGCTCACGCGCCGCCTGGTCGGACCGCTGGCCCGCCTCTTCCCCGACGAACCCGGGCCGTCCCGGCAGGACTTCATCGGCCTGACCTGCACCATCCGCACCAGGCGGGTGGACGCGGGGTTCGGCCAGGCCGAGGTCACCGCCACGGACGGCTCCACGGCGCTGGTGCAGGTGCGGCAGCAGGACGGCGACCGGCTCGGGCTCGGCAGTACGGGGTTGTTGTACGCGTACGACGACCTGGGCGAGTTCTTCTGGGTCGCCCCGTTCGACGCGGCGCTCGATCCGCGCGGCTGACACGGGGGAGTCGCTGCCCGTTGCGGGATGGCTGCCTCTGTGAGGTGGCTGGCCCCGCGGGGTGGCTGGTCCCCGGCTCTTGGCCGCTGACTCTGACCCTGGCCCTGGTGCCTGGCCTCTGACCTGCGGATCTCTCCGGTCCGCGCGTCGCTGGCACACCGAGCAACCCACACCCAGGGCGCCGGAACACCCACAGCGCCGAATCGCCCACGGCGCCGGAACACCCACACCCCGCACCACCGAAACACCCACACCCACCCACGTACACCCACCCACACCCGCGTACGCACACCCACTGACACACCCCACACCCACACCCGCGTATGCACTTCTCTCCCGGGGGACTTCTCATGGATGCCATCACGGTAGGCATCGGCGTGTTCGTCGCCGTCGTCCTGCTCATCGCGTTGACCTTGCTGTTCGTGATCAGTCGGCTGTTCCGCAAGGTGGAGCAGGGCAAGGCGCTGATCGTGTCGAAGATGCGCAAGGTGGACGTCACCTTCACCGGGCAGGTCGTACTGCCGGTGCTGCACAAGGCCGAGGTGATGGACATCTCGGTGAAGACGATCGAGATCTCGCGCACCGGGCGGGACGGGCTGATCTGTCGGGACAACATCAGGGCCGACATCCGCATCTCCTTCTTCGTACGGGTCAACAAGACCGTCGAGGACGTCATCAAGGTCGCGCAGGCCATCGGCACCGCCCGGGCCAGCGACAAGGCGACCTTGCAGGAGCTGTTCAACGCCAAGTTCTCGGAGGCGCTGAAGACGGTCGGCAAGCAGCTCGACTTCACGGACCTGTACACCAAGCGTGAAGAGTTGCGGGATCGGATCATCGAGGTCATCGGCACCGATCTGAACGGCTACAGCCTGGAAGACGCGGCCATCGACCACCTGGAGCAGACGCCGCTGGCCCAACTGGACAGCCACAACATCCTGGACGCCCAGGGCATTCGCAAGATCACCGAGCTGACCGCGGTCGAGCACGTGCGCACCAACGAGTTCCAGCGCAACGAGGAGAAGGAGATCACCCGGCAGAACGTGGACGCCCGGGAGGCGATCCTGGAGCTGGAGCGGCGGCAGGCGGACGCCGAGATCAAGCAGAAGCGCGAGGTGGACACCGTACGGGCGCGCGAGGAGGCCGAGACGGCGCGGGTGATGGAGGAGGAGCGGCTGCGGGCGCAGGGCGCGTTCCTCAAGACCGAGGAGCAACTTGGCATCCAGCGCGAGAACCAGGCGCGCGAGGTGGCGGTGGCGCAGAAGAACCGGGAGCGGGTCATCGCCATCGAGAACGAGCGGATCGAGAAGGACCGGCTGCTTGAGGTCATCGCCAGGGACCGGGAGACCGAACTGACCCGGATCGCCGCCGAGAAGGAGGTGGAGTCCGAGCGCCGGGAGATCGCCGAGGTGGTGCGGGAGCGCATCGCGGTGGACCGTACGGTGGCCGAGCAGGAGGAGTCGATCAAGCGGCTGCGGGCGGTCGAGGAGGCCGAGCGGCAGCGGCAGGCCGTGGTCATCGCGGCCGAGGCCGAGGCGCAGGAGCAGTTGGTCAAGGACATCAAGGCGGCCGAGGCGGCCGAGCAGGCGGCGCAGCACCGGGCGGCCGAGGAACTGACGCTGGCCGAGGCCCGTACGAAGACCGCCGACCTGGACGCCCGGGCCAAGATGCGGCTCGCCGAGGGCATCCAGGCGGAGGCGGCGGCCGAGGGGCTGGCGGCCGTGCAGGTGCGGGACAAGGAGTCGGAGGTCATCGAGAAGGCCGGCCGCGCGGAGGCCGAGGCGATGGCGGCGCGGCTGAAGGCGGAGGCCGACGGGGTGCGCGAGAAGGCGCTCGCGGAGGCGGCGGCCATCGGCGAGAAGCTGAAGGCCGAGGCGGAGGGGCTGACCGAGAAGGCCGCGGCGATGGCCGCGCTGGACGAGGCGTCGCGGGCGCACGAGGAGTACCGGCTGCGGCTCGCCGCCGACAAGGACGTACGGCTCGCCGGCATCGAGGCGCAGCGGCAAGTTGCCGAGGCGCAGGCGGCGGTCATCGCGACCGGTCTGGAAGGCGCGGACATCAGCATCGTGGGCGGCGAGTCGGCCTTCTTCGACCGGCTGGTCGGGGCGATCTCGCTGGGCAAGAGCGTGGACGGGTTCATGCAGCACTCGCAGACGGCGCAGACGCTGGCCGGGCCCTGGCTGGACGGTTCGGCCTCGTTCACGGACGACCTGACGAAGATGCTCGGCTCGGTCTCGACGGCCGACGTGCAGAACCTGACGGTGTCGGCGCTACTGATGAAGTTGATGCCGAAGGGGTCCGGGCAGCTCGATCAACTGCTGGCATCTGCCCGGCAGTTGGGTCTTGCCGACCTGCCGGTTGCGGAGTTGGTCGGGCGGGCGGACGCGGGGGCCGCGCAGGCGGGACCGCAGTTGGTGAAGCAGCCGGCTGGCCCGGCCGGCGCCGCCGCGCCCGTCTCGTAGCCGGGGTTTCGGCCGGCGCCGGGCCTGTCTCGTAGCTGCTGCTTGGGCTGGCGCCGGGCCGCCTCGTGGCCGTGGGGTGGGCTCCCCTGGGTGGGCGGTTTCCTGTGCGGGGGCTCCCCCTCCGCGGGGCTTCCCCTCCGCGGGGCGGCCCCCGCGGGGTGGCTACCCGGGGGTGGCTTCCCCTCCGCGGGGCTGGCCCCCCGCTGGGTGACGGACCCGGGGCACTGTCGGACGGGGGTCGGCAGTGCCCCGGCTGCGGGCTGCGGCTTGCGGGCTGCGGTGGGGAGTGGGGCGTACGGGTCGGGGGTGCCCGGTGCGCAAGGGGGCGGCGGAGTGGTGGGGGCGGGGCATCCGGTGCGCAGCGGGGCAGCCGGCGGTCCGCCGGGCCCCGCCCGCCGGCCCCGCCCGCGGGCCCCCGCCGGCCCCGCCCGCGCCCGTCGACGCGCACCCCGCACGCACCGGCCGCCCCCACTCACCCAAGCCGCGCCCCACGCGCCCCACGCGCCCCACCCACCTACCGCGCGCCCCGCGCGCGCCCGCACACACCACGCGTACGAGGAGCTGAGGAACCGATGGAGACCGGGACCGGGACCGGGACGGGAAGCGGGCTGGACGCCGGCACGTACGAGGTGTTGCGGGAGCGGCTGGCGGGGCGGGCGGGGGAGTTGGCCCGGCGGGCCGATGCGCTCAACGCGTCGCGCGTCGCGGAGTTCGGCTCCACCGAGCTGACGCTGACCGGCACCGAGCCGGTGCGTACGGAGCGGCCGAGCACGGCCAGGGACGTGGTCGCCGTCGGGGAACTGCTGCTGTTCGGGACGACCGTCGCGGCCGGTCCCGAGGCCGGGGAAGCGGCCGTCGGCGAGGTGTTCACGCTCTACGACCGGGAGCTGAACCCGCTGCCGGCCGGCGCCGCGCCCGGGCTCATCGACGACCCGGCGTTCGTGCGCGAGTTCGCCGCGCTGCACCGCTACTACCGGGCGGCCAGGCTGCGCCGGCTGCGGATCGTGGACGGCACGCTGCTGGCCGTCTTCCAGACTGGCGAGCAGCCCACCGACATCCGGGTGCTGCGCTGGTCGCTGGCGGCGGACGGGCGGGCCAGGTTCCTGGACGCGCGCGGCGAGCGCGACCACGTCTTCCCCGACCCGCACGACGTGACCTGGGTGGACACCACCCGCGACGACCACGTGCCGGGCCGCTTCCCGCACATCGCGATCGACGGCGGCCGGGTCTACGTCGCCACCGGCGGCGGCGCCCTCACCCTCAAGACCGAGAACGACACCGAGACCGCCGACGGCGTCTACAGCGAGCCGGTCGCCGAACCGCTGCAAGCCCTCGCGGACGCGGACGTCGCGTACGCCACCGTCGGGCCGCTGGTGCTGCTGCGGGTGCGCCCGTACAAGGAGGAGGACTGGCGGTACCTGGTCTTCCACGCCGTCACCCACGACGTGCGGCGCATCGACGGCATCGGCCAGTCCTGCCAGCGGCTCCCAGCCGGCCAGGGCATCGTCTTCCCCGGCGGGTACTGCCTGGCCACCGGCGCCGTGAAGACCTTCGACGCGGACACCACCGGGCTCGTCTTCGAGCGTGCGGTGCGCTCCCCGAACGGCGAGGACGTGCTGTACGCGTTCCACGCCCGGGACACGGGCGCCACCGCACACCCCACCGGCGCCCCGTCGCCCCGTGGCACCACCGGGCCCCACGGCACCACCGCCCCGCACCCCGGTACCGCCCCGCCCGCCGGCCACACCCTGCTGCTCTCGTACAACTCCATCCGCGAGGAGGTCGCCACCCCGCTGGCCTGCCAGGGGTACGCGCTCTTCGACGACGGCACGCTGGTCGCGCTGCGGGCGCCGGCCGACGACGAGCCGGCGCGGGTGCACCCGGTGCAACTCTGGCGCACCCCGTACACCTCGGACACCTACGCCGCCGGCGCCGCGGCCGGCGCCGGGCCGCTGGCCCGGATCGGCAACGCCGACCTGGTGCGCGGAATCTCGGAGTGCCTGTCGCTGGCCCGGCAAGTTGCGGACACCGCGCCGACCGGCGAGATGTACCGGGCGCTGGTCGCCGCCTGCGGGCGGGCCGCCGACCGCTACCACTGGCTGGCCGACCCGGACGTGGGCGACCTGCGCACCCCGCTGGACGAGGTACGGGCCACGGCCGAACAGGTGCTGGCCGAGTTCGCCGCCGTGCAGGACCTGACCCGGCGGGCCGCCGAAGCGCTCGCCGAGTGCGCGGCGCACATCGCCCGACTGGTCCGCCGGGTACGCGGCGAGGCGCCGGCGACCGCCGCCGACTGGGTGGCCCGCATCGGCGAACTGCGCCAGGCACAGGGCAAGTTGGAGACGCTGAAGGAGATGCGGTACGCGGACGTCGAGCGGATCGACGCGCTCGCAGCCGACGTGGCGGGCGATATCGCCGGCACCGCGCGCCGCGCCGTCGCCTTCCTCCAGCGCGCCGACGCGTTCGCCGACTACCGGGAGCAGGCCGCCGGGCTCGCCGCGGACGCCGAGGCGATCGACACGGTCGCCGCGGCCGAGCCGATCGCCGACGAGGTGGCGCGGGAGACAGCCGGGCTGCGGCACGTCGCCGAGGTCATCGGCCGGCTCGACATCGACGACGCGACCGTGCGCACCGCGGTCCTGGAGCAGATCGCCGAGGTCACCGCGGGACTCAACCGGGCCAGAGCGACGCTGGACGCGCGCCGCAGGGAGCTGGCCGACCGGGAGGGGCGGGCGGAGTTCGCCGCCGAACTCGCCCTGCTCGGCCAGTCCGTCGCCGGCGCGCTCGCCGGCTGCACCACGGCCCGCGACTGCGATGACCAACTCGCCGCGCTACTGCTGCAACTTGCCGACCTGGAGGCCAGGTTCGCCGACCACGACGGGTTCCGTGAGGAGCTCGACGCGCGGCGCGCCGAGGTCAGCGACGCGTTCGCGGCGCGCCGGCAGACGCTGGAGGACGCCGCGGCCCGGCGCGCCGCCGCGCTCGCCGAATCCGCCGGCCGGGTCCTGGAGACCGTGGCCAGGCGGGCCCTCGCGCTGCCCGACCGGGAGTCGGTCGCCACCTTCTTCGCCTCGGACGCGCTGGTCACCAAGGTGCGCCGGAGCGCGGACGAGCTGCGGGCCGCCGGCGAGGGGCTGCGCGCCGAAGAGCTGGCGGGCCGGCTGAAGGCGGCGCGCGAGGACGCACTGCGCGCCCTCCGGGACCGTACGGAGCTGTACGCGGACGGCGGCGCGACCATCCAACTCGGCGCCCACCGGTTCGCGGTCGGCACCCAGACGCCGGAGCTGACCCTGGTCCCGGCCGCGGACGGCACCCTGGCCTTCGCGTTGACCGGCACCGACTACCGGGCCCCGGTCGCGGACCCGGCGTTCGCCGCGACCCGCCCGTACTGGCAGCAGACGCTGCCGTCGGAGTCGCCCGACGTCTACCGCGCCGAACACCTCGCGGCCCGGCTGCTCGCCGAACACGGCGCGGCGGCGCTGGCCGCGGCGAACCCCGACGAGCTGGCCGCGCTGGTCCGCGCGGCGGCGGACGCGGCGTACGACGAGGGGTACGAGCGCGGCGTCCACGACCGGGACGCCACCGCGATCCTCACCGCGCTCCTCCGCCTGCACCACGGCGCCGACCTGCTGCGCTACCCCGCGGCGGCCCGCGCAACGGCCGCCCTCTTCTGGACCCACGGCACGACGGAGAGCGCCCGCGCGGCGTGGACCCGCGAGGCGACCTCACTCAGCCGTGCCAGGGCGACGTTCGGGGCGGCGCCGGGCCTCACGCTGCTGACCCGGCAACTTGCGGATGCGGTGGGCGATTTCCTCCGGGAGGGGCCGCTTGCGGGGCTGAGCGAGCTGGGTGACTCGTTCGAGTTGGGTGGCTCGGCGGGCGTGGGCGGCGTGGGTGACTCGGCAGGGTTGGGTGAGTCGGGTGGCTCGGGCGGGCCAGATGGGCGGGGTGGGCTGGCCGGGCTGGCTGAGTTGGCAGCCAGCTACCTCGTGGAGGAGTTGGCGCGCGGCGGCGCATTCGTGACCGGCCCGGCGGCGCGGGCGCTGCTCGACGGGTTCGGGCGCGCAGTCGCCGGCCCGGACACCGCAGCACTCCCCTACTCCGCGGACGTACGTGAACAGTTGGCGACCGGCGACGCGGCCGGCGCACACCGTCTGGTGCACGGCTGGCTGACGGCGTACGCGGCGACGCAGCGGCCCGAGGCGGGGCGGGCCGGGGGCGCGGGCGGCGAAGGGGAGGCCCGCGGTGACGCTGACCGCGGGACCAGCAGCCAGCACAACAGCAAGAGCAGCAAGAGCAACAAGAACGGCAACGAGGACCCCGCCACCGCCACACCCATCACCTCCGCCACACCCACCCCCACCACCGGCGACCTCGCCGAAGCCGTGGCGATCGAGCTCTGCCCCGAGCTGCCGCGCCGCGACGTCCCGGACGCGGAGCTGTCGACGCAGGTCACCGGGTTGCTGGGCACCCACCCGCGGGTGGCAGGACGCGAACTCACCCTGCGGATCGACGAGTTCCACGCCCGCACGGCGGACTTCGCCACCCGCGTCGTGCCGGGCTTCCGCGCGTACCAGCGGCGCCGGGCCGAGCTCATCGCGGCCGAGCGCGACCGGCTGCGGCTGGCCGAGTACCGCCCGCAGGTGATGTCGTCCTTCGTGCGCAACCGGCTGGTGGACGACGTGTACCTGCCGCTGATCGGCGACAACCTGGCCCGCCAGATCGGCGCCACCGGCGAGGCCAAGCGGGTCGACAGCAACGGCCTGCTGCTGCTCATCTCGCCGCCCGGCTATGGCAAGACGACACTGGTCGAGTACGTGGCCGAGCGGCTCGGGCTGCTCCTGGTCAAGGTCAACGGGCCGGCGCTGGGCCACGGCGTCACCTCGCTCGACCCGGCCGAGGCGCCCAACGCGACGGCCCGGCGCGAGGTCGAAAAGGTCAACTTCGCGCTGGCGGCCGGCAACAATGTGCTGCTCTACCTGGACGACATCCAGCACACCTCGCCCGAGCTGCTCCAGAAGTTCATCCCGCTGTGCGACGCGACCCGCACGATGGAGGGCGTCTGGGACGGCGAGGCGCGCACGTACGACCTGCGCGGCAAGCGGTTCGCGGTGTGCATGGCGGGCAACCCGTACACCGAGTCGGGCCGCCGCTTCCGGGTGCCGGACATGCTCGCCAACCGGGCGGACGTGTGGAACCTGGGCGACGTGCTGACCGGCAAGGAGGAGGCGTTCGCGCTCAGCTTCGTGGAGAACGCGCTGACCTCGAACCCGGTCCTCGCGCCGCTGGCCGGCCGCGACCGCGCCGACCTGGAACTCCTGGTCCGCCTCGCGGCCGGCGACCCGACGGCCCGGCGCGACCGGCTGGCCCACCCGTACGCGCCGGCCGAACTCGATCGCGTGCTCGCCGTCCTCACTCATCTGCTCGCCGCGCGCGAGACGGTGCTCGCCGTCAACGCCGCGTACATCGCATCGGCGGCGCAGACGGACGACGCGCGCACCGAGCCCCCGTTCGGCCTGCAAGGCTCGTACCGCAACATGAACAAGATCGTCGCCCGCATCTCCCCGGCGATGAACCCCGCCGAGCGCGAAGCGCTCATCGACGACCACTACCGCAGCGAGGCCCAGACGCTCAGCACCGCGGCCGAGGCGAACCTGCTGAAACTGGCCGAGCTCAGGGGCGTGCAGACCGCCGAACAGGCAGCGCGCTGGGCGGAGTTGTGCGCGGCGTACGGCGGGGGAGCGCGGACGGGTTCGGCTGCGGGCGTGGGCGCTGACCCGGGCGGCGCTACGGGCGCGGGCGCGGGTGGGCCGGTGGGCCCGGCGCGTACGGGCGTGCGTACGGACGGGCCGGGCGCGGCAGTGGGGGCGGACGCCGGTACGGGCGCCCCCGGGCTGGGGGAAGCGGTGGCCGTGCTGGGCCTGCTGGCCGACCGGATCGCCGCCGTCGAATCGGCCATCACCCGCGCGACGGACCCCCGCCACCTCCTCTCCCGCCCCCCGGGCCGCCACGCCGCGATGCGCCCGTACGAGCCGGCTGGCCCGTACGGCAGCGCGGAAGCGGGCCCGTACGAGGGCGCGGGCGTGGGCCCGCACGGCAACGTACAGATGGGGGTGAACGGGCACCCGGGCGCCGCGGGGACTGCGGAGGCGCCGGGTGGTGTGGACGACGCCGGGTGACGCCGGCTGTTGACGGTTGACGCCGGCCGAAACGGGCCGTACGGGATCGGGGCGCGGCGGCGCTGCGGGCGGTGCGGGGCCGGGCCGTGCCGGCGCCCCGGTGCTCGTGCCCGGAAGGGACAGGTGGCGAACCGGGCCGGCCCAGCCGGGCACGAGCCACCCGGCCGAGCGCCAGCTCACCCCAGCAAGCTGCGGAAACGCGCGTTGCTCGGCTCCGCGTCGCGTTCGCCGACGGTGGCGACCCACTGCCGGCAGACTGCGTTCACGAAGGCGGTGACGGAGGCGGGTTCCGCGGCCCGCCAGGAGTCGAATCCGGCCAGCCACTGGCGTGCGGACCGCGGCGGATGGCCGCATTCCAGGAGCCGTACGGCCGTGTACGCGGCGTCGATCCAGGCGGGACCACGCGCCGGCATGGCCCAGTCCACGACGTAGGCCCGGCCGCTCCCCGCCTCGATCAGCAGGTTGTGCGGATTGGTGTCGGTGTGCAGCAGGTGCGGCCCGGAGAGCGCCCGCGCCTCGTCTGGCCGCAGATGGGCGGCGAACCGTTCGGCGAAGTGCGGCAGGGCCAGCCGCGGCAGCCGGCCGTCCGGTACCCGGCGCAGCGTGTCCGCCACGGCCGCCAGGTGCCGGGAGCCGGGCCCGAGGTCGGCGTGCCCGCCCCTGACGTACGCGAAGGCGAGGCAGTGCCAGCCCGCGGAGACGAAGCTGTGCCGGATCTCGGGGCCGACGCCCAGCGCGGCGACCACGGCGTTGACCTGCTGTTCGCACCGCAGACCGGCGGCCTCGGCGCGCGCGGACGCCCGTACGCCCTTCAGGAACACGGAGTCGCCGTGCTGCGTGTCGAGGGTGAGGGCGAGGGAACAGTTGAGCCCCTCGGCCACCTCGGCGGTGTGGACGACCCGGCCGGTCCGCGCCTCGACGGCGCGGCGCAGGACGGCGGGGAGGTCGGCCCACCGCACGCGTTCTGCCATCGTGTTCCGTTCACTCGCCGGGGCCGGGGCGCCGGACCGCCGGGTCCCGCGCCCCTGGCTCCCGTGGGGTGGATGGGTGTGCCTCGTGCCCGCCGCGGGGGCCGGGCCGCCGCCGCCCGCGGGGCCTCGTCCCGCCCGTCACCACACGCCGCACGGCTCCTGCGCGACCACGGCCCGCCCCGGCCGGATCACGGTCGCCTGCTCCCGCACGACGGGCTCAATACCGCATGGATCGGACCATACGGTACGGATCGGTCAGTTCTGCGTGGTGCCGCACTTGCGGCAACGGGTCTTGCCGCTCCAGCCGACCCAGTCGTGATCACATTCGCTCAGGGTGTGCCCCATGCTCAATTCCCTTTCCGTACCGCTACTTTACGGGCTTCGCAGCCCGTGCCGACCAGGGTTCCTGACCCCGTTGGTCGGTCGATGGCGTTCCGTTGGTGCCACATTTCTTACGACCGTCACCCGCCGTCTTTCGGTTCCGCCCGCCAGGTGTCTCGTGATGCACACTTTCCGCCCGAACTGCTTCCCTTTGGGGCCGGCCGGCCCGGTTGAGGCTGGCTGCTCCGGTCGGGCCGACGGGGCCGGTTGGGCCGGCGGGACCGGTTGGGGCGGTGGGGCCGGTCGGGATGGCCGGGCTGGTTGGTCCGGCCGGGTCGGCTGAGGTGGCCGGGTCCGGGCTGCCCCCGGCTTGCGCGGGCCGAGTGGGCCCTGGGTGTCCGGGGCGGGGCCCCGGGGTGCCTCCGTGGTGTGGCGGCGATCAGGACGGCGCGGGGGTCGGGGTGTCCGCCCGCCCTCGCCCACGACTGTGCCCAGCGGGCGCGCCCCGTACAACTCGACGCGCGGGAAGGCGGGTTGAACCTTCGACGTGCGGTGGGGGCGGCCGTTCACGGGTTGGGGGCGCGCCAGTGGAGCGCTGGCGCGCTGGGCCCCTCGTTGCGCGGGTGAGGGCGGGCTCTGGGCGGCCCGCCTGCCCGCTCTCCGGCGCCCCCGCGCCCCGCCGGCCCCCCTGCCACGGGCTCAGCCGACGGGGGCACCGGCGTCGCCCTGCCCCTCCTGCTCCTCCTGGCCCTCCTGCCCCTCCTGGCCGACGACGAACGCCGGGAACTTCCCCACGGCCGCGCCGATGGCGGCGACGAGCGTGCCGTCCGTCTCCACCTCGTCGACGCCGGCCCAGCGGCTGTGGTGCTGGCAGTCGTGCGGGCACAGGAACGCGGCGTGTTCCCCCACGGCGACCTCGGCCCCCGCGACCCAGCCGCCGTCCACGACCAGCGTCAACTGCTCTCCCCCGGTGGGTCCCGGCGGGTGCTGTTCGACGGCGAGGACCCGGTGCGCCTTCGGCAGTTCGAGCCCCAGCGCGTATGCGACCCGGCCGGCCGCCCCCATCACGGCCTCCGCCGGCCGCAGCACCACGGCGGGCAACTGCCAGGGCGAGCGGACGTCGCGCGTGAGCAGCATCCGCGGCCACCCGCGCGCCACGTCCCCGGGCGCCCCCGGGTCCACCGGCCGCCACACCAACAGGGCCACCCGCACCACGCGTTCGGTCATGCCGCGCCCCCGGCTCGCGCCAGGAACTCCGTCAGCCGCAGCCCGCAGTCCTGCGGCGTCTTCCCGTTGGTCGTCATGACGCCGGCCGAGCCACCGGCACCGCCGTCACCGGCACCCCCGTCGGACCAGAAGAACCCCCCGACGCCGACCACGGCGTCCAGAGGCACCTGCACCCGCCGCGCATTGGGCCGCAACTCCCCGACGGCGATCCCCGCGGGGTCGAACAGGGCCATCTCGTACGCGTACTGAAACTCCGCATCAGAAACGGCCCCCCATTCCCCCGCCCCACCGGCCTCGTCCCCCTGGGCAAGGAAGAACCGCAACACGGTCCCTTCGGCGAGCTGCACTGCGTGCTGGCCGGTCAGGACGTGGGGGCGGGTGGTGGGGGGCATATGGGCCTGCTTTCTGCTTGGCTGAACTGCGTCCCTGATTGAAGTTGAATCAGTCCGTCCCCTGACGACCCACGGGTGTCTGTAGCGACGCGGATACGGACATGGGCAGGTGCGCATATTCACTGCCTCTCGCTGAAGGGCTTCTAGCGGCAGCCGATCGCACTGCTGTAGGGCCTCGCCTATGACTACGAGGATGACTGCGGCTGATCGCGCCGTGCAGCGCGAACGGGGCACCCCACAAGGGACTTTGGGGTGCCCCGCATCGAATACGCGCAAGCTAGTCTGGCTCGATCACTCCCGTTGAGGCTTAGGTGGGTCATGGACGACCGTGCAGTAGCCAGGCGAACCGCATACGCCCTCACGCTTCCCGAGAGCCTGCTGCGCAGCAGAGACATGCGGCAGGCGTGTGCTACTCGCAACTTCAGTGAAGTCTTTCGACTAGTGAACAGGCGTACGGGGTCAAGCCATGCGGATATGGCAGCAGCCATTGGGAAGATGACGACTTCTCGCGTGGGTGATGTCATCAGAGGTGTCCGCAGAATCCGAGGTCGAGAGGTCATCGAAAGGATCTCCGACGGCTTTGGAATTCCAGGCGAGATGCTT
This sequence comes from Streptomyces sp. 796.1, assembly GCF_047525675.1. NCBI lineage: Bacteria > Bacillati > Actinomycetota > Actinomycetes > Kitasatosporales > Streptomycetaceae > Streptomyces > Streptomyces sp. 796.1. Next base: position 101,525 of record NZ_JBLIWA010000021.1, on the reverse strand, counting down.
GATTTGCCGCCCCGTCCTTGGGAGGAGCCAGGCGACGGTCAGGGCGATCCCGAGAAGTCGTTCGCTGCTTCACAGGCGGGTGTCTCTGGCGCCGGGTGGGACGGCGCTCACACGTCTGTAGAACCACGTGAAGGGGGTGCGCCTGTGGACCGGCGTGCCTTCGCTTCCACGGGTGCGGCATTAGCAGTGGGCACTGTGGCGGCTGCGCAAATCGGCCGAGGGCAGCGTGTGATCGAAGTATTGGACGTCATGGGGCAGGACAGCATGGGCGCTGTTGTAGATAGCCTCAACGATCTTGTGCAGCATTACGCCCAGACTATTTCAGCGACTCCATCGGGAGACGTATATGACGAGATTCTGGCCGTTCGGTCATACGCAAATGGGATTCTCAAACGTTGCGGAAGTGATCGGTGGAACCCTGACCTGAGCCATGTTATTGGATGGCTTTCATGCTTGCTCGCGATTGCCGCGTGCGATATGAAATCGCATGCGGCTTCTCATCTCTGGTGTGCAGACGCTGAGCGTAGGAGTGAGTCTGTGGGAAATCCGAAGTTGGCGGGCTGGTCTACGCTCACCAGGTCAATGATTGCGTTCTACCAGGGGCGGCCTCGTGAGTCGGCGGTCCTCGCCGCACGGGGGCGTGAAATCACATCCCGCGGGACTGTTGCTCACGCGAAGCTAGCTGCTCAGGAAATGCGTGCTACTGCGATGACGGGTGATTCTGAAGGAATGGAAGCGGCGCGACGCTATGCGGCGCAGGCAATCTCGGCTCTACCGGTTGAGGTAGAATCTTCAGGAGCTTTTTCAATTGCATTGGCCGAAGATCCGCCGTACACCGCAACTTCACTCATGCTGCTCGGCCGGCCACTGGAGGCAGTGGCGGCAACAAAGCGTGTCATCCAGAGTTGCTACCCGGCAGAAATGGGGCGGTTCGGGCAGGGTTGTGCGCGGTATTCTCGGACGCTCCTCATCCTTGCGTTGGCGCAGGCCGGGGCAGGCGACCTCGACGAGGCGGTTTCGGCCGGCTGTGCAGCCCTGGTTGACAATCATCCGGCGTGGCCAACCATGGTGCTTGCCGGGAAGCTCGATAAGACCCTGATGCGTAACTTCCCGAGTGCTCAAGTCCACGAGTATCGTGACAGGTATTTGGCAACTATGAGTCATGCAAGGAACTTCGTTTAATCGGTCAGGTTACGTAAATGGGAGCCCTCATGGCAGAAGAAATCCTCACCGCAGGCGAGGTACGGGACATCGCAGCCGCCGTCGACATCGATGCACCGCCTCCCGCTGAACCCGGTGCGCTCTTCGTCTTCGGGACCAATCAGCTTCGGCCCGCCGAGATCGCGGCCGATCGCTATCGGGAGGGTTTGGCTCCGCTCATCATCCTCACCGGGGGAGTCAATCGGCACAACGGTGTGGTCGAGGCACAGGAGTTTCGGAAACTCCTGCTGGAGCGGGGTGTTCCCGATGCGGTCATTCGCTGTGAGGACCGGTCGGCCAACACGTGGCAGAACGTCGAATTCGCGCTGCCTTTTCTCCGCGAGGCGCAAGAAGCGGGCCTGCCGGTGACCGCGATCGGAAAGTGGTACCACCGGCGCACCCTGCACTGCCTGGCCACGCTCGCGCCCGACATCGCGCGGTTCCATGTGCTGTCCTGGGAACCGGTGTACGCGGGGCAGGTGGTCACGCGGGAGAACTGGGCACACGTCCGCGACGGGAAGCGGCGCGTGTTCCGGGAGTGGGAGGAGTCGGCTCGCCGCGTACGGGACGGCAGTTTTCGCGACGTACGGCGGGTCGATGGGGCCTGGCATTCATGAGCGGTCAGGCGCGGCCCGACGATGCGCGCGAGGCGCTCGCCGAGCAGCAGGCGGACATCGTGCGCCTGCTGCTCCACCACATCCACGCGCCCTTGACCGACGGGCAGTTCATCCGCGGCGTCCTGCCGGCGCCGGCCTCCGCCGCGGAGGTCAGGGTCGTCACGGGACCGCAACATGCAGCCCGGGATGGAGAGGTGATGGCCTGGGCCATCCCGCTGCGCGGCTGCGGCGCACCGGATGAGCTGGCCGGCCCCTATGACGTGCTCGGTGTCGTGCGGGGTCTGGCGACCGGTACGCACGTCTTCTCCAGCAGCCGGGTCGACACCGTGCTGGGGATGACACTCATCCATGTGGACCCGGAACAGATCGTTGCCCCAAGCCCGGACGAGTGTGACCACGCCTTCACCGTGCTGCGCACCCTTACCTACCCCTGGACCGAAGAGCAGCCCGATCCGCGGCTGCGCGGGTTTCTGCGCCGGGAGCCGGACCGGATGCGCTTGTACGTGGACCGCCCGGGCGACATCGACGTGGTCGCCGTTGACGTACGGCTCTCCGGAGCGCTGACCGCCCTCCTCGCCGCCCTTCCCTCGCTGATCGAGGAGGAGGAGCGGGTGGTGTCGGGTGATCTGGATGACCCGCACTGTTCCCGGCTGGTCAGTCTTATTGACTGGTGATCGCCGGCGAGGCCACCTACCGTGTCCCCCGTAAGGTGCAGTGGCCCGCGCAGCGCGCAGCCATGTCGGGGTTTCCGGCCAGCACGACGAGTCCGGTGCGGCTCGTCTGAATCTCTCGGACAGAGAGTGTGCTCTGGCATGCCCGACAACTCCTCCTCCCATCCCGCTCCGGCCGTGCGATGGTGGATCTTCGCGACCATCCTGGTCGCGGACGTCCTCGACCTCCTCAGTACGACCGTCACCAACATCGCAGCGCCCTCGATCGTCGATGACCTGCACGGATCGTCGTCCCTGACGCCCTGGCTCGGGTCGAGTTACGCGCTCGCGCTGGGCTCGATGCTCGTGCTCGGGGCCCGGTTGGGTGACAAGTTCGGCACCCGCCGCATGTTCCTCATCGGCTTGGCCGGCTTCACCATCGGGTCCGCCGGCTGCTCGTTCGCCGGCGAGCCCTTCGGCATCGTCGTGGCCCGCATCGTGCAGGGCGGGTTCGGCGCCCTGCTCATCCCGCAGGGGTTCAGCATCCTGCTGCGGGCCTTCCCGCGCGACCAACTCGGCAAGGTCTTCGGCCTGTTCGGGCCGCTGATGGGGATGAGCGCAATCAGCGGGCCCGTCCTCGCCGGCGTCCTCATCCATATCGACCCCTTCGGGCTCGGCTGGCGGTCGGTGTTCCTGATCAACGTCGTCCTCGGGGTCGGACTCTTCATCGTCGCTGCCAGGTTGCTGCCCGACCATCCGGGGGACAGCAGCGTGGTGCTCGACCCGGCTGCCGCGCTCGTCCTGATCTGTGGGTTGCTCGGCGTGCTCTGGGGGTTGGTCGACGGGGGGAGCGGGGACTGGCAGGCGCGTTCGGTCGCGGCGATGGCCATCGGGGTCGTGCTGTTGCTGATGTTCGCCGCGTACCAGGTGCGCAGTGCCGACCCGTTCCTGACCCCGGCCCTGTTCCGTAACCGCGGCTTCGTCGCCGGGCTGCTCGTCGGCTCGGTCTTCTTCGCCGCCGTCGCCGGCCTGCTGTACGTGACCTCGCTCTATCTGCAACAGGGCCACCACCTGGGCCCGCTGGCCGCCGCCGGGATCATGGCGCCGATGTCGCTGGGCATCATCGTCGCCGCCTTCGCCGCGCGGGGTGTGGCCGCCGAGTCGGGGCGCCGGCTGGTCGCCGCCGGGCTCGCGCTGGTCGCGGCCGGGATCGTGGGGTACCTGGCGGTGGTGCGGCTCGTCCCGGACACCCTGTGGGCGCTGGCCCTTCCGCTGTTGGTGTGCGGTCTCGGGATGGGGAGTTGCTTCGGCTCGGTGTTCGCCGTCGCGCTCGGTGACGTCACCGAGGAACAGGCCGGCAGCGCCAGCGGCACCCTCAACGCCGTTCAGCAACTTGCCAACGCCATCGGCGCTGCCCTCATCTCCACCGCGTACCTGGCCGGCGCTGACGCTCACGGCTCCCCGCACGCCGTGACCACCAGCCTGCTCCTCGTCCTGGGGATCGTGCTGGCCTGCGCCCTGTGCCTGCCGTTGCTCCCGCGGAAGGCGGCTGCGGAGCGGCATTGATGTGTGTACGGGGTGGGTGGTTACGGGGTGGCTGGGGTCGGTTCCCGGGCTCGGTCCGCCCCGGCCCGCCTCACCCCGGCCCCGCCCCCGGCCCCAGCCCACCCGGGGCCGGATTTTGCCTCGTGACACCATGGCGCCATGCAGACCACCATCACGTCCACGCTCGTCGGGACGCTCGAATTCGACGCCGCGAGTGGGTTCGCCGGGCAGGTCGTGGTGAGTGGGGCCGGTGGGGATTCCTGCTGGCTGTACATCGCCGAAGAAGTGAGCGCCGAACCCCGGCTCCTGGCCACGGTCGCGCCGACCGTCGACGCCTTCCACGAACTGGTTGACCAGGCACGATCCGCCCTCCGCGGGGAGCTCGCCAAGGTGGATTCGAGTGCCGTGGAGTTCGTCCGCTTCCATGTCGAGGAGCTCGGCGACCTGGAGGGCGACTTCCCGGCGGCGGCGCACGCGTTCCTCTCCGGTACGGGCTCGCCGGCGGCCCTGGCGGACTTCTTCCGCGCCACGGGCCTCGCCTTCCACCAGGCCGCCGACGGCGACCTGTCCTTCTGGCTGGACTTCGGCCTCGTACCGGAGCATTCGGACGAGGTGCTGTGCGTACGGTTCGACGCCGATCGTGGGGTCAGTTCGATTGGGTGGGAGAGCTAGGGGGAAGAAGGGGCGGCGGGGCCATTTCTGTGGTGGGGCCTTGCCCAGCCGCGCGGCCAGATTCCCGGCCGTGGCCGGTTTCGCCAGGCGCGGCCGGGCCACGGAGGTGGTGGACCTGGTCCTGCTTCGAGATCGATAGATCGAGCGAGTTGCAGCCTCACTTGTTGTCGGTGCTGTCGGCGACCAACTGCGTCGACAGCGAACAGCCGCACCGCGTCGGCAGGGTGGAGCTTCGTCGCCGACGCGGTGCGGCTGTCGCGGGTTGACGGTGCTGCGGTGGCCCGGTTGGGGTTTACGGCCCTCAGGGCACGTCCCGTAGGGCCGCCGCCGTAGCGACGAGTCCGTCCTTTTCTAGCGACGCGATCACGTCCCTGACCGTCGCGTTCGGAGGGGTCCTCCAGGCGGCTGCGATCTGCGCCAGCGCCGTGTGGATCAACTGCGGCGACAGCCGCACCTGGGCTTCGAGGAAGGCGTCGGGGTGGACGGCCTGGATGCCCCAAGTGGATAACCGGGCCGTCGGGAAGTCCTTGAGGTTGAACGTGATGATGGACTGAGCTCGTGCGTGGATGGCGGCTGCCAGGACATGGCGGTCACCCGCGTCCGGCAGATCGAGGTCTTCGAGTAGCGGCTCGTAACCCTTGACCAGTACGTCGCGGATGGAGCCAGCCATCAGCTCGCGTGTCCTCGCCAACTTGCGCGGGTCTAGGTCCGGCCGGTTTTGCTGGATGCTGCGGAAGGTCTCGTCGAGTATCTGGTCCGTCCACTTCGCTTGCACCACACGTGCTTGTGCCACACGGATGAGAAGATCGCGCAGCGTGCTGGGGTACAGAACGTTGGCGTCGTAGACGGCGACGAAAGCCATGACCTAGTACATTCCCATCTCCTGGCCGAGCTGTGTGAGCTCATCGGCCATCTGTTGGCGGCGGTGGTCGTCCTTGCGCTGATAGTCCAGGAGGGACGACGCGGTGATCCTGCGGTGCGTGCCGACCGTGCGATAGGCGATCTCGCCGGCTTCCAGGAGGCCGATCAGGAAGGGGCGGGACACGTTGAGCAGGTCGGCGGCCTGTTGCGTGGTGAGTTCGGCATCGGACGGGACGAGGGCGACGCCGCGGCCGGCCCTGAGGTGATCGAGTGCGGTCGCGAGGAGTTCTACGACCTCGCGGGGGAGCGCCAGGGGCTCGTCGGCGCCGTCGTCCGCCATGTTGAAGGAGACCTGGGTGACGGTCTGGTGCTCCGCCAGATAGGTCCGGACCCTGGTGAGGGCGTCGTTCGCGGTCTTCTGCTGGTCGTGCGGCAGCTTTACGGGACGGAAGTCGGTCTTGGTCACGTGGTTCGCCCCTTCAATGCGACTTGGGCGGGCGCCAGGGGGGCCACCGCTGGTCAGCGGCGGATTGGGGATGGCGCGGAGGCTAGGAGGTTCAGGGTCGTCCGCCGTGTGGGGACGCGCGGCGGACGGGCTGAGGAAGTGGAGCCCTCCGGGGTTTTTTAGCCGTTGGAGGGCTCGATGCGTCACGGTGATGTCGTCTTAGTGGGTAGTCACTAAGACGAGTATCCGCAATAAACGCAATAAGCGCAATCCGTGATGGGGTGCTGAAGAGGTGGAAGCCCCCCGCCCTCGGGTGCGGGGCTGTCTGATGGCGTGCGGAGCGGGGCACCGCGTGCCTGTCGGTACGCGGTGCCGGCGGCGCGTAGCCGCGGGTGGTCAGTCCCACTCCCACCCCACGGGGCCCCGGCCACCGCACTTCCCCCCTACGTGAAGGGCCGCAACTGGTCCCGGGCTGTCTAGATTTGGGGCATCCCCAGGCACCCGTACGAGAACGTCGAGGAACGGCCCATGGACACGCAGAGCCTTCATCCCGAGCAGGTGGACGAGATCACGTCGTACGTCGACATCGAGGCGCCGCCGCCGGTGGGGGTGGCGGGGGCGTTGTTCGTGTTCGGGAGCAGTCAGGTGCAGCCTGCGGAGATCGCCACCGAGTGGTACCGGCGGGGGGCGGCGCGGCTGATCATCGTGACCGGTGGGGTGAGCCGGCACAGTGGGTTCGTGGCGGCGCCCGAGTTCCGGCGGCTGTTGATCGAGCGGGGGGTGCCCGACGCGGTGATTCGGTGTGAGGCGATGGCCGCCAACACCTGGCAGAACGTGGAGTTCTCGCTGCCGTACCTGCGGGAGGCGAAGGCCGCCGGGCTGCCCGTGACGGTGGTCGGCAAGTGGTTCCACCGGAGTGCGGTGCACTGCCTGGCCACGCTGGCGCCGGAGGTCGGGCCGTTCCACGCCGTGACCTGGGAGCCGGTGTACGGGGGCCGGGCGGTGACCCGGGCCGACTGGTCGTTCATACCGGAGGGGGAGCGGCGGGTGGTGCGGGAGCGGGAGGAGGTGTCGCGGCGGGTGGCCGACGGGAGCCTGCGGCCGGTGCGGCTGGTGGGGGGTGCGTGGCGCGGGGAGGGCGTGGCGTGAGTGAGGGGTGGGGCGTGGTGCGGGCACGGGTGTCGCTCCCGCGGGCCCTGGTCGAGGCGGCCCGCGGGAGCGACGGGTGGTGCGGTCTTCCCCCCTGGGTGGTGCGTGGTGCGGTCGGTCAGCCGCGCGGGGCCGGGGTCACCGACGGGTGGGAGGACGAGGGGTGGGACGACGGCGGTACGGGGGCCGGCGCGGCCGGCTGGCCGGGCGCCCGGTCGGACGTGGGCGGGACCGGCGCGGGGACGGCCGACTGGCCCGGCGTGTAGTGCACGTCCGGGATCGGGCGGGGCTCGGTGGGCCGGCCGGGGACCTCGACCTCGGGCGCCGGCGCCGGCGCGGGCTTGCTCGTGGGCGGTACGGGGGCGGGCGCGGGCTTGTCCTTCGGCGGCGCGGGGACGGGCGCCGGCTTGTCCTTCGGCGGGACCGGCGCGGGGGCCGGCTTGTCCTTCGGCGGGGCGGGGACGGGGGCCGGCTTGTCCTTCGGCGGGACCGGCCGCGCGACCTCCGCGGGTTCCGCGTCCGGCTCGGAGACGGCCGGCCGGGTGGACGGCTTGGCGCCGCCGCCGGCGTCCGCGCTGGCGACGGTGGCCCAGCCGGCCAGGGCCAGGGCACCGCCGGCCGTCACACCGAGGATCAGCCGACGGGCTCGGCCTGCGATGAGGCGCTTGGTCACGTTCTCTCCTTGCGAGATGGGCAAATGCGTAGCGGGCTAGCTAGCTGACTAGCTGGCCAGGGAGCCAGTGGACTAGCGCCAGCGAGCCAGTGGGCTGGGGCGGGCGCGGGCCGGTGGACCGGCCGCAGCGCACGCGGGGGCACGCAGGGCGTGCGGCGCACGTCGGGTGCGCGGCGGACGGCTCCGCCGGGCGGGCCGCGGTCCCGCCCGGCGGGCCGAAGCCCTGTGTGAGGGGTTTACGGGGCCGCCGCCGAACGGGTTGCACGCCGCCGCGAAAAATCCCGTCGCCGTCTTTTTCGGCCGGGCGTGCAACCCGGCCGCCCCCGCTCCCGTACCTAAGAGGACGGGAGCACGAGGACGAGGGCACGAGCCCGGGTGCCCGGGGCCGGGCGTAAGGGACGAGTGCCCGGGGCCGGGCGTACGGGTCAGGCGGCGCCCGAGGTCATGCGTACGGGGTCGGTGGGAGGTCGGGCGGGTGCGGGAAGCAGTCCGGGAGCGCGAGTTCCGGGAGTTCGCGGAGGCACGGCAGGCGCAGTTGCGGCGCAACGCGTACCTGCTCTGCGGCGACTGGCACCACGCCCAGGACCTGACCCAGGCCACCTTGATGAAGCTGTACGCGGCGTGGGGCCGGGTGCGCAAGGACGGCAACGTGGACGCGTACGCGCGCACCATCCTCACTCGCACCTTCATCGACCAGTACCGCAAGGGCCAGTGGCGCGAGGAACCGGTGGACGAGGTGCCGGGCGTGCGCGGGGCGCCCGAGGTGGCGGCCGACGCGCCGGAGCTGCGGCTGGTGATGCAGTCGGCGCTGATGGAACTGCCGCCGCGGTACCGGGCCGTGCTGGTGCTGCGCTTCTGGGAGGACTGGAGCGTCGAACAGACCGCGGAGGCGCTGCGGGTCACCCCGGGTACGGTCAAGAGCCAGTGCGCGCGGGGGCTGAAACGGTTGCGCGGGCTGGTGGAAGGCATGGTGGAGGGAGAGGGGGCGGGGGAGGGGGCTTCCGGGGGCGGGGCTTCCGGGGCGGGTGGTACGACCCGTGTGCTGCGTACGGCTCGTACGGCGAATACGGGCGGTACGGGCAGTACGGGCGGTACGGGCAGTACGGGCAACACGACCGGTACGGCGAGCGCTGCCAGCACGGCCGGCGCGGCCCGTACGGACAGTGCCGCAAGGACGCAGCACGCGCACGGCGAGCCCAGCAGGCCCAGGAAGACCAGCAAGAACAGCAGGGCCGCCGGGACGAGTCGCTTGGGTGGGGCCCGTGGTGTGGGCGGAGCGAACGGGGTGAGTGGGAGGTGAGGGACGGGATGTCGCCGGAGTCGGAGCGCGAGTACGCGCGGGGGCCGGAGCGGGAGCGGGAGTACGCGCCGCAGCCGGGGCGGGAGTACGCGCGGGAGCCGAAGCAGGTGCGGGGGCCGGAGCAGGAGCAGGGCGAGGGCGCCGAGGTGCGTTTCGCCTTCGCGGAGATCCTCGACGGTGCGGCGGAGCCGCCGCTGTCGAGCATGACCGATGCGGCCGTCACGGGCGGGCGGCGGTTGCGCCGGCGCCGCCTGGTGGCCTCGGTGGGCAGCGCGGGCGCGGTGGTCGTGCTGGCGGTGGTGGCGGCGCTCGTGCTGCCGGGTTCGGGGCCCGAGGGGAAGGTGGAGCCGCTGGCTCCGACGGGCACCCCGCGCCCCGTGCCGACCGCGCCCGCGCCGGAGTCGGCCACCCCGACGGAAGCCGCGCCGCAACCCACGGTCGACCCGACCCCGACCGACGACCCGACGCGGGGCGGCGCCGCCAGCGAGCAGCCGCGCGACCCGTCGCCCGGTGTCCCCGGTACCCCCGACGTACCGACGGGCCCCACCCCGCACACGCCGACCCCGCAGAACCCGGGCGGGGGCGGGCAGGGCCCCGCTGACCAGCCCGTACCTCCGACCATCGAGCCACGGCCCGGCACGCCATCGACCCTGCCGTCGGGCGGTGCGGGGACGTCACCGAGCGCCGCCACGCCGTCGGGCTCGCCGTCCGCGTAGCGCTTCCGCGCCGATCCCCGTGGCGCCCCCACGGGACGCCCCCCGGCGCGTACCCGTGAAGCACTCCCACCGAACGGCGGCCCGTGCGGGGCGTTGACGGGGGATCGACGTGGCATGACCATGTAACGAAATTCCGGGCCCGCGGGGCGGGGCGGCGCGGGCCGTGCTTCGTGAGGAAACCGTCGTGGACTGTGAACCCGTCACGCGGCACGATGTCGTGCTCGCGGCCCGGCGCCACCTCGCCGACGGCGGCAGCGTGGTGCTGTTCGGGCCGCGCGGCGTCGGCAAGTCGTACGTACTGCGCGGGTTGGTCGAAGGCGCCCGCGACCACGCCGGCACGGTGCTGTGGTCCGAACCGGGCGCCGCGGAGCGCCCGTTGCCGTACGCGACCCTCGCCGACCTGCTCGACCCGCTGGCCGATGACGCGCTCGGCGCGCTGCCGCCGCCGCAGCGGTCCGCGCTGCGCGCCGTGCTGCGCCGCGAGGAACCCGCGGCCGGCGGGCCCGACCCGGTGGGCGTGCGGCTCGGGCTGCTGGCGCTGCTGCGCGGGCTGACCGCGCGCGGCCCGGTGCTGCTCGCGGTCGACGGGGCGCAGTGCGTGGACGAGCAGAGCGCGCAGACGCTGGCGTTCGCGGCGCGCCGGCTCGGTCCGGTGCGGGTACGGGCGGTCGTGACGGAGACGGCGCGCGCCGGGGCGGGCCCGCAGACCGGCGCGGCGCTGTGCCCGGGGCCCGCGCTGATCCGCGAACTCCCGGCGCCCGCCGCACCCGAACTGCGCGAACTACTCGACCGCCACGTCGCCAAGAAGCTGCCGTACTGGCTGGTCAGACGGGTGCACGAGGCGTGTGACGGGGACCTCCTGGACGCCCTGGAGATCGTCCGCACCCTTGACCGGTTGCCCGAACTCCCCACCCGCGACCAGCCGTTGCCCCTCCCCGAACACATCCGCGCGGACCTCGCGGAACGGCTCACCGGCATCTCGCCGGCCGGCCGCGGGCTGCTGCTGATGGCGGCGGCGGTACGGAAGGGGCCGGTGGAGTTGGGGTTGCTGGACGCGGCGGCCCGTACGGCGGTCACGGACCGTGGCGCGGTGCTGGACCGTGGCGCGGTGCTGGGTTGCAGCGCCGTGCCGGACTGTGGTGCGGCGCCGGGCCGGCGGGCTGCCGGCGCGCGGCCGTCGCCCGTACGGGAGGTCGCCGCGGGGCCCGAGGCTTGCGCGGGCGACGGTCCGGCCGGCCGGGCGGGTGCGGGGCTGCGCTTCCTCGCGGGGCTCGGCTCGGGTGGTCAGGGCGTGCCAACTAGCTTAAATGCGAGGGTAGTTGAAGGTGATTTCGGCGCCGTGGTCGAGCCGCGTACGAGCTCCGCGCCGCGCGCCACCACCCCCACCCCGTACACCCACCCCACAGCCGAACCCGTAACCCACCCCGTAACCCACCCCACCTCGCACGCTCCAACCCACCCCGCGGCCAACCCCGCGACCCAGCCGGCAGCCCAAGCCACTCCGCACGCCGCTCCAACCCACCCCGCGGCCGAGCCGATAGCCGCCCACCCCGCAGCCCACCTCACCCCGCACGCTCCAACCCACCCCCTCGCCCCCGCCCTGGCCGCCGGTCTGTTGGTCATGTCGGACGACGGGACCGCCGTGCGGTTCGCGCGACCGTTGGACGCCGTCGCCGTGTACGCCGCGGCGTCCGCCGCCGAGCGGCGCACCGCGCACGCCCGGCTGGCCGCCGCCACGCTCGACCCGGCCGAACACGCCCGCCACCTCGCGCTGGCCGCGCCCGGGCCGGACGCGGGGGTGGCGGCGGTGCTCGCGGGCGCGGCCGAGCAGGCGCGGCGGCGCGGTTCCGCGGACGACGCCGCCGCGCTGGCCAGGCTCGCCGCCCTGCGCACCCCGGCCAGCGCGCCCGAACTGCGCTGCGAGCGGCTGCTGAGCGGGGCGTCCCACGCGTACGCGGCGGCCGACTACGAGCTCTGCCGCGAACTGGCCGAACGGGTCACCGACCGGGCCCCTGACCCGGCCCAGCACGTGCGCGCGTGCGTGCTGATCATCAACGCGGCCAACCAGGCGATGCACGACCTGGACGAGGTGTTCGCCGCGGCGTTCGCGCACGCGGGTGACGACCCGGGCGCCCGGGCCAGGCTGCACTACCTGCGCGGCGTCAAGGCCCACATCAGTGCCGGTGACACCCCGCTGGCCTGGGCGGAGGCGGCCCGCGCCGCGGCGCTCGCGCAGCGCGCCGGGGACCGTACGACGGAGCTGATGGCGCTCTCGCTCCAGGCGTTCACCGGCACCCTCCAGGGCCGCGGCGACGCCCGCGACGTCCTGGCGAGGGCGCTGGCCAGGCCGCAGGACGCGGGCCCGACCGGCGGGCACAACGGGCCGCGCGCCATCAAGGCCAGGATCGATTTCTTCGCGGACCGGCTCACCGACGCCGGCACCGAGATCGACCGCCTCCTGCGCCGCGCCAGACGGTCGGACGACGTGGAGGAGATGCTGTTCCTGGTGGGTTCGTCGGTGGACGTCGACGTGCGCGCCGGGCGCTGCGGCCGGGCCCTGCACGCCGCGCACGAGGCGCTCGGCCTGGCCCGCGCGCTCGGCGCGATCATCGGCCAGGTCTGCTACTCGGCCGCGGTCGCCGAGGCCGCCGGCGGCGACCTGGAGCGGGCCGAGGCGCTGGCCCGGGAGTGCGTACGGGTCGCGCGGGACGAACGGGACATGGTCTACCTGCCGTTGGCGCTCTGCGTGTTGGGGCAGATCCAGCTGCGGACCCGGGCGCCGGTCGCCGCCGTCGAGTGTCTGACGCAGGCCCGTACGATCGCCCACCGCCGCTCGATCGTGGACCCGGCGGCCGTGCCCTGGGCCGCCGACCTGGCGGAGGCGCTGGTCGCGGTGGGCGACCACGAGCGGGCCGGCGCGGTGGTGCGCGAGGTGCGCGCGGCGGCCGACCGACTCGGCAGGGCCGGCGTGGACCTGTCGCTGCTGCGCGCGGAGGCGCTGTTACGGGCCGAGTCGGCGGACCTGGCCGGGGCCGCGGACCGGCTGCGGGAGGCCGCCGCCGGCCACCGGGCGCTGGGGCTGCCCCTGGAGCGCGGCCGTGACCTGCTGGTGCTGGGCGCGGTGGAGCGCCGGCGGCGGCACGAGTCGGCGGCGCTCGCCGCGTGGCGGGAGGCGGCGGGCGTCTTCCGCGCCGCGGACGCCAGGCCCTGGTTCGACCAGGCGCAGGCCGAACTCCACCGGGTGAGCTGCGGCCGGGGCCCGGCCGGCGGGGCGGCGGGCGCTCCGCGGGGGCGGGGGGCTGAGGTGGCCGAAGTGATGGGCGGACAGGGGGAGTTCGCGGTGGGTGGGTTGGGTGTGGGGGTGGGGGCGGACGTGGGCGGGGGTGCGGGGACGGGCGCGGACGTGGGCGTGGGTGTGGGTGCCGGGGCGCCGGCCGCGCTGCCCGCCGGTCGGCGCCGGGCGCTGACCCCGGCCGAACACCGGGTCGCGGAACTCGTCGCCGGCGGCGCGACCAACCGCGAGATCGCCGGCCACCTCTTCCTCTCCGCCAAGACGGTCGAAGCCACCCTCACCCGCGTCTACCGCAAGCTGGGCATCCGCTCCCGCGCCGACCTCATCCGTCTCCACCACGCGGGGGACCGGTGGGCGGGGGACGGCGTTGGTGGGGTGGGGTGAGGGGTCGGCCGGGACTGCGGGGTGGCCGACGCTGCCGGGGCCGTTGCCGCTGCCGGGGCGGCTGGGGCCGGCTGGTCCGGGCGGCCTCGCTCACCAAGTCCGGCTGTTCCCGTATGACTTGAGGCTGTAGGCCCGTCCGTACGGCACGGGTGATCGGCGGACCCGGCGGGGGCGGCCCGTCGGCGCGGCGGGGTGACCCGTAGGCGCGGAGAGGTGGGCCGCCCGATCGTTGGGGCGTCCGACTGCTGGGGCCGCTCGACCGCTGGGGCCGCCCGCCAGCCGGGGCCGTCCGCCAACCGGGCCGCCCGCCGGTCGGGGCAAGTGCTTCCGCCGCGGGGGGCCGAGGGGGGTACGGGGAAACCCCCTGCATTCCCGCCGGGGGGTTCCGGGGCGCGGGGTGGTGGGCCCAGCCTTGCCTCCAGCCGGCGGATGAGGCCGCACCCACCTCGTCCGACGGGGGCACCACCCCCGCCCCCGAAGCCGGGCCCCGGCACGACGCCGCACCCCACGCGGCGCGTCCGGGGGCACCACGAGCGACACCCCGCGCCGCACCCCATGCGGCGCACCCGTACCGCAGGCCCCACCGTTGCGCCGCGCCCCCACGTGACGCGTACGGACGCGCTCCACGGGCCGGACACCGTGCCTGCCCCACCCGCGCCGTGCCCCACGCGGCGCACCCGCACCACGGCGACACCCCACGCCGTTCCACCGCCGCCCCTACCCAGCACCTCACCCCACGCCCACCCACACCCCCCAACTCCCCACCCCCACCCACGTATCCAGGCAGCGCACCGTGCGCGCCCGCCGCGCTGGCCGTACCCACGGCCGTAACCCTCTGCCGCCCCCACCCGCCCACCGCCGCTCCTGCACAACCGGGCGACCCGGCGGGGGCGGTACGGCGGCGGGCCCGACCCGGGTCGACCCCGGTCCGGCCGGCCGTTCCCCGACGCGGCCGGCCGGCCCGACCCGGGCGAGCGCACCACACCCCGTACCTGCACCGCACCCCGTACGCGCGCACCACATCGCGTACGCGATCCAGTACGCGCACCACCCCCGTACCGCACCACCCCGTACCACCCGCTCACCTCCCCTCCCCCGAGATCGCCCGGCGCCCCCGCGCGGCGGGCGAGAAGGAGAACACGATGGTTCTGCGGAAACACCGGGCGCCCGTGGGCGCCGCAGCCGCGGCGGAGCAGGACGCCGCCGCTCCGATGAGAAGCAGGCGGCTTGCCGTGGCCGTCAGCGGCGTGGCCGCTGCCGCCTGTCTGGCGGCGCCGCTCGCCGGTACGGCCACCGCGGCGCCGGCCCCCGCGCACGCCGCCAGCAGCACGAGCGCCAGCAGCACCCAGGCCGCCGGCGTCAACTCCACCGCCGCCACCAGCGGCGTCACGGCATCGGCCCAGCTCTCCTTCAACGAGCTGGTGCAGAGCCAGGACCAGTGGTGCTGGGTCGCCACCGGTCTGTCCATCGCGCGTTACCTCGGGCGCGGCCAGGACACCTCGCAGAACACGTTCTGCACCTACGCCCGCGGCCTCCCCACCACATCGCCGTGCCCGAACCGGCCCGGCTACCTCTCCGACGTGCAGCGTTCCTGGTCCCGGCTCGGCATGGACCCGGGCCGCACCACCGGCACCCTGCCGTTCCAGACGGTCCAGCAGACCATCGACGCCAACTCGCCCGTCGAGGTCGGCATCTACTGGACCTCGGGCGGCGGCCACGCCCGCGTGCTGTACGGGTACGACGCGAGCCGCCGGACGCTGATGTACGCCGACCCGTGGCCGAGCAGCGCCCGGTACGGCGAGATGAACTACCAGAGCTTTGTCAGCAATGGCCAGTTCCGCTGGGCCGAGTCGCTGTACGGGGAGAAGTGAGCGCCATGACGGACCTGACCCGTTCCCACCCGACCCGTTCCCAGACACCCGCCGCCGGCGGCCCCCGGCAGCCCGGCGCGGCGCGCCGGCTCAGCGGGCTCGGCGGCGCCTCGCTCGCCGCGGGCGTCGGCGCCCTTGTCCTGCTTGCGCCCGCGGCGTCCGCCGCCGACCAGGGCCCGCGTCCGGCGGCCCCGGTCACCGTATCCAGCAATGACCAGGCAGCCGCTGCCAAGACGCTGACCAGCCAGGACACCACGGACCGCATCGCGTCCTTCTTCGTCAGGCTGGAGCAGCGGCAGCAGGCCAAGGGCAAGGACACGCTGAACGCGCAGGTCACCCGCGACGAAGCGGCCCGGCAGGCGCCGAAGCTGGTCGGCTCCACCGTCCCGGTCTACTCGCTCAACCCGGACTTCGTCCGCGGCACGGGCAAGGCGTCCACGCCGGTCGCCGAGTTCGCCTACCTGGCGTCCGAGGCCCGCTCGTCCTCCGGCGCCGCCGCCACCGTGTGGACCGTACGGGACGCGAAGACGCAGCAGTGGACGGTGGCCAACGTCATCTCCGGCACCGACGAGGTCAGCTTCGGCCGCAAGACCGCGGGCGACCTGGTCTTCACCGAACCGCAGATAGCCGCCTGGTACGCGCTGGACGGCGACCGGGTGCTGCCGCTGAACAAGGCGGCCCGGGACGCCGTCGGCACCCGCGGCACCACCGTCGCCGCCTACCAGGACCGGGTGCACAAGGCGTACGGCGACAAGCTGCCCGGCTCGGCCTACCAGCGCAACGGCCAGTTCGGCGGCTACGGCAACGCCGCCGAACAGTCCGCCCCGATGGCCGAACAGGCGGCCCCGGCAGCCCCGGCGAAGGCGCGCACCACCGCCTCCGACGCCCCGTCCTCCTCCGGCCTCGGCGGCGCCGCCCTCGTCGCGACCGTCGCCGGCGGCGGCGCCCTGCTCATCGGCGCGGGCGCCGCGGCAACCCGGCTGCGCCGCCGCACGGCGGGTTAGCAACCGCGGATACGGCGCTGGCGCGCAGCACCGGCTGTGCGGCGGCCACGGCCCGCCCGGAAGCGGCGGCGCCGTGACCGCCGCGCCGCAACCGTCGTCCAAGGGCCACTGCGCAACACCGGTTGTGCAGCAACCGCCGCGCAACACCCGCGCCCCGCAGACCACCGGCCGACTCCCAGCCCCGCCCCGGCCGGTGCTCCCCGCCACCGCCCCCGCCGCCCATGCGCCGGGGGCGGTGGCTCGTGGGCGTTGGTTGGGGGAGCTGCTCAGCGGGTCGTGAGTTGGTCGCTGTGGGGGGGCTTGGCCCGGCGGTGGGGTGGGGCGCGGGTGGGGCCGTCGATCCGCCGCGGCGGCACGTAAAAAGCGACGAGGGCAGGATTCGAACCTACGTCCACCCGGAAGCCGAGCCGGGTGCTCCACCGCAGAGCTTCCTCGTCGCCCTCAGATCATGGCCCGGACCGCGGCGCGGTGGCAACCGGTTTCCGGGCCCGGTCCGGTGCCCTTCGCCCCCGGTCGTTCCTACTCCTGGGCGGCGGCCCGCATGCCCTTGCCCGAGTAGACCCCGGCCGACCGGAGCACGCTGGCCAGGAGCGGATCGGCCACCGCAACTCCATGCACCAGCTCGGGAGTTCGCCGGAAGGCAACGGCCTTGGCCGTCGGCCTGGGGCCGGTCCAGGCCCGGGCCACCGGGTCCACCCGATGCCGGAGACAGACCGCTTCGACGAGCGACCGCGGGCACTCCTCCTCACCTCGGAGAACCTTCCAGGGCAGCGGGAGTTCCGCCCACACGTGGGTGTCGGGATGCAGTCCGTCCCCGCTCCCGTCCTCGCCCCCGCTCATGCTGTGCCAGCCCACGACGTCGGCGGCCATGAGACGGGGCACCTTGCCGGGGCAGAAGCGGTCCAGGATCTCGTACTGGCCCAACTCTTCGAGCAGCGCCAGCCAATGGGCCCGGGCCGTGTTCCACGACTGTGCGGCCTGGTTCCAGGTCGTCGAGTCGTCGCCGCGGCGCACGATCATCGTGTTGCGCTCCAGCGGCCGGCGGTTCCAGATGCCTTCCAGCAGGTCGGCGACCTGTCGCAGGACCTGGTTCCACCGCACCAGCAACCGCGTGAGGTCCTGGTCGGACACCCGAGCCAGCACCTCGGTCGTCGGGTACGCATGCGCGACCGCGTACCAGCAGGCCCGCTCGGGAGCGGCCCGCAGGCGGTTGAACAACGCCTCCGCGACCTCGTCGTAGACCTGACGCTGCCGGCCGTTGGTGAAGACGCTGCGCATGTAGCCGCGGGCCGTGAGGTACGCGATGAAGGCCGCCGAGTCCGCGTCGGCGGCGAACAGTTCGTACGACAGGGTGTGTGCGAGGGCGCCCTTGCCGGTCATCGTCACCTCGCGGCAGTGGTGCTGGTGGATGAGCCGGGCCAGCTTGGCCTCCATCCGGCGCAACAGTCGGAAACGCTTGTTGTACTGGCGCTTCGACATCTCCCCGAGGCCCGCCGCCGTACGCGCGGCCCGGTTGAGCCGATCCGCGGCAAAGTGGTTCTGCCCGTACGCCCTGCCGATCTCCTCGCCCGCGCGCCGGATCACCGCCTCGATCTGGTCGGGGTCGTCACCGGCACTGACCGGAAGTTCCGAAACGCTCGCAAACAGGCTTGTCGCGCGTGCGAGTTGGCGCTGGGCGCCGACTGGGCGAGCGAAGTCCTCCAGCATGGAGGTGTAGCCGTGCCAGAGGTTGCTGAGCGAGTGCTCGGCCGCCGCAGCGAGCGCCGCCCCGGTCGCCACGTCGAGGGTGGTGCCCCGTGCGGCATGCAGCTCTTGAATGAGCCGGGCCACGTCCTCGGGACGCTTGCGCTGGGTGAGCGAGGCGTGGAGTTCACGGAGTAGTTGTTCGGCTACGGACGATGACATGGGAGTCACCCTGCCATCAGCTTGGGCGGTGCTCCACTGGTTATCTGTGGGGTGTGGGCGGGCCGGCCGTGGGTTGGGCCGAGCGAGATGGGTTGGCCGCGGGTGGGTTGGTCGCCGTGGGGTGGGTCACCGCTCCGCGGGGCGCTGCTGCGGTCGGGCCCGTACGTGCATCCGCTCGCCCTGTGCGCCGAACAGGCTGAGCACTTCGACGGGGGCCCCGCCGGCGGCGCCGAACCAGTGCGGGAGGCGGGTGTCGAACTCGGCCACCTCGCCCGCCCCGAGCACCAGATCGTGGTCGGCCAGCACCAGCCGCAACCGGCCGGCCAGCACGTAGATCCACTCGTACCCCTCGTGCGTGCACGGCTGCGGGGTGTCGCGGCTGGCCGGCAGCACCATCTTGAACGCCTGGAGCGGTCCGGGCTGCCGGGTCAGCGGCACCACCGTCTTGCCGTGCGCGGTGCGGGGCGTGAGCCGCACCCGCGGGTCACCCACCTCGGGGGCGCCGACCAACTCGTCGAGCGGCACCTGATGCGCCTGCGCGATCGGCAGCAGCAGCTCAAGGCTGGGTCGCCGCTGACCCGACTCAAGCCGGGACAGGGTGCTCTTGGAGATCCCGGTGGCCGCGGAGAGCCCGGCCAGGGTGATGCCGCGCTCGGCGCGCAGCCGCTTCAGCCGCGGCCCGACCTCGGCCAGGGCGTGCGCGATGGCGGGTGTCCTGTCCACACACCCATTGCACCGCGCCCGTCCTGGGAGGGGCAACGTGTGTTGCTGAAAGTGGGACAGGGCGGGTGGGAGGCGCCTCTGCCCGGGGTGCGGCGGGCCTCAGGCCGTGCGGGCCCGGAACACACCCCGCCTTGTACGGACGTACGGCACACCCCCGGCCTGTACGGGCGCACGGCACACGCCTGGCCCGTACGGCCGCACGGCGTGCCCCCACCCCGCGCGCCCCGCCGCTCGGTGGAACAATTCCCTCCCGTTCCCCGAGGAGGGCATTCGTGGTGGCCACCCTGCGCATCGAGGCGTTCGTTCCCGCCGAAAGTCCCATCACCGCCCCGGTCACGAAATTCGGCGGCCAACCGGTATGGCTCGGCGAGCCGCAGTGGCCGGTGAATGAGGCGTGGGGCGAGCCGATGCGGTTCGTCTGTCAGATCGAACTCGGTGCGGTGCTCGGTGAAGCGGGGCGGGGGAAACTGGCGTACGTCTTCGTCACGCACGCCGAATTCGGTGACGTGACGTTCTTCGACCCGGACGTCATCTTCCCCGACGAGGGGGCGAACGCGGTGATCGTACAGCCGGACGGCGACTCCACCGGGGCGACGCTTCCGCTGGTCAGCGGCCCGAGCCTGTACCACGCCGCGGACGGCTCGGATGCGGAGTACACCGTCGTCCTCCGCCCCGATTCCGACCTCGAACCGGAAAGGGCGAACGCCCCCGAGTGTGAAGGGGAAAGCGGATCGGAACCCGGCCGAAAACCAGAACCGATCGGCGACGACAAACTGGGCGGCACCCCGCCTTCTTCCAGGGCGATGGCTGGCCGCCCGGCGGCCCGTGGAAACTCCTGCTCCAACTGAGCCCGAATTTCCTGCCCTTCCACCTCGACCTCGGCTCGGCCCCGCTCGCCTTCGCCTTCGTATCACCGGACGCCAGCCGGGGCCGCTTCCTCGTCCAGGACTCCTGACTTCGGTCTCCTGGCCCCGGAGCCCCTGACCCCACCGATACGGGCGTACGCGGCGAGGGAGCGACTGCGGGGTGGGCGTACGCGGCGGGGGTGTGCACACCCACCCCCGCGGCGGAGTGTGCACACCCACCCCACCCCCTACCTCACTCCGGCACCGCAACCCGCGCCAACGCCCCCACCTCCAGCGCGCACCACACCGCCCCGTCGTACGCGGCGATGCCGTGCGGTTCGCTGCTCGCATCCGGCAGGTCGTAGTGGGTGAGGTCGCCGGTGGTGGTGATGCGGCCGATACGGCCCGTGCCCCACTCGGTGAACCACAGGGCGCCGTCCGGGCCCGGCGCGATCGCGTGCGGCCGGGCCGCGCGGTCCGGCAGCGGGAACTCGGTGATCGTGCCGTCCACCGTGATGCGCCCGATCTGGCCGGCGCCGATCTCGGTGAACCACAGGGCGCCGTCAGGGCCGGCCGCGATGCCCACCGGCGCCGCGTCGGCGGTCGGCAGCGGATAGGCGGTGCCGTGCCCTTCGACGTCGATGCGGCCGATGGCATGGCTCTGGTTGAGCGTGCACCACAGCGCCCCGTCCGCGCCCGTGACCAGCGACGACGGGAAGGACCCGGGCGCCGGGTACTCCGTGACCCGGCCGTCTGGGGCGATCCGCGCAATGCGGTCGGCGGCCGACAGCGTGCACCACATGGCTCCGTCGGGCCCGGCCGCGATCCCGAACGGGCCGCCCTCGGCCGTCGGCAGTGCCACCGACTCGTACCGACCGAGCGGCCCGTCCTGCACACCGTCCGCCGCGTCGCCGGCACCCGTCCCCCGACCGCCCGCCGTGCCACCCCCCGCAGCGTGCGGCAGCTCACCGGCCGCGCCCCCGCCCGTACCGACAGCCGCACCCGGGGGCACGATCCGGCCGACCCGATGCGCCCCGTACTCGGTGAACCACAGCGCGCCGTCCGGGCCGGGCGCGATCAACGTCGGTCGGGCGCCCACCGGTTGCCGGGTGACGCGGCCCGACCGGTCGCGGCGGGCGATCGCGTTCTCGTGCACCAGGGTGTGCCAGAGCGCCCCGTCGGGCCCCTCGGCCAGCGCGTACGGGCCGGCCTCCGGCTCGCTGACCCGATGCGTACGGACCGGGTCGGCCAGCCAGGCGGCGAGTCGTTCGAGCAGCACTTCGCCCTGGTCAGAGAGGTGGAAGGCATGTGGCATACCCGCGTGCACATCGAGCCGCACGCTCACCCCGGCCGCGTCCGCCGCCGCAGCGAACCGGCGCGCGTCATCCAGCAGCACCTCATCCGCACCGACGGCCAACAGCAGCGGCGGCAGCCCGGACAACGACCCGTACAGCGGCGACTGCGGGGCCTGCCGCGGGTCGGCGCCGGCCAGGTAGTCGGCCGTGATGGCGGCCAGCACGGTCCGACTGATGACGTCCGCCCCACGGGCCTCCGGCGTACCGGCCTCCGGCGTACCGGCCTCCGGCGTACCGGCCTCCGGCGTACCGGCCTCCGCGCGACCCGCCTCCGCCGCACCGGCGCCGGCCCCGCCCGGCGAAGCGCCGTCCACCGAAGCGCCGTCCACCGAAGCCCCGGACAGCGTGAAGTCGGTGATCGGGGAGACGGCCACCGCGGCGCCGGGCAACGGCCCCCCCGTACGGGCCAGTTCGAGCAGTGCCGACAGCACCAGCGTCGCCCCGGCGGACTCGCCGAAGAACACCACGTCGGCCGCCGGCACGCCCGCGGCGAGCACGTCCCGCCAGACGTCCAACACGTCGTGCAGCGCCGCCGGGTACGGGTGGGCGGGCGCGAGCCGGTAGTCGACGCGGACCGCGGGACGGCCGGTGGCCTGCGACAACCGGTACGCCATGAGGCGTTCGGCGGCGGGCATGGTGTGCGCGAAGCCGCCGCCGTGCACGTAGATCACCGCCCCGCCGCCGGCGCCGGGCGCCCGTACCCACTCGCCCCGCTCGCCGACCGGCCGTACCTCCGCATCGGCCGGCAGCGGCCCGCTGACCAGTACGCCGATCCGCGCCCGGACGGCAGCGGCGGCGGCAGCGGTGGACGCGGGATCGGAGACAGGCGACGCGGACGCGGACGCAGCGCCGTCGACGTCGGCGGGGTTCGCGGGGCGGACGGGAACAGCAACGGTCTGGAGCAACAGTCCTCCGTGGAGTGGACGGGACGAACGGTGAGGTGCGGAGTGGTGCGGGGGGTGCGTACGTACCGGGTACCGGGGTTACGCGCCGGACGTCGGCCGGCCGCCCATGACGCATCGGTGACGCATAGGGGAGGCCAGCCACGCCCGACGGGCGCAAGTTTGCAACGGCCGTAAAGTTACGCACCGCCTCGCCGGGGTGTCAACGTATAAATACAACGGGGGTAAGGTTTGCCCATGGGTATCGAGGAGAACTCCACGCCGCACGTCGCAGCGACCGGCCTGCGCGAGACCAAGAAGCGTGAGACGCGCCAGCTCATCTCCGACCGGGCGACCGAACTCTTCATCGCGCAGGGCTTCGAACGCACCACCATCGCCGACATCGCGGACGCGGCCCGGGTCGCCAAGAAGACGGTGACCAACTACTTCCCGCGCAAGGAAGACCTGGCCCTCGACCACCAGGACGCGTTCACGGGTGCGCTGGCCGCGACCATCGCGGACCGCGCGCCGGGCGAATCCGCGCTCGCCGCGCTGCGCCGCGCCTTCCTCGCCGCGGTCGACGCGCAGGACCCGGTGGCCGGGTTCGCAGGCCTGGGCTTCACCCGCATGATCGCCGACAGCCCGACCCTGACGACCTGCCTGCGCGGCCTGCACGACCAGCGCGAGGACGCCCTCGCCGGCGCGCTCGCCGAGGCCACCGGCGCGGCGGCCACGGACGTCGAGCCGCGCACCGCGGCGGCCGTACTCGGCGCGGTGCACCGCGTCCTCTTCGCCCGCATTCAGCAACTGACCCTCGCGGGCCGCACGGATGAAGAGATCGCCGCGGAGGTCAGGGCCGAGGCGGAAGCGGCGTTCACCCTCCTGGAACCGTCCCTGGCCACGTACGCCACGACGTGAGCCGGCGGAGCACGTACGCGACGGCGTGAGCCGGCGGAGCACGTACGCGACGGCGTGAGCGGGTGAGCGCGTACGCGACGGCGTCAGCCGGGGAGGGGAGAACCGGGGGGAGGGAGGCGAGCCGGAGAGGAAGACGAGCCGGAGAGGAGGGGCCCGCAGCCACCGCCCCCACCAGCAGCAGCCCCGACGTGAGGTCTTGACTTGGAGTCAACTCCAGCACCTAACGTGCCACCCCATGAGCATGCGCTACCGCCCCCTGGGGCGTACGGGGATCGAAGTCAGCACGTACTGCCTGGGCACCATGATGTTCGGTTCCGTGGGCAACAAGGACCACGACGCGTCGGTGCGGGCCATCCACACCGCGCTCGACGCGGGCATCAACTTCGTCGACACCGCGGACATGTACTCCGCGGGCGAGTCGGAGACGATCGTCGGCAAGGCGTTGCAGGGCCGGCGCGATGACGTCGTGCTCGCGACGAAGGTGTACTTCCCGATGGGCGAGGACCCCAACCGGCGCGGCAACGGCCGCCGTTGGATCACCCGGGCGGTGGAGGAGAGCCTGAAGCGGCTCGACACGGACTGGATCGACCTCTACCAGGTGCACAGGTTCGACCCGCGGACCGACATCGAGGAGACCCTGGGCGTACTGGGCGACCTGGTCGCGCAGGGCAAGATCCGCGCCTTCGGCAGCTCCACGTTCCCGGCCGAGCGGATCGCCGAATCCCACCACGTGGCGGAGCGCCGCGGACTGTCCAGGTTCCGCACCGAACAGCCGCCGTACTCGCTGCTCGGCCGCGGCGTGGAGACCGCGGTGCTGCCGACCTGCCAGCGGTACGAGATGGGCGTACTGACCTGGAGTCCGCTGGCCAGCGGCCTGCTCACCGGCAAGTACCGCGCGGGCCAGCCCATCGACCTGACCGTGGGACGCGCCGCGCTCAGCCCGCACCGCTTCGACCAGTCGATACCGGAGAACGTCGCCAAGCTGGATACGGTCGAGCAGTTCGCCCTACTAGCCGAAGAGTTGGGCTGCACCCTCCCGGAACTGGCCATAGCCTTCCCGCTGGCCCACCCCGCAGTCACCTCGGTCATCATCGGCCCCCGCACCCAGGAACAGGTGGAGAGCCTCCTGAAGGGCGCCACCCTCACCCTGGACGACGCGACCCTGGACCGCATCGACGAAATAGTCCCCCCAGGCGTCGACCGCTACCAGGTGGACGGCGTCTGGCGCCCCGACTCCCTCACCAACCCTGCGACGCGCCGCCGCGCGGTGGGGGACAGGGCGGCGGGCGAGTAGCACACGAATTGCCCGCGAGCACGGCCCGGGCCTGGGGCGGCCTGGGCCGTTGCGTTCGTAGGGTGGTTCGGGGTTACGGGGGCGGCCCCGGGTTACGCGGTCGGCCCGGCCCCTACCTGTCGAGTCCGCCCCCGCCTGGGCTCTCGTGCTCGGTGGGGGCGGAGGTGGGGGTGGAGGTGGGAGTGGAGGTGGGAGTGGGCTTGGGCGGAAGGGTCAGGTCCGGCCCATGGAGCAGTGAGTCCCGAGACTTGGGTGTGGAGTGTTGTTTCTCTTCGGGGGGCGGATCACTGGTGTCATTGGTCATTTTGAGCGAGTAGATGCCAAGGAGCACCATGGCTATCAACGCGATCCATAACCCGATCCGCTGACGGGCGAGTTCACGGTCGGACGGCATCAGAGCGTCGGCAGCCGCCGTGGGGTCGCGGTACTTGTTCATTTCCTCTCGGGCCAGGTTTTCCGGCCCCACGCTGATCAAGATGCCGAAGAACACGGCCAGGGCAAAGAACGCGATGGGGTAGAAGAAGATCACAGTCGTCCCTGCTTCCCAATGCCAGCGGGTGCGTTCCGGTCTACGGCCCCGAAGCTAAGTGCCGCCCACCGTGCGGGGTCCCGGGGCGGGCCCGGGCCGGTGCCCCGGAGATATCTGGGGAGGACCGGGGGGCTGGAGAAAACGGGCGGAGCTCATTGGTTGCTCGATACCGTGACCCCAGTGGTGTTTCGGGGAGGCCCCGACCAGCTCGGACTCTGGTTGCTTCGGGCGCGTGTATCAGGGCGACGGGGTGTTCGGATCGGGCTCAGCGGCAGGTTCGGACGGGGCGGCGTCGGCCGGGCTGGCGGACTGCCCTCTGCGGGCCCGCTCCAGGTCAGCCTGACTGTGCTTGAGCTGGGCCACGGCCCTGATGATCGAGGCGATGCTGAACCCGATAGCCGATGCCAAAGCGCCGACGGAGGTGAGGAGCTGGGCTGTCTCGGACGGGTTGAAGGAAGCACTCGCCACCTCGTCGAAGGCGGGCACCCCCAGGACGACCGTCAGCAGGTAGCAGACACTCGCGGCAGCCGCTAGGTGGCTCGCTCGGTGTTGCGCCGTGGCTGTGTCTCGGGTGATCCACAGCCACGCCCACACGACGCATACGATGATCAGGCACGTTGCGCTGCGCAGTGCCGAGGCGTCCGCGGCCACCTCAGGTAGGGGGCCCCACGTACCTTTCCAGAAGGCGCCCGCGAGGAAACCGCCCAGCAGGCCCACGCTGGCGATAGGGCCCCAGTCATGCACCCTGCCCCACGCGAACCCGGATGCCGTCCCGCGATCTTTGAGGACCTTGCGTCGAATGGAGCCGCCAGCGATATAACCGTTCACCACCACTGTGTTGCCGTCGCCGGCCAGTAGGAAGAGCAGGGTGAAATGGCCTCGGCGCTTGAGGGGAAATGTGGGCAGGGTGAACTTACTGCTCCACACCGTGAAAGCTCGGTTGCGCGTCCATGGCGTGCATAGGCCAGCCCCGACGTGCACGGCCTGTACCGCAACGATCAGGCGATCGGGGAATTCGACGGAGAGCGGCTCCTGGAGGTCGTGCCGCGTGATGTTTTTGTTGCCATCGTTCTTGATGCGCAGGCGTACCAGGGACGTGCCCTGGACGTGACCCTGGCCACCACCCAGTTCCCAATCCGCGACGGCGTCAGTCGCCTGAAGGCCCACGCAGATCGGGGTGTCTACTTGCACGTGGTAGGTGATGCGTTTGCGGCTGAGGACGAAATGACTTGCTAATAAGGCCACGTGGAGGAGTAGAAACAGGCCACCGACGATGTAGAAGTCGCTTCGGCTCATCACCATATGCCCCCACGCAGACCACCAACTTGCCGTGAACCGGTCGTGCATCTCGACAACCGGCACGGTATACGCCCACGGCGTACGCCACAGCATCCTCGGCTGAATCGGGAGCCGGCAGGGTCGGGCGAGTTGCGTTCGACGGCAGGAAGGTCGTCGCCCCTTCGGCTTGGAGCAAGTTGAAGACCAAGTAGCTTGTTCCAACGGCCGCTTGTCCCTGGGTGCCCGGTCTCATCCTTCAGGCTGTTCATTCGATCAGCACCTCGCCGTCCGCGGTCAGCAAGGCGATCGGAGGGAAGCTGCCCAGGGGACGGCACTCATCTGCTGGGAAGCTGACTTGGCGGCCACATCAGCCTGGCTAGCCGTCCACATGTATGGGCGCCATAGTCCGCTCCTCAATGGGGAGCGAGTCATCCGCGCCGGGGATCATGGACAGCGCGAAGAAGCCGCCGGCCGCCGCGATGGCCAACGCCAGTCACATTCCCATGAGCCTGCCCGGGGCTCGGAACACACCCCGCATCACCTCGAAGCCGTCGCCGCGGTCCCTCCGGGCCGGATCAACCGTCCCGTACGGCTCTGCGCCCCCCGAGCACGCGCCCCGCGCACCCGGCACCCCCGTGCTCCACCGCCCCACTCGGCCGCAGCCCGGCCCCTGCCACGCCCGCCTCATCAGGGATACCGCCAGACGGGCGATGCGCATACCTCGCCTTCTCGCCTATCTCCCCATATTCTCCACTGCCTTGAAAACCCTGGGACGTCCCGTACCCGGCCCCGCAGCCCGTGCCCCGCAACAATCCGTTGGTTAGCCGCCGATGAGCCGTGGCAAGCTACAGCTACCGAAGGGGCGTAGCTCAATTGGCAGAGCACCGGTCTCCAAAACCGAAGGCTGTAGGTTCGATTCCTGCCGCCCCTGCTAGATCGACCGAGGTCAGCGCGGCCATCGCATCGCGCGCCGGCCCGACAGGTGTTCCAGACCTGCCGGCCCCCGCGGACCCGCGTCCGCCGTACGACTCCTGAGCGTTCGGGACCTTCTCCCAGTGGGCCTCCGCCCCAGCACACGCCACCCCCATGGGGGCCAATATGCCCCGGCCGAGCGGCGTCAGAGCGCACGGCGTCAGTGCGTATGACGTCAGGGCGTACGCGACGCTGTGGCGCGGGGCCCGCGCATCGGCGCGGCTGGCCAGCCCGTCGCGTTCAGGCCGCCGCGCAGCACCATCGCACCCGCCCCGCAACGCCCGACAACGCAGTAGGTCCGCCACCCCCGAAGGGCGACGGACCTACCGTTCGCTATGTCTCAATGGCTCGACACCGACTGACCCCGGCGACCCGCACCCGCGACGAACACGCGCCTCCCGCGCGTCCCGTCGTCGGCCGGCCGTCCGCCCGTCAGTCCTGACCCGGCCTGCGCGGGCGCCACACGACCAGGGCGCTGGTCTGCTGGACCTGGTCGTAGGGGACCAGGTCGCGGCGGTACGAGGCGTGGACGGCGGCCTCGCGCTGCTGCATGGCCGCCGCGGCGCCCTCCACGGCCTGTTGGAGTTCGGCGACCCGCTGCTGGAGCGCGGCCACCTGGTTCTCCAGTTCGATGATGCGCTTGATGCCGGCGAGGTTGATGCCCTCGTCCTGGCTGAGCGCCTGGACCTGGCGGAGCAGGCTGATGTCGCGGGCCGAATAGCGGCGCCCGCGGCCCGCCGTGCGGTCCGGTGAGACCAGGCCGAGGCGGTCGTACTGGCGCAGGGTCTGCGGGTGCAGACCGGAGAGTTGGGCGGCGACCGAGATGACGTACACCGGTGAGTCGTCGGTCAGCTCGTACGGATTGCGGCTGTTGCCGCCGGGGCGTGCGCCTCGGCCGTCCATCTCATTCTCCCTTCGCGGCCTGGAACAGCTCGGCCCGCGGGTCTTCACCCGCCGTGGCGTCGCGGTAGTTCTCCAGCGCGTCGCGCGCCTTGTCGTTCAGCTCGGTCGGCACCGTCACCTCTATGGTGACCAGCAGATCGCCCCGCGTGCCGTCCTTACGGGTGGCACCCTTGCCACGGGCCCGCATCGTACGCCCGCTGGGGGTGCCGGCGGGCAGCTTCAGGGTGACCGGTGGGCCGCCCAACGTGGGGACCTTGACCTCGCCGCCGAGGGCCGCCTCGTCGAAGGTGACCGGGACCGTGACGGTCAGGTTGTCGCCCTTGCGGCCGAAGACCGGGTGGGCGTCCACGTGCACCACGACGTACAGATCGCCGGCCGGACCACCGGTCTCACCCGGGGCACCCTTGCCACGCAACCGGATGCGCTGGCCGTCGCTGACCCCGGCCGGGATGCGGACCTGCATGGTGCGCGAGGAACGGGCCCGGCCGCTGCCCTTGCACTCCTCGCACGGGTCCTGGGCGATCAGGCCCCGGCCCCGGCACTCCACGCACGGGTCGGTGAGCGAGAACCCACCGCCGCCGCCCCGGCTGACCTGCCCGGTGCCCACGCAGGTCGGGCAGACCCGCGGGGTGCCGTTCTTGTCACCGGTGCCCTGGCACGCCTTGCACGGCGCCTGGCTGGACATCCGCAGCGGCACCGTCGCGCCGTCCACCGCCTCGGTGAAGCTGAGCGTCACCTCGGACTCGATGTCCTGACCGCGCCGCGGCTGCGCCCGCGTCCCCGCACCGCTGCGGTTGAACAGGCCGCCGAACACGTCCCCGAGCCCGCCGCCGAATCCGCCGGCTCCGGGCTGGCCGCCCTGCGGACCGCCGCCCCCGAAGAGGTCGCCGAGGTCGAAGTTGAAGCTCCCGGTGCCCCCGGGGCCGCCGGGACCGGGGCGGAAGCCACCGTTCCCGAACAGCGCCCGGGCCTCGTCGTACTCCTTGCGGCGCTTGGGGTCGGCGAGGACGTCGTTGGCCTCGGAGATCTCCTTGAAGCGCTCCTCGGCCTTGGCGTCACCGGTGTTGGCGTCCGGGTGGAACTCGCGGGCGAGCTTCCGGTACGCCTTCTTGATCTCGGCCTCGGTGGCGTCCTTGGGGACGCCGAGGACCTTGTAGTAGTCCTTCTCGACGAAGTCCTTGGTGCTCATCCTCGACGTCCCTCCTCTCCGTACGTCACGTCAGCTCCGTACGTCACGTCAGCCCTCGTCCGGGCCACCGTTCTCCTCGTCAGACGCGTCTTCACCCGTCTCTGCCTGAGCGCCACCGGACGTGGCGCCCGGCTGCGGCTCGGCGACGGCCACCCGCGCGGGGCGGATGGTCCGTTCGCCGATGCGATACCCCGGCTGGAGGATCGACACGCACGTGGTTTCGGTGACGTCCGGCGCGTAACTGTGCATCAGCGCCTCGTGCACCAGCGGGTCGAAGGGCTCGCCCTCCTTGCCGAACTGCTGGAGGCCCATCTTGGCGACCACCGTCTCCAGCGACTCGGCCACCGACTTGAAGCCGCCGACCAGTTCGCCGTGGTCCCGGGCGCGACCGATGTCGTCGAGCACCGGAAGCAGCTCGGAGAGCAGGTTCGCCGCGGCGATCTCCTTGACCGCGACCCGGTCCCGCTCCACCCGACGGCGGTAGTTCTGGTACTCCGCCTGGAGGCGCTGGAGGTCAGCGGTGCGCTCGTTGAGGGCCGTACGGACCTGGTCGAGCTGAGCCGTCAGCGCCACGTCGTGCTGTGCTTTCTCGTCGAGGCCGGCATCTGGTGCGTCCCCGGCCGAGGCCGCCGGGCCCGCCGCGTCGGCGGACCCGGCCCCCTTCGCCGCGTCGGACTTCGACGCGGCGTCGGAGGTGGCGTCGGAAGGGACGTCGGGCTGCTCGTCGAAGCCCGGAGTCTCTTCCGTCACGCGGCACCGCCCTGGCGGTTGTCCTTCTCGTCGTCGACGATCTCGGCGTCCACGACGTCGTCGTCCTTGGCCTGACCGGCACCGGCGGCACCGGCGGCGTCGGCACCCGGGGCGCCGGCAGCGGCCTGACCGTCGGCGTACAGCGCCTGGCCGAGCTTCTGGCTGACCGTCGCGACCTTCTCGGTGGCCTCGCGGATCGCGGCGTTGTCCTCGCCCTTGAGCTTCTCCTTCAGCTCAGTGACGGCGGCCTCCACCTCGCCCTTGACGTCGCCCGGGACCTTCTCCTCGTTGTCCTTGAGGAACTTCTCGGTCTGGTAGACGAGCTGCTCGGCCTGGTTGCGGGTCTCCGCGGCCTCGCGGCGCTTGTGGTCCTCGTCCGCGTACTGCTCGGCCTCGCGCATCATGCGCTCGATGTCGTCCTTCGGCAGCGCGGAGCCGCCGGTGACGGTCATCCGCTGCTCCTTGCCGGTGCCCAGGTCCTTGGCGGACACGTGCATGATGCCGTTGGCGTCGATGTCGAAGGTGACCTCGATCTGCGGCACGTTGCGCGGCGCCGGCGGCAGGCCGGTCAGCTCGAACATGCCGAGCTTCTTGTTGTACGCGGCGATCTCGCGCTCGCCCTGGTAGACCTGGATCTGCACGGACGGCTGGTTGTCCTCGGCCGTCGTGAAGATCTCCGAGCGCTTGGTCGGGATCGTGGTGTTGCGCTCGATCAGCTTGGTCATGATGCCGCCCTTGGTCTCGATGCCAAGCGACAGCGGGGTGACGTCGAGCAGCAGGACGTCCTTGACCTCACCCTTGAGCACACCGGCCTGGAGCGCGGCACCGATGGCCACGACCTCGTCCGGGTTGACGCCCTTGTTGGCGTCCTGGCCGCCGGTGAGCTCCTTGACGAGCTCGGCGACGGCGGGCATCCGGGTGGAGCCACCGACGAGCACCACGTGGTCGATCTCGGACAGCGCGATGCCGGCGTCCTTGATGACGTTGTGGAACGGGGTCTTGCAGCGCTCCAGCAGGTCCGAGGTGAGCTGCTGGAACTGGGCCCGGGTGAGCTTCTCGTCCAGGTGCAGCGGGCCCTCGGCGGAGGCCGTGATGTAGGGCAGGTTGATCGTGGTCTCGGTGGACGAGGACAGCTCGATCTTCGCCTTCTCCGCGGCCTCGCGGAGACGCTGGAGCGCCATCTTGTCCTTGGACAGGTCCACGCCGTGCCCGTTGTTGAACTGCTTGACCAGGTAGTCGACGACGCGCTGGTCCCAGTCGTCACCACCGAGGTGGTTGTCACCGTTGGTGGCCTTCACCTCGACCACGCCGTCGCCGATCTCCAGCAGCGAGACGTCGAAGGTGCCGCCGCCGAGGTCGAAGACGAGGATCGTCTGGTCGTCCTTGTCCAGGCCGTACGCGAGGGCCGCGGCGGTCGGCTCGTTGACGATGCGGAGCACGTTCAGGCCCGCGATCTCGCCGGCCTCCTTCGTCGCCTGCCGCTCGGAGTCGTTGAAGTAGGCGGGGACGGTGATGACCGCGTCCGTGACCTTCTCGCCCAGGTACGCCTCGGCGTCCCGCTTCAGCTTCTGCAGGATGAAGGCGCTGATCTGCTGCGGGTTGAAGTCCTTGCCGTCCAGGTTGATCTTCCAGTCGGTGCCCATGTGGCGCTTGACCGACCGGATGGTCCTGTCGACGTTGGTGACGGCCTGGCGCTTGGCGACCTCGCCGACCAGCACCTCACCGTTCTTCGCGAAGGCGACGACGGACGGCGTGGTCCTGGCGCCCTCGGCGTTGGTGATGACGGTGGGCTCACCGCCTTCGAGAACACTGACGACGGAGTTCGTCGTACCCAGGTCGATGCCGACCGCACGAGCCATGTCTAATCCTCCAGCCAACTTGAGTGGAACTGACTCAAGAGTGCACGACGGATTCCGACCTGTCAACAGACCTGAGTCGAGGCCGCTCAACTTTTATGTAGCCCTTATCTACAGATGGCTTGATCTTGCTCTCCCCTGGGCCTCGTGGGCCTCGCGGGTCCCATGGGCCCCGGCCTCCGTCCGGCATGGCCCGACCGAGTTCGCCGCCCGCTCCTCCATGAGACATCCGCCGCCACGTCGTCGCACCCGCACCGTCGCCGACGCCCGGCCCGGGAGCTACGCCGGCGCCCGTGCCCGCACCTCAGGCCAACATCGGACGCCGGGGCGGATGTCGTAACGGGCGCGGGAGCGGGCACCCGCAGCGGGCGCCGAAGCAACCGTCAGTCGCCCGAACAGGCAACAGAAAAGCCGCTCAGGTGAGCCTGAGCGACGCATATCACCGGCTGGTCGAGTACACCGCCCTGCCGATCCTCGGTAATCTCGGCAAAGACCAGATAAGTTACTGCTTAGTAAGTCCGCTCTCGTAGGTTCGAGGAGCCGCCATGCAACTCGCCGCGATCATCGTGTCGCTGGTCCTCATCGCGGTCGGCGTCGCGCTGTTCGGCCGTGCCCTGCTCCAGATCTTCCACTACGTACGGCTCGGTCAGCCCGTACCGGCGGGGACCAGGACCGACGAACCCGTGCAACGCACGATCACCGTGGCCAAGGAGTTCCTCGGCCACACCCGCATGAACCGCTGGGGCGTCGTCGGCGTCGCGCACTGGTTCGTGGCGGTGGGCTTCTTCTCGCTGCTGCTGACCATCGTCAACGCCATCGGCCAGCTCTTCCAGGCCGACTGGCTGATCCCGGTCATCGGCGACTGGCTGCCGTACGAGGTCTTCACCGAGTTCCTCGGGTTGATGACGACGGTCGGCATCCTGACCCTCATCGCCGTCCGGCAGCTCAGCAAGCCGGGCAAGGCCGGCCGCAAGTCCCGCTTCGCCGGGTCGAACTTCGGCCAGGCGTACTTCGTCGAGGCCGTCATCCTTATCGTCGGCCTCTCCATCATGACGCTGCGCGGCCTGGAGGGCGCCCAGCACCACGTCGCCTCGTACGAGGCCGGGTTCTTCGCCTCGTACCCGCTGGTCGTCGCCTTCCGCGACCTCGACGTCAGCACCTTGCAGAACGTGACCTACCTGGTCGCGATGATCAAGATCTCCACCTCCTTCATCTGGATGATCACGGTCGCGCTCAAGACCGACATGGGCGTGGCCTGGCACCGCTTCCTGGCCTTCCCCAACATCTGGTTCAAGCGCGAGGCGGACGGCTCCAGCGCGCTGGGCGCGCTGCCGCCGATGGTCTCGGCCGGCAAGCCGATCGACTTCGAGGACCCGGGCGAGGACGACCAGTTCGGCGTCTCGCAGGTCGAGCACTTCTCCTGGAAGGGCCTGCTCGACTTCTCCACCTGCACCGAGTGCGGCCGGTGCCAGTCGCAGTGCCCGGCCTGGAACACCGGCAAGCCGCTCTCCCCGAAGCTGCTGATCATGGGCCTGCGCGACCATGCGCACGCCAAGGCGCCGTATCTGCTCGCGGGCGGCGGCAAGGACGCCGAGGGTGCCGAGAAGGGCACCGAAGAGCAGCTCGCGCAGGTGCCCGCCGGCGCGCTGGCCGAGGCCGAGCGCCCGCTGATCGGCACCCTGGCCGAGAACGGCGTCATCGACCCCGACGTGCTGTGGTCCTGCACCACCTGCGGCGCCTGCGTCGAACAGTGCCCGGTGGACATCGAACACATCGACCACATCGTGGACATGCGCCGCTACCAGGTCATGATCGAGTCCAGCTTCCCCAGTGAGGCCGGCACGATGCTGAAGAACCTGGAGAAGAAGGGCAACCCCTGGGGCCTGGCCAAGAAGCAGCGCCTCGCGTGGACCAAGGAGGTCGACTTCGAGGTCCCGGTGGTCGGCAAGGACGTCGAGGACCTGACCGAGGTCGAGTACCTGTACTGGGTGGGCTGCGCCGGCGCCCTGGAGGACCGGGCCAAGAAGACCACCAAGGCGTTCGCCGAACTGCTGCACATCGCGGGCGTGAAGTTCGCGATCATGGGCGGCGACGAGGCGTGCACCGGCGACTCGGCCCGCCGCCTCGGCAACGAGTTCCTGTTCCAGCAGCTCGGCCAGCAGAACGTCGAGATGCTGAACATGGCCTTCGGCGAGGACAGCGACGACGAGGCCACGAAGAAGCCCAAGGCCAGCAAGAAGATCGTGGCCACCTGCCCGCACTGCTTCAACACCATCGCCAACGAGTACCCGCAGCTCGGCGGCGAGTTCGAGGTCATCCACCACACCCAGTTGCTCCAGCACCTCATCGACGAGGGCAAGCTGGTGCCGGTGACCCCGGTGGAGGGCCTGATCACCTACCACGACCCGTGCTACCTGGGCCGGCACAACAAGGTCTACACGCCGCCGCGCGAGATCATCGCCAAGGTGCCGGGGCTGCGGAACGAGGAGATGCACCGGCACAAGGAGCGCGGCTTCTGCTGCGGTGCCGGCGGCGCCCGGATGTGGATGGAAGAGCGGATCGGCAAGCGCGTCAACGACGAGCGGGTGGACGAGGCGCTGTCCCTGAACCCCGACATCGTCTCCACCGCCTGCCCGTTCTGCCTGGTCATGCTCTCCGACTCGGTCAACGGCAAGAAGAACGACGGCAAGGCGAAGGAGTCGCTCCAGGTCGTGGACGTGGCGCAGCTCCTGCTCGACTCGGTCAAGACGCCGGCCGAGCCCGATGGCCCGGACGAGGCGGGCGAGGAGGCTGCGGCCCCCGAGCCGCAGCCCGTGAAGTAACCCCGCGCGGGCCGCGTACGCGGTACTGACCCGCGAGACGGCACGCCGGTGGGCGCGCCCCCGTACGACAGGGGCCGCGCCCACCGGCGTTTGCCCGCTCGGGGAACGAGCTGCGCGCGGCGGGCACCCCCCCTGCCGGATGGGCTGCGCCCGCCGCTGGGCGTACGGGCCGCCGCCATCGACAGGTCGTACGGGCCGCGCCCACCGATACGTCGTACGAGCCGTGCCCGCCGGCAGGTCGTACGGGCCGCGCCCACCGGCCACTCCCGCCCCGCCGTATGGGCCGGCCCGTGCCCGCGCCCCGATCAGCCGGCGACCGTCCGCGCCGCCCCGCGCAGGGCGGCGACGCCGGGCCGGTCGCGGTCCTGCGTGCGCCAGGCGAGCGCCGCCGAGCACGGGGGCAGCCCCGCCACCTCCGCGTACGCGACGCCCGCGCGTGGGTAGAGCCTGCGGGCCGGCTCCGGTGGGAACTGGATGCCCTCGCCCATCGCGATGACCAACAGCGCGGATTCGAAGTCCGCGGCCTGGTGCGCCGAGTAGCGCACGGGCGCGCCGCCAGGCCGCGGGTCCGCGCTCCAGAAGTCGCGCCAGGGCTTCGGCGCCCGGGGCGACCACCCGATGTGCGCACGGTCCGCCAACTGCCCGAAGGTCAGCGGCCCGCTGCCGGCCAGCGGGTCGGCCGCCGGCAGGCAGACCACCCGCCCCATGGTGGCCAGCTCCAGGCTCTGCACGCCGGGCGGTACGGGCCGCAGGACGAACGCCGCGTCCACCGCCCCCGACAGCAGCAGTTCGGCCCAATCGCCGAACCCCATCCGCCGCACCTCCACTTCGAGCCCGGGGTGCGCCAGGCGCAGCGCGTCCAGGACGGCGCGCATCGGCTGCACCGCGGCCAGCGCCTCGAACGAGCCGACCACCAGCCGCCCGGCCAGCCCGTGCGTCGGCCCGGCGACGGTCTCGCGCAGCCGGTCGGCGGCCCGTACGACGGCCCGCATCTGGGGGAGCAGCGACCGGCCGGCCGCCGTGAGCCCGATCGTCCGCGTGGAGCGGTCGACCAGCGTGAGCCCCATGCGGCGCTCCAGCGAGCGGATCTGCTGGGAGAAGGCGGGTTGGGTCAGATAGGCCCGCCGGGCCGCGCGGCCGAAGTGGAGTTCCCGCGCCAGCAGCAGGAACAGCCGCAGTTGCTGGGGGCTCGGATCGCCCGAGCCGCTTCCCTCCCGCACCACGCGCCCCCCGACGGTAGCGATATACGAACGTGCATCGATGCGCGCCCAACACCTATCAAGATTCACTTCCGCGGCCGTACGGCGACACGGCACAGTTGTTCGTGCCGCGGGAAAGCGGCGGGAAAGCGACGAGAACGCGGCGCGGGCCGGCGGGGAACCGGTGGTGCTTCGGCCCTGGGCCGACCCTCACCGGCCCCGGCCCGGCAGCCCAACTCCCGACCCGGCAGCGGGAGGTACCTCCGTACGCCGAACCGGGCCGGTGCCGGCCCGTCCCGCTCCGCCCGCCGCTGGTCCGCCCCGCACACCGCCGGCGCCCCGTTCCTGCCGAACGGGGCGCCGGGCCGGGGCGGCGGCCCGCCTCGTCGGGGGGTGGGCCGCCCAGTGCGCCGGCTCCCGCAGTCGCTGGTCCGCTGCGGGAGCCGCGCCCGCGGGACCGGAAACGGCGGGCTTCCCATAGCCGGGCAAAAAACGGATGCCCGTGCGACTTTTCGGAACTACGGTCCGGAAATATGGAACAACATTCCCCCCTGCGGTTCGGCGAGGTGCCGGAGACCCGGCTGGACGAGGCGCTCGACCTGAACTACCTCGTCTTCCACGAAAGCCCCAAGGACGACAAGCGGAAGAAGCACCTCGACGTCCTCCGCGAGTGCACCCGCATCGGCGCGTACGACGGAGACCGGCTGGTCGGCCTGCTCGGCACGCTCGACTTCACGCTCTCCCTGCCCGGCGGCGAGCTGCCCTCCCCGGGGCTGACCTTCGTCTCCGTCGCGCCCACCCACCGGCGCCGGGGCGTGCTCACCGGGCTGATCGCCGAGCTGTACCGCGGGTTCGGCGCGGCGGGCACGCCGCTGGCCTGCCTCTGGGCGTCCGAGGACCCGATCTACGGCCGGTTCGGCTTCGGCACCGGCACCACCGGGCTGCACCTGACCATCGACTCCTCCCGGCCGCTCGCGCTGCGCATCGCGCCGGACGAGCGCCCGCTGCGGCTGGTCGACAAGGCCGAGGCGCCCGCGCTGCTCGGCCCGTACTACGAGCGCACCCGCGCCGAACGGGGCGGCCGGACCGCCCGGACGCAGGCGTGGTGGCAGTCGGAGTGGCTGGTCGAGGAGGACCAGGAGGACGACGAGCTGAGCCCGCCGCGGATCGTGGCGCTGGGTGAGCCGCTCGCCGGGTACGCGCTGTACCGCACCAAGGGCGGCGACGACGGGCCCGGCTCCGTGCACCTCTTCGAACTGGAGGCGGACACGCCGGCGGTGGCCGCGGCGCTCTGGCGCTACCTGGCCTCGATCGACCTCTCGAACCGGGTGGTCGCCTGGGGCCGGCCGGTTGACGAACCGTTGCTGCACTTCTGCGCCGACCGCGACCAGGTGCGCGTCACCGGTCAGCAGCCGGGCCTGCGGGTACGTCTGGTGGACGTGGCGGCGGCGCTGCGCGCCAGGTCCTGGGCCGCCGACGTCGATCTCGTACTCGACGTGCGGGACGCCCAGATCCCGGCGAACGCGGGCCGGTTCCGGCTCGCCGTCGCCGACGGCACGGCCACGTACGAGCCGACCGAAGCCCCGGCCGACCTCGCGCTCGACGTGCGCGAGCTGGCCAGCGCCTACCTGGGCGAGACCGCGATAGGCGCGCTGGTGCGGGCCGGTGTCGTCACCGAGCACACGGCGCGTGCGGCGGCGGCCCTCGACGCCGCGCTCCGCACGGAGTTGCTGCCGCACACGATGGACGAGTTCTAGCGGCTCGGCCACCGGGGGGGGGGGGGGGGGGGGGGGGGGGGGGGGCGAGCCCGGGCCCGCCCCACCCCCACCTCGCGGCCTTCCCCACCCAGCCACCTCGCTGGCACCGACTCCCAGCCACCGCGAGCCGCGCGGCCAGCCAAGTCGCCGAACGGGTCGTAAACTCCCGCTCGGGCGCCGCAGGGTGCACCAAAAGCCAAGGTCAACGGGGGGTTAGCCCCCCGGGGTTCCCCTAAGGGATGTCACAGCTCGGCCGCAATGGCCGGCGGATTCCCCCCTGCCCCGTCACCGACGTCGCCGAGACCAGGTACGTTCGAATCGTGGCTGGATTCAGGATCGGACGCGGACGCGACTCCCGCGCGGGGCAGCAGGGACAACAGGGGCAGCAGGGGCCGTACCCCGGGCCCCCCGGCCCCGCGGGGCCTTCGGGGCACGGCGGGCACCCCGGGCATCCCGGGCGCCCCGGTCCCCAGCAGGCGCCCCCGCCGTACGGGCAACAGGGCGGCCCGCCGCCGTACGGACAGGGCGGACCCGCGCCGTACGGCCAGCCGCCCGGCGGCCCCGCGCCCTACGGCGCCCCGCCCCAGGGCCCCGGCCCCGGCGGTCACCGCCCAGGTCAGGGCCCTGCCCCGTACACCCCGAGCGCGGGCCGGGTGAACTGGCCGCACCCGGCGCAGGGGCGCCCGGACGAGCCGGAGTACTTCGGCGACGGCGGCCACGACCCGTACTACGGCCCCGGCGGCCAGCAGCACGGCGGCCACCCGGGCCAGCATTACCCGGGCCCCGGCGGCGGCCAGCCCGGGTACGACCCGAACGACAACCCGGGGCACACCCAGCAGTTCAGCCTGGACGACCCGGCGTACGGGCCGCAGGGCGGCTACGGCGACGACGGGTACGGGGACGACGGCTACGGCGACGGCCAGGCGGGCACCTACCGGGCCGGGCAGCAGCCCGCCCCGCCCCCCGGGCCGCGGCTGCACTGGAAGGACCTGCTGCGCGGCATCGTGCTGCGGCCGGGCCCGACGTTCTGGCAGATGCGCGACCACCCGATGTGGCCCACGGCACTGACCGTGACCTTCATCTACGGGCTGCTCGCGGTCTTCGGCCTCGATCAGGCCCGCGAGGAGGTGCTCAACGCCTCGCTGTCGAACAGCATCCCGTGGATGTTCAGCACCGCGGTCGCCGTGGTGCTCAGCGGTCTCATCCTCGGCGCGGTCACCCACACCCTGGCCCGCCAACTCGGCGGCGACGGCGCCTGGGCGCCGACCATCGGCCTGTCGATGCTGATCACCTCCATCACGGACGCGCCCCGGCTGCTGTTCGCGATGTTCCTCGGCGGCGACAGCGTCCTGGTGCAGTTCCTCGGCTGGGCCACCTGGATCGCGGCCGGCGCGCTCTTCACCTCGATGGTGAGCAAGTCGCACGACCTGCCCTGGCCCAAGGCCCTGGCCGCCAGCGCCATCCAGCTCATCGCCCTGCTGTCGATCATCAAGCTGGGCACGCTGTAACCCCCCGGCCGCCCCGCGGCCCCGGCCATGCACAAGGGCCCAGAACCTTCGAGGTTCTGGGCCCTTCGTGCGGGGTGGCGCGGGCGCGGCGGGTGGGTGCGGGGGCGGCGCCGGCGCGCGGCGCGGTCAGGCGTCGAGTACCTGCCCGTCGCGGCGGACCACGGGCGGCTCCACGGACCACGGGAAGTTGATCCACTCATCGGTGCGCTTCCACACGTACTCGCACTTCACCAGCGACTGCGTCTTCTCGTAGATCACCGCGCTGCGCACCTCGGCGACCGTACCGACACAGAAGTCGTGGACGAGTTTCAGCGTCTTTCCGGTATCGGCGACGTCATCGGCGATGAGCACCTTCTTATCGGAAAAATCAATGGCATTGGGAACGGGTGCGAGCATGACCGGCATGGCCAATGTGGTGCCGATTCCGGTGTAGAACTCGACGTTCACCAGGTGGATGTTCTTGCAGTCCAGCGCATAGGCGAGACCGCCCGCGACGAAGACGCCACCACGGGCAATGGAGAGGATTATGTCCGGCTCGTAGCCGTCATCGGCGACCGTCTGCGCCAACTCCCGAATCGCCCGTCCGAACGTCTCGTACGTCAGATTCTCGCGCACCGCATTCTCCGCACTCATCTCTCTTGCCTCGCCGTCTCTCGTCGCGTTCCCGGCCCGCTGGCGCGGGGGCCCCGGCGCGGGGCCCGCCCGTGCGCCCAGGAGGCTGGTTCAGACCTGCGTCCGGTGGAAATTCATGAAGGACCGCGACGGGGTCGGCCCGCGCTGACCCTGGTAGCGCGACCCGTAGCGGGCAGAACCATACGGGTGCTCGGCCGGCGAGGTCAGCCGGAACATGCAGAGCTGGCCGATCTTCATTCCCGGCCACAGCTTGATCGGTAGAGTCGCCACGTTCGACAATTCCAGCGTGACGTGTCCCGAGAATCCGGGGTCGATAAAGCCGGCCGTCGAATGCGTGAGCAGTCCGAGCCGGCCGAGGCTCGACTTGCCTTCGAGGCGCGAGGCGATGTCGTCCGGCAGGCTCACCACCTCGTACGTGGAAGCCAGCACGAACTCCCCGGGGTGCAGGATGAACGCCTCGTCACCCTCCGGCACCACTTCGCGCGTCAGGTCGTGCTGCTCGACGGCCGGGTCGATGTGCGGATAGCGGTGGTTCTCGAACACCCGGAAATACCGATCCAGGCGCACGTCGATGCTTGACGGCTGC
The DNA here is from genome assembly GCF_047525675.1 of Streptomyces sp. 796.1. Taxonomy (NCBI): domain Bacteria; kingdom Bacillati; phylum Actinomycetota; class Actinomycetes; order Kitasatosporales; family Streptomycetaceae; genus Streptomyces; species Streptomyces sp. 796.1. The sequence continues at coordinate 61,243 of NZ_JBLIWA010000021.1, read as the reverse complement.
ACCATCTGGTCGTCGTAGGGGTCGATCCGCACCCGGCCGGATTCGATCTCGGCCCGAATGTCCTTGTCAGAGAGAAGCACGCCACGAGGATACGCGGCCGGATAACGGCCAAGGGCCCGACCCAACCGGGCCGGGCCCCACGCAAGGTGTAGCTACCGCTTCTCCAGCACCACAGGAACCGCATGCCGAAGCCGGGCGCACCGCGGACAGCGCAACAAGCGTCCGGGCCCAAGGCGGTCGGCGGTCAGGTTCTGCATCGGGAACGAAGCGGTGCTGAACACGTGCCCTTCGGCACAACGGACGACGGTGCGCTCCATCGATCCCCTTCCCCAGCTACGTGAACGACAAAAGCCACATTAGGGGATGAACCAAACGGTCTTGCACGCGGCACTCCGACCACCCACCGTACGCCCCAACTCCCGCCCCCCCACATCCGCATCCCTCACCCCGCCCGCCGCCCTCACGCCCAAACCCCCGCCAGCCACCCCAAACAGCACGAAGACCCCACGGCCTCTGCGCCGGGGGTCCGCCATGGGGTAGAGTGAGCCGCGACGCGGGGCCTCACGGGTCGCGCTTCGCGGGTGTAGTTTAATGGTAGAACATAAGCTTCCCAAGCTTAGAGCGCGAGTTCGATTCTCGTCACCCGCTCCACTAGCTAGGCAATAGCACGCAGATAAGGCCCGGATCCAAAGGATCTGGGCCTTACGCATAGCCTTACGTATATGGGGCCTCACGCGCATAGGGGCTGGCTTTTCGCACCGCGTGACTCGCGCCCTCTCGCCGTCGGTTCCGTCGGCTTTTCCGCCGCCTTTCCGCCGTCCCCGCTGTCCTTTCCGCTGCCCCGCTGTCCTTGGGGAGTCCTCCGCTGCTCTTCCGGTCTTTCCGTCGCCTGCTCGCGGTCGGCGGGAATGGGCCCCGGGAGAAGCATGGGATGGGCCCACTCGCCTCACCTCCCTCGTCGCCCCACCCTCGCTGCGCCCCGACGCCCGCACCACGCGCCCCACGGCACGACCGCCAGCACAGCCACCGGGCGACAACACCGCCCACCGCAGACGTGGTCAACTTCCCGAATCTCGCACGCTTCTTCGAGCGGAGCGCTACCGTATGCGCGGGCGCGCGCACCGCGTGCCGTCGACAGCCGTCCGAGCCGTGTACGGCGGTGCGTCCGCCGCGGGACCCTACCTCCGTGGGCACCGCCCGGTGCGGTACCAGTCGGCCGGGTGCCGCATCGACGCCCCAAGTTGCCCTGCCCCACCCACCAGCGCACGCGAACCCCCCACAGCCGAGCCCACGCCGCTCGTCGGGGCCGGGCGGGCCGGTGGCCCCAGCACGCACCCGCGCAATGGTCGCGGACGGCCGCTCGCTGAGCGAGGTCGACGACGTACGCGGCAAGGAGGTGCGGGCCGAGTACTTCCGCAGCCTCATCAACACGCGCCAGGTCGTCGCCAACCGCGCCTACTTCTACAACAATTCCGCGGTCAGCCGGGACTTCCTGTATGACGACGCCGCCCGCCGAGCGCACCAGCGGCTGCTCGCCGACGGGTCCCTGGTGCCCTTCCTACTCGCGGAGCGTGAACCCACTGACCGGCCGACGGCCGTCGACGTCGACGAGGTGGCCTTCGCCGCCTGGCAGGAGACCGTGACGTCGCTGCCGGCCACGGAGCGCATGACCTGTCTGCGGCTGTCCTGGAACGACGAACAGAACCGGGTGGACGCGCGCAACGCGCTCTTCCAGCCCTTCGCCGCCCGGGTACAGGCGCTGACCGCCAAGGACCTGCCGCTGCTCGCACGCCAGGTCGGCGTGGCGGCCGATCGACTCCAAGCCTTCGCGCGGCGTATTGGCCAAGTCGTGGACTTCAGTAACGAACTGAGCGTCGCCGGGCGGCCGGTCACCCGCAACGTGCTCTACGAACAGTTCGTCTCGCTGCCCCAGCACCCCGTCTCCGAGGGCAGGTACGACGGGACCAAGCCGTTCGCCAGCGAGGTCAAACAGCTCCTGGACCTGATCTACAACGTCAACCTCGCCGATGCGCTCGGCATGTACCCGCTGACGCCCGGCGGCAGCTTGCAGCGGGTGGCGCTCCAGGAATGGCGCGACCTGCGGGGAGCGGGCGAATCTGCCTCGGGCAGCAGCCGGACCATTGACGACCCGGACGCCCTCGCCGACCTGCTGCGTTACCTGCAACGGCAGGCGTTCAGCACGGTGCAGGCTGGCCTCACCCCGATGGCGCTCGATGCGCTCGAACTCGCCGACGTCGCATCGCTGCGCGAGACCGGCGCGTGGAACGCGTACGTCACCGCCTTCGAATCCCTCGTTGCCGACCCGGCCACCTTCCACGACCGGGTGGGGCTGGTCTTCGACCGCTACGTCACGCTCAACCAGAAGATCGTCGAACTGGCGGCACACCGGCGCGGCGGCCAGGCCACGCAGTGGTTCCCCATCGTCGAACTCGTCATCAACGTGGGCGGTTCCGCCTTCACCGCCGTCACCGGTGACGAGATCTGGTCGTTGACGGGCGCGCTCGGCTCCACCGCGCTCGACACGTACGGCGGTTCGGTGCAGCTCGTGCTCCGCAACCGCATCGCCGGCCGCCGCGAGCAGAAGTTCGCGCGCGAGATCGCCTCCGTACGGCTGGAGACCCTGGCCGAGTGGCAGCGGTTCCAGCACCTGGTGGAGCGGCTCCCCGGCTACCGCGAAGTCGCCCGGAACCCGGATGCCAACGGCTCCACCACCACGCGGGACGACCTGGAGTACTGAGGCCGGCCGCGGGCCGACAGCCGCTCGGTCGAGCCCGGCCACCCCGGCCGGGCGCCGGCAGGGTGGCCGGGCTCCGCAAGCGCCGGACGCCGGGGGCCGGTACGACGGACACTGGTTGCGCAACTGCCCCGGCACGAAAGGCGCCATGGACCGCTACGACCGGTTGCGCACCGAACGCCCCGACCTGTTTGTCAACAGCCCCGACGGCATCGACGTCCTGCTGGATCCGGCGGCCGTCGACGCCGCCCGCCGCAGCGCCGGTCCTGACGAGCCGATCGGCGTCGTCTACGAGGACGCATACGTGACCGTCGTCCGGGACGTGGTGCGCTTCCCCGACGGCGCGCACGGGCTCTACCTACGGGTCCTCCCCCGCGCAACGGGCCCGGGCGTCGTCGTCCTGCCGCTCACGCCCGCCGGGCGGGTGGTCCTGGTCGAGCACTACCGGCACGCCACGCGCGGGTGGCACTGGGAGGTCCCCCGCGGCATGGGTGAGCCCGGCGCGTCGGGTGCCGACAGCGCCGCGCGTGAACTGCACGAGGAGATCGGGGCCCGCCCTGCCGACCTGGTACCGCTCGGCGCACTCCACCCCGACACCGGGCTGCTGAGCAGCCGCGTGGAACTCTTCGCCGCCAGGCTGCTGCCGCTGACCGGGGAGGGCGCCGGGGCCACATCGGGAGACGGTGGCGCGGGGAGTGCTGCCCGTGGGTCGGGGGGTGCCGGCGCGGCGGCGGGACCGGTCGACGGTGCAGCCGGCTGCGGGGCCGGAGGCGTGGTGGAGCCGGACTGCGTCGGTACGTGGGACGTCACCGAGGGCATTCGCCGTACGGCGACGGTCTCGGGGCCCGAGCTCGAAGCGATGATCTCCAGTGGCGCCATCACGGACGCCTTCACGATTGCTGCGTACGCGCGGGCGCGGCTGGCGGGGGTGCTCGGCCCTGCCGGTGGCGTGGCCAGTGACCCGAACCCGGCGACCGGCTCCTAGCGCTTTTGCCGACAGGGCCCCTGGCCCCCCGCATTCCCACGGCCCGTTGCCCGTGCCCCGCGGAGCACCCCCATCCGCGGTGGGCCCGGGGCCACCCGCCCACGCCACGCCCATTCACCCCCACCGCGGGTGTCGGGCGACGGCAGCAGATGCCGGGGGCGGGCGGCGGGGGCGTCTCGCGGATCTGAGTCCGACCTCGCCCGTTCCGGCCGGGTTGGCCGAGTCCTGTCGCCCTCTGGGGAGGTGATGCGGACGCATTCGAGGCAGGCGCCGCCAAGTTCGTTCAGAAGGGGCTCAATCCCGGTCAGGTCATCGTGTGTGCAGACCGAAAGGCTGATCATGTTCATCTGATCGCACACGGAAATTGAAGCTCATCAGACCGGGTTGCCGAACGAAGCGGAGCCCGGGACCGACGTTCTCGTCAGCCCACTCAGTCCATTCACCTCAGCCTGTTCAGCTCAGCCCGTTCAGTTCGGCTGGTCCGCCCGGGTCGCTCGGCTCGACCGGTCCGTCAGCGCCGCCAGCTCCTCGGTTCGCTCGGGTTGATCGGCTCAACTAGCTTGCCAGCGCGGCAAGTTCATCCGATTCAGGCAGCTCGGCCAGTTCAAGCGGCTCAGCCAACTCAACTAGTTCAAGCAGCTCAAGCAGCTCAAGCAGTTCGGTCAGTTCGGCGTGTGAAGGAGGGCCGAAGCGGTGTCGACGTTGCCGCACATGTTCGTCAACCCTGCCGTTGGTGAGGCCGCGGGGGCGGGGGGCGTTGCCCCGGCCGGGCCCGTCGGCCCCTGCCTCGCACCGCTCCCACCCGACCTCAGGGGGCTGCTCGCCGCGCGGGCGCCGGCCGGGGGCCCCGGGGGCGGTTCCGCGTCCGCGGCTGCGCCGGAGGCACCCGCACCGGCCGCTACGCAGGCACCCGCACCGGCCGCTACGCAGGCACCCGCGACGGCCGCTGGCGCAGCGGTCGCGGACCTGCCCACCCCTTCCGCACCGGCGATCCCCGTGCCGGCCGGGTGGCTCGCCGGGGGGCCCAGTGGGCTCGGGACCTCCGCGGCCCGGGTGCTGCTCGGGGCCGCCGCTGCGGGCGGTGGCGAGGGGGCGCAGGAGGCGGCCGGGGCGGATGGTGGAGCCCGTTCCGCCGGGCCGCCGCAGCCCGGGGACCCGGTTCCGGGGCTGTACTGCCCGCCCGCGGCCCCCGCCGACCCGCAGAAGATCGCCGAGGTCGATCGGCGGCTCGACGCCTGGGCCAGGGAGCTCGACCTCTTCCCGCCCGAGTGGGCCGGTGACTTCGCCGGGTTCCAGGTCGGCAAGGCGGTCGTGCTGCAACACCCGGGCGCCGCCGACCTGGAGCGGCTGGTCGTCGCGGGCAAGCTGCTCGTCGCGGAGAACGTCGTCGACGACTGCTACTGCGAGGACTACGGCGGTTCTGTCTCCGGGCGCGGCAGCCGGCTCATCCTCGCCCAGTCGGCGCTCGACCCGCTGCACACCGCCGACGGCTACCAACAGCAGTGGCAGCACGGGCTCGGCGCGGACGCCCCGCTGCGCTCGTACGACGGGGCGATGCGCGCCTTCCGGGAGATCGCCACGCCCAGCCAGGTCAGCAGGTTCGTGCACGACATGGCGCGGCTGCACCTGGGGTACGTGGCGGAGGGCGCGTGGGCGGAGACCCGGACCACGCCGCCGGTCTGGCAGTACCTGGTGATGCGGCAGTTCAACAACTTCCGGCCGTGTCTGTCCCTGGTGGACTCGGTGGACGGGTACGAGCTGCCCGAGGCGCTCTACGCCCGCCCCGAGGTGCAGCGGGTGACCGCGCTGGCCTGCAACGCCACCACGATCGTCAACGACCTGTACTCCTTCACGAAGGAGATGGCCCGCGACGCGTACCACCTCAACCTGCCGGTGGTGATCGCCGCCGAGGACGGCCGTGGCCTCAAGGCCGCGTACCTGAAGGCCGTCGAGATCCACAACGAGATCATGCACGCCTTCGAGGACGAGTCGGCCGTGCTGGCCGCGACCAACCCGGTGCTCGCCCGCTACACCACCGGGCTCGCCGCCTGGGTCGCCGGCAACCACCGCTGGCACCACACCAACACCTACCGCTACTCCCTGCCCCACTACTGGTGAGAAGAAGGAAGAACAGCGCATGACCACCACAGCGGACCGCGCCAGCGCGATCGTCCCCGCGGCCACCAGCCCGTACCAGAGGTCCGTGGCCGAGTACTGGAACCACGAGGAGAACCCCGTCAACCTGCGGCTCGGCGAGGTCGACGGCTTCTACCACCACCACTACGGCATCGGCGACGTCGACTGGGCGGCGCTTGAGGGGCCCGAGGCGAGCCGGGACGAGCGGGTGACCGCCGAGCTGCACCGGTTGGAGTCGGCCCAGGCGGATCTGCTCGCCGACCACCTCGGTGCGATCGGCCCCGATGACCGGCTGCTGGACTCCGGCTGTGGTCGTGGCGGCGGCAGCCTGGTCGCCAACCGCCGCTTCGGCTGCCAGGTCGACGGGATCTCCATCTCCGAGACCCAGGTGGCCTTCGCGAACGCGCAGGCCAGCAAGCGTGGCGTGGACGACAAGGTGCGCTACCACGTCAAGAACATGCTCGACTCGGGCTTCGCGACCGGCTCGTTCCGCGGCATCTGGAACAACGAGTCGACCATGTACGTGGACCTGTCGCTGTTGTTCGCCGAGTACCGCAGGATGTTGGCGCGCGGCGGCCGGTACGTCACCATCACCGGCTGCTACAACGACACCTACGGGCTGCCCTCGCGCGAGGTCTCCACGATCAACGCGCACTACATCTGCGACATCCACCCGCGCTCCGCGTACTTCCGGGAGATGGCGAAGAACCGGCTGGTGCCGATCAGCGTGGTGGACCTGACCGCGGCGACCATCCCGTACTGGGAGCTGCGGGCGACGTCCCCGCTGGCCACGGGCATCGAGGAGGCGTTCTTGAACGCGTACAAGAACGGCAGCTTCCAGTACCTGCTGATCGCGGCCGACCGGGTCTGACCGGCGGTTGGCCGGTCCGGGGCGTGACGCCGGGGACCAACCCGGCGCCACGCCCCGGACCCATGTGGTGGTGGCGGGCGCGGGGCGCGTACGAGGGGGGCGCGGACGGGTGGCGCCGGGGTGGGTCAGTGGCGCTTGAACTCCACCGGGCCGCCGTTCATCTCGATCGTGCCGTCCAGGTGCAGCAACGGCCGGCGCTCGGTGGAGCGGGCGCTGTACGCCTCGACGTGCTGGATCGCCGCGCCGTCGGGCGAGGTGAAGTCGATGAGGGCGATGGCCACCCAGTAGCGGGTCTCGGCGTCCTCGTACAGCGGGACGGTGACTGTGGAGCCGCGCCCGTCCGAGATGACGACCTTGGCGCCGAAGCTGCGGAAGGAACCGACGCCGTTGCTGAGCGCGGAGTACGCGCAGAGCAGCACGTAACCCTGGGCGTCCGGGCGGACGATGCGGATGGACTCGCGGCCGGGGGCGCGCGCGTCGCCGTCCAGGCAGATGTGCGGGGTGCTGGTCAGTGAGCCAAGCCGCTTGTAGTAGACGACGTGCTGCGGCTTCCGCTTCGACCGGCCCCGGCCCTTGCCCTTGCCCTTGGTCTCGGCTTTGGTCGCTCCCGTGGCCTCGTCGGCCGGGCTCGGCGGCAACAGGGGTTCGCCCGCGGCCGTGTGGCCGGACTTGACCAGCGTGCCCGGCGCCTTGGGACCACCGCTCAGGGCTTCGGTCGCCGGTATGAACAGGGCGTAGAAGTCCAGGTCAGCGCCGCGTTGACGGCGACTTTCGCTGCCGCCGTCCCACTCCAGCGCGGCCTCGACGACCAACTCCCGGTCGTGCTTGTCCAGGTCGATCGCGGCCTGACCACCCTTCTCCAGGCTGAGCGCACCGAGCGGCGGCTTGCGGAGGTTGGCGCGGGGGGCGGCTGCCGCGGGGGTGGTGGGGAGCGCGAAGGCGATGGGTGGCTCGGGCGTGTGGGGTGCCGCGGGGGCGGCGGACGCGTTGGTTACGGTGGGTGGCTGGGGCGCCCCGGCCGGTTGGGTTGCTCCGGCCGGTTGGGTTGCTGCGGCCGGTTGGGTCGCTTCGATCGGCTCGGGCTCGGCCACGTCGATGCCGAAGTCGGTGGCGAGGCCGGCCAGGCCCGCGGCGTAACCCTGGCCGATGGCGCGCAGCTTCCACTGGGTGCCGCGGCGGTAGAACTCCACGAGGAGTACGGCGCGTTCACCGTCCGCGAGGTCGGGCTGACGGAACAGCACGGGCTCGGCGGCGCCCTGCCCGACGCGCACCGTCACCTCCTTGACCTCGCGGAAGGTGCGGCTGGCGTCGTCCGGGTCGCAGCTCCCGACCAGCACCACCCGGTCCACGTCGGCGGTCAGCGCCGCCGGCTCCACCTCGATGCGCTCGGGCCCTTCGGCGTCGGCCGGCCGGTGCTGCACGGCACCGGACTCGGCGGCCGGCTGGTTGTAGAAGACCATGTCGTCGTCGGACCTGACCTTGCCGTCAGCGCCGACCAATAGCGCACTGAGGTCGACCACGTCCCCCACGGCCCGCAGCTCGACGACCAACCGCCCCGCCTCAACCGCCGTGTTCCCACCCTTGTCGAGCTCCGGCATGCTCCCCCGCCTCCACAGTTTCTCCGCAATTGACGTGCGGTCAGCCTGCCATATGGGGTGACTTACTGGCACTCCTGTCACTGGGGCATCTCATGTCACTTTCGTATCAGGAGCACTTGGTGCACTGCTCGGCCGAGCGGCTGGGGGCGGCGGGGCGGCGTCCGCGCCATCCCGCACGGGGCCCGCCCCCGGCCGCCGCCCCGCGCCGCCCCCGCCGTCCCGGACGTCACCGTCCGCTACGCGACCAACCCCGGGCCGTACGCGTCAATTCGCCGAATCCGTGCCGGCACAGCAGGGCCGTCGGGTCGTCTGCGGAGCCCGACACACCCGCCGAGACGCCCACCGCCGTACCGTCCGCGTACGCGAGGAGGCGGTCCACTCCGCAGCGGCGCAGCCAGTCGGCGGCCTCGGACAGCAGGGCGGGCAGGGTGTCGGGGCGGGCTTCGGCGGCGAGATGGAGATCGGCGACGTCGGCCAGGGCGGCGCCGCGGGGGCGGCGTTCCGCGCGGTCCAGGCCGGTGTCCACCTCCAGGTGCCCGACGCTGCGCCCGGCGAGCCTGGCCTCGAAGCGGATGCCCAGGTCACCGACGGTGCGGTGGATGCGTACGGCGCCTGCCGGCGCGGTGAGGTCGGTGAGGTCGGCCAGGTCCGCGATGAGCAGGAGCTCGGTGGTGCCGTCGTGTTGGAAGCCGGCGTCCCGGTACCGGGCCCGGATGTGCGGCCAGGGCTCGGGGACGCCGCACACGCCGGGCACCGGCAGGTTGCCGTCGGCGTGCCAGGTGGGGCTGTGCCAGCGGGACAGGTGGTGCAGGCAAGCCGACATCAGGTGGTCGGCGGCGGACGCACCGTCACCAGGCAGGTGCAGGAACCAGTCGATGGCGCCGGTGTCACGGTACGAGCGGTCGACGTCGGCGCCGCCGCGGTACCTCAGCAGATGGGCGGCGGCCACGACGCGGGCCCGGTCGACTGCGACCAGGGTGTGCCGCTCGGCGACCCAGGGATCGGTGACGTATTCGTCGGGGCGCTGTTCCAGGCTGCCGAGCACGGTGTTCACGGAGGCGGAGACGCCGGGCAGCACCGCTGCCGCATGGCGGTTGACGAGGTCGGTGAGCTGGTCGCGGTCGGCCCGGCGAAAGGGGCGGACCTGCGTCGAGTGCTCCGGGGCGCGTACGGGCACGGGTGGGCCTCCTGGTCAGAACGTCAGGGGAACAGGCCGCCACGCGATGCGGTACGCCGGCATCGTACCGTCCGCCCCCCACCCACCCCCACGCCTGCGCCCCGCGCCCACCCATCCCAGGCACCCCCGCCGACCAACCCTCGCGTACGCTTCCCCGGGTGGCGCCAGCCACCTCGCCCCGGGGCGTGCCCGCCCACCCCGTTCGCGTGGCGGACCCGCCTCGCGCGCACGGAAGGCGTGTGCGCCTCGCCCGTGTCAAGGGTGTGTCCGTCCGGGCGGCACCCCGTACCGGGTGGCGAGCCGGCGGGGGCGCACCCGGCGGAAGTGGTTCAAGTGACGCACATCCGACACCCCGTCATGTACATCGCAGGAACGATCTTTCGCGGCGGGGCTCAACCCTCGGGCGGAGTCGTTGTTGCGCCCGGAGCCGGATTCCCGGACGCGGGAGTACGCGTCAGGGTTGGTCCGCATTGGTCCGCCTTATCTCCTGACTGATCTGAAAGGACTCCTCCGTGCGCAGTAGACACCTGGCATCGCTCGTTGCGGTGAGTGCCGTCGCCGCCCTGGTTCCGGCGCTGGCGCCGGCCACGGCCACCGCGGCGCAACGGCCGTTGGCGCAGTACGAGCAGCAGAAGCCGCAGTGGAAGCGGTGCGCCGCCGACTGGCCCGCGAAGATCCAGTGCGCCGACATCACCGTGCCGCTCGACTACGCCAAGCCGAACGGCAAGAAGATCAAGGTGGCGATATCCCGGGTCAAGGCGACCTCGGCCAAGGAGCGGCGCGGCGTGCTGCTGCTCAACCCGGGCGGGCCCGGTGGCGAGGGCCTTGACCTGCCGGTCTACCTGGGTGCGCAGCTCCCGAAGACGGTGCAGAAGCAGTACGACCTGATCGGGTTCGACCCGCGCGGGGTCGGCCGCAGCTCCCCGGTGACCTGCGGTTTGACCTTCGACGAGGAGAACATGGAGCGGCAGTACAAGCCGGCCACCTTCGCCAAGGACGTCGCCTGGGCCCGTACGGTCGCGCGCAAGTGCAAGACCAAGCAGGGTGACAAGCTGCGCCACATATCCACCCGCAACACCGCGCGCGACCTGGACGTGATCCGGGCCGTGCTGGGGCAGAAGAAGATCTCCTACCTCGGCTACTCGTACGGCACCTACCTCGGCGCCGTCTACATGCAGATGTTCCCCTCCCGGGCCGACCGGTTCGTGCTCGACAGCGCGGTGGACCCGCAGCGGGTGTGGCGCGGCATGATCCAGGTCTGGGCGGAGGGCACCGAGCCGGCGTTCGTGCGCTGGAGCGAGTGGACCGCCAAGCGGAACAAGGAGTTCAAGCTCGGCGACACGCCGCAGAAGGTCCGTACGACGTTCTGGAACCTGGTCAAGCAGGCCAACAAGAAGCCCATCGACCTCGACGGCGAGCGCATCACCGGCGATGACATCCGCAGCTACCGCGCGCTGTACTTCAACGTGCGCGCGGGCGCGGAGGCCATCGCGGAGCTGAAGCAGGCGGCTGCCGGCCGCAAGGCGAAGCTGGCCCGGGTGCCGCGGTCCGTCACGCGGCCGACGCAGCCGCGGTTCGGCGGCGTGCCCGGCGACAACGGCTCGGCGAGCTTCTGGTCGGTGCTCTGCTCCGACGCGCGCAACTGGCCGCGCGACCCGGAGCAGTACCGCCGCGACTCCGTCCGCGACAAGGCCCGCTACCCGTTGTACGGCGACTTCGCGTCGAACATCATGCCGTGCGCGTTCTGGGACCAGGGCAGCGAGCCCACCACCAAGGTCAACAACAAGGTCGGCGCGCTCATCGTGCAGAACGAGTGGGACCCGCAGACGCCGCTGGTCAGCGCCAAGGGCGCGCACCGCGCGCTGAAGGGCTCCCGCATGCTCACCGTGCTCGACGGTGAGGGCCACGGCGTCTACGCCGCCGGCTCCTGCGCCGACAAGACCACCACGGCCTACCTGACCACCGGCAAGCTCCCGGCCAAGGACCTGACCTGCCGCACGCCGGTGGGCAAGCCCCGTACGGCCCTCCAACTCCCGGTCCCCGCACCGGCGGGCACGCCGGATCTGCCTCAGGTGGGCTGATCTGCTCGGGTCTGCTCGGATCTGCTTCAGGTGGGCTGACCCACCTGGCTGTGCCTCGGGCTGGTTGACCTGCCCGGGCCTGCCCCGGGTGGGCTGACCCGCCTGGCCGTGCCCCACCTCGGGGGCCAGCCGACGACGCCGTTCGCGGTGGTTGTTGGCTGGCCCCCTTTTGGTGTGGGTGGGGCGGGGGCCGAGCGTCGGCCCGGCGGCAGTCGGTTCCGTACGCCGTTCCCAACCCCTCGATCCCAACCCCGACCCCGGCCCCGGCCCCTGGCCACCCTGACCCCGGTCCGCACCCCTCCCAACGCTCACCCCCACCCCCACCTACGCAACAATGCCCACATGGCTGAGGGCGCGCAGGCAGAGGACTTTCGACGGGGGTTGGCGGAGCGCATTGCGCGGTTTGACCGGGGGGCGGCTCGGGAGGGGGCGCGGCGGGCGGAGCGGGAGCGGGCGCGGGTTGCTGAGGAGTTTCCGGTCGGTGACTGGCTGCGGCTGCCGTTGGAGCGGTACGCGCTCGGTCCTGACAACTACGGCAAGCAGCAGACGTTCTGCCGGCTCCTGGAGTACGGGACCGACGCCATCGGCAGCATCCGGGGCGGTAGTGCGGCCAAGCACATCATTTACCAGCACCGTACGGGCGAGTGGCGGGTGGTGCCGGCGGCGCTGCGCGCGATGGACGTGCACGACGCGTGGGAGCGGCTGCGCAAGGACTTCGCGGCCGGTTTCGCGGCGGCCGGGGGCGGCGCGTACGCGCTGATCGACGAGATGGAGTTGCTGTCGTACGGGCAGGCGCTGACCACCAAGGCGCTGGCGACCTACTTCCCCGAGGCGTTCCTGCCGGTCTTCTCCGCCGCGCACGTCCGCCACTTCACGACACTGCTCGGCGGGCACAGCCAGCACCTGCCGCGGGTGCGGACCTGGCGGGCCAACCGGGAACTGCTCGAACTGGTGCGCCGCACGCCGGAGTTCGACGGCTGGCTGCCGAACGAGGTGACGGCGTTCCTCTACGCCTTCCACAACCCGCGCCCCAGAGACCGGTCGATCTGGAAGATCGCACCGGGCGCCCAGGCCAGCCTGTGGGCCGACTGTCTGGCTCGCGGGGTGATCCGGGTCGGCTGGGACGAGGTGGGCAGCCTGGTCCAGTACGAGAGCGACCAGGAGCTCAAGGAAGCGCTCGACCTCTACTGGCCGCAGAGCCGCGGCGGCAACCTCAGGCTGGCCAGGCAGTTGCTGGCCTTCCGCGACCTGGAGCCCGGCGATCGGATCGTCGCCAACAAGGGCAAGTCGGAGGTGCTGGCCGTGGGGCGGGTCACCGGCGGCTACACGTACGACATGCGGCCCGCGACGCACCGGCACAGCGTCTATGTGGAGTGGAACACCTCGTACGCCCAGACCTTCGACGAGCCGCGGCACGCCTGGCAGCAGACGTTGGCGAAGGTGCCGTGGTCGGTGTGGCGGGAGATTCGGGCGGGGCGGGCCGAGCGGCGCTCTTCGGCTGCGGATGAGCTGCTCAGGGTGGTGCAGGAGGGGGCGGGCGCCTTGGGGCTGGCCGGTGCGTCGGAGCCCGCCGCCGCAAGCGCGGATACTTCGGAGCCACCGACGGCGGATGCGGGGCCGGGCGCGGGCTTGGGCGGCGGCCCCGTACCGCACCAGCAGCCTGCGGCACCGCAGCAGCCCACCTCGCAGCAGCCGACCGGGCAACCCGCACAGCATTCCGTGCACCCACCCACGCAGCAACCCGGCCCGGCGGGTCACCTCACCCAGCCACTCCAACCCACCACCGCCGGCGACCTCGCCGACCCGGCCGACCCCGGGTACCCCCTCGACGAGGACCTGCCCGACGCCGTACGGCACGTCCGTGACCTGCTGGAACACAAGGGGCAGGTGGTGGTGCAGGGGCCGCCGGGCACGGGGAAGACGCGGCTTGCGCTGAGCGTCGCGCTTGCGCTCGCGGGGCAGGGGACGCTGATCGATGCGGCACCGCAGGAGCGGGCCGCGGCGCTGGCCGAGCTGGCCGCGGTGCCCGCCGAGGCCGAGGCGGCCCGGCTGACGATGGTCACCTTCCATCCCTCCTACGGGTACGAGGACTTCATCGAGGGGTTCAAGCCGGATCCGGCGGCGGACGGGGCGGGGTTGAACCTCCAGTTGAAGGACGGGCTGTTCCGGCGGGTGTGCGAGGCGGCTGCCGCCGCGCCCGGCGAGACGTTCCTCGTCATCGTGGACGAGATCAACCGCGGCGACCTGCCGCGCATCCTCGGCGAGTTGATCACCCTGCTGGAGCTCGACAAGCGCGGCGCGGTCTCGATCACGCTGCCGACCAGCGGCCGGCAGCAGACCGTGCCGCCCAACGTCCGCATCATCGGCACCATGAACTCGGCCGACCGCAGCGTGGGCCACATCGACGCGGCCATCCGTCGCCGGTTCGCGTTCTACGACCTGCCGCCCGATCTTGACGTATTGGACGGAGAGGTGGAGGGGCTGAGCCTCGCCGACTTCCTCCAGGGGCTCAACGACCGGCTCGACCTCGTCTTCGGCCCCGACCACCTGCTCGGGCAGGCGTACCTGCTCGCCGGCGACCAGCCGATCGGCACCGCGGAACAGCTCTCGCACGCCTTCCACCACGAGATCGTGCCGTTGGTCGCCGAGTACTGCCTCGGCCAGCCCGAACTGCTGCGCCGGGTGCTCGGCCCGCTGGTGGACGACCGTACGGGACGGGTCGTACAGACCAATCCGCAGGACCTGCCGGGCGTGCTGGCCGGCGCGTTCGCCCCCACCGGACGGGACTTCGCACCCACCGGCGAGGACTTCCCACCCGACGGAGGGGACTTCGTGGCCGTGGGGGAGGGCTTCCCGGCAGCCGCCGGACCGGCCGGCGACCCGCGCACCCTCGGCGCGGCGGCCGACCACCGCGAAGGCGAGTGACCCGGTGCCGCCCGCTGCCCCGCCGCCCGCGGCGACCCCGCAGGTGGTCCTCACCGGCTTCGACGAGGCGAAGCCCGTACCGCGCACGCTGCTGTACGGGGCCGATCTTGCCAAGTTGCGGGCGCTGAAGGTGGTGGACATCCGCGAGCGCGGCGCCGACTACCTGCTGAAGGCGCGCGACAAGAGCGGGGTGTTGCAACTGGAGCGGCTGCGGCTGGTGTTGCGGCCCAAGTTCACGGTGGCCGGCGACCGGCTGATCGACTGGCTCTGTTACGCGCGCCGCCAGCCACCGCCCGACTCGACGCTGCGCAACTGGCTGATCGGGCACGAGGGTTACGCGGAGCTGGTGCCGGCCGCGTTGTTGCACGAGTGCCGGCAGTTGCTGGCGCGCGGGCTGCGCAGGGCGTACGTGCGGCGCAGCCGCGTGGACACGGCGCTGCGCGGCAGGCTGGATGTGACGGCGCAGGCCACCCGCTGTTTCGGCGCGGTCGACCGGCTGCACCTGGAGACCTTCGAGTACGAGGACGGCGGCTGGGAGAACCTGGTGTGCGGGGCGGCGCTGACGGTGGCCGCGCAGCAGGTGCCCGACGCGCGCACGCGGGCGCTGCTGCGCGAAACGGCCACCCACTTCCCCCGCCCGCCGCGCCCGGCGGACGCGCTGCCGCTGCTGGCGCGGGCCCAGTACACCCGGCTCAACCAGCACTATCGGGCGGCGCACGGCTGGGCCCGGATGGTGCTGGCCGGCGGCGGGGTGCGGGACCTGCTCGACCCGTACGGCTTCGCCGCCCGCAGTCTGCTCCTCGATCTGAGCACGCTGTGGGAACACGTCGTACGGCGGATGGCCGCCGATGCGGCGGCCGGGTGCGGGGGCCGGCTGGCGGGGCAGGCGGAGGGTCGCATCGTGACCGCCGGCGGGCTGACGGACAAGGACCCGCCCTTCAACCCCGATGTGCTGCTGGCCTTCCCCGAGCCGGACGGCGCGCCGCAGACCACCCGGTTCCTCGTGGTGGACGCGAAGTACAAGCGGTACGGGGACAAGAACGTGACCTCGCCCGACCGGCACCAACTCCTCACCTACATAGCGGGCTACACGGACGCCGCGGCCCCCCTGGCCCTGGTCGTCCACCCTTCGGAGACCGGCCCCACCCGCCGCGTCCTCCGCGTCACCGGCCCCCGCGGCCTCCTCGGCCTCATCGAGGTCCTGGGCCTGGACACGTCGGCATCGCCGGAGCTCGCGGCGGAGCCTCTGCGGGAGTCGATTGAGGGGTTTGCGGGGCGGGTGGGGGTGGGGGTGTGAGGGGGGGCACGTCTGTGAATGAGGGCGCGGCGGATGCCGCGTCATCTGCCGAGGGCGGTGGCCACGGCTGAGGGGCCGGGGAAGTCTTCGGGGACGGCGTCCATCAGCAACTCGTCAACGGGTTCGCCCAGCCAGAACCCCGAGCGGCGGAGCCGGCCGGCGGAGCGGAACCCCGCTTTCTCGTACGCCTTGATGCCTGCCGTGTTGGGCTCCAGCACCTTCAGCCACACCGTCCGCAGATGGGCGAGGTGGAACGCCCAGTCCAGGGTGAGACCGGCGGCTTCTGTGGCGTAACCCTTCCCGCGTGCGGCGGGGGCGATGACCATGATGAACTCGGCTGTGCGCACATAGGTGTTGACTTCCAGAATCGTCATGCCCACGGGTGCGCTGTCGTCCAGCCGGACCACCTCGAACTGTTGGAAGCGGTCGTTCCCGCGCTGGCGCTCGTACCCGCTGGCGCGCACCTCCCACGCCTGCGCCCACTGGTTCCCGTACCCCAGGATGGTTGCGGGGTCGTTCTCCCACTTGTGGTATTCGGGCAGCATGTCCGCGCGGGGCATCGCGAGGGCGAGCGTTTCGCCGCTCAACAGGATGTGGGGTTCACTCACGGTCGTGCCTTCCTGGTGGCGCGGGCCGTACCGGGCCCGTCCGGTGTGTAGGTGGGGGTGTACAGGGCGGTGTCCGTCGGTTCTTCGACCGGAGCACTGTCCGGACCGGCTATCCATGCGTGCAGCCGTACGGGGTCGAGGGCTACGCCGTGCCGCCACTCGGCTCGGCGTCCAACGACCCGCAGCACGAGTGCGGCAGCCGTCGAGTCCTCCAGGCACGCCCAGCGCATCGGCAAGAACTGGGCGGCCCAGCGGACAGCGCGAACAGCGTAGCGAGCCTGGAGGTCTGTGGCCGGGGGCAAATCGCGCCCTGAGCACGCTAGGTGGACGAGTCGCTGGAATCGGTTGCGCCGACGCCCGACGGCCCACACGGTGGCGGTGGCCAGGACTGCCGGGACGGCGACGGCCCGCCACCACAGCGGGGTGCGGCCGGGCTCGGACGGAACTGCGGCCTGCTCGACGGTCCCCCACGTCAGCTGGGTCTCCGGCATGTCAACTACCGTGACACCCAGATCATTTACTGCGGCGCAAGCGGGGCGCAACTCGATCAGGCCGGTGTCGTAGTCGAGCACGACGGATGCATGAGAAGCACGGGCAACCACGGTGCTGGCTCGGCTCATCAAGCGCTCGCCGGGCTCGGTGCGGTCTGCGTCCACTCGACCCCAGGTGTGTGTTCGATCGCCTCTAGCCATGCCTCGGCAGCAAGAACGGATAGCAGCGGAGGCCAGATCGTCTCCGCCCCCAGAGCAGCCGCATGCACCGTAGCGCGCAACGGCACCGGATCAACGATTCCAAGGGCCGCTAGTCGTCCGTCCGCAAGACCGAGCACGCGCCGCAGGTTCCGACGGATGCCCAGGTGAAAGTCACCGACCATGAGCCCCTTAGCGGCCCGTGCTCGGTGTGCGTCGGGCAACAGGTCAGCGAACGTGTCGGCAAGCATCGGCTTATATTGGCAAGCCGAGTAACGCTGTTCGATGGGTGCCGAAACCACCGCGTCCAGTACTGCTCCGTCGAAGTACGGATTGTGCAGTGCGAGCCCGCACGCGTCGGCTAGCTGGATCTCTGCGTACGCCGACCGCGCCACCACGCGCAGCTCGGCCACCAGAGCCTTAGCAGCATCGGAACCCGTTGGGGCACTCATCTCAGGGACGGACGCGGTGAGCCATTTCGGGTGCCCGAAGTCAGGGCGGCCGATGCGCAGCGCGTTGCCCCGGAGTGCGGCAGCGATCAGCGGACGGGGGCTCTGTCGGCGTAGCCGGGCCCAGTGCATCGCGTCCCCGAGCATGCGGGCCCAGTGGCCACGGCGAGCGAGATTCGCCAGGTGAGCAGGCGCGGGCGAGAACAGGTTGTCTCCGCCGTCGCCGGTGAGATGGCTGCGCGAGCCTGCGGTCACCATCGTGCCGAGTTGATCCGAGAACATCGACCACACTGCCGTCGACGGAGCCGGCTCGTCCGTCACGGGCAACGGGACGTCGGCCACCGTGAACGGAAGGTGCTGCGTGGAGAGGGGAAAAGGCTCGTGAGTCAGGCCCGGAGCGGAGAGGGCTTGTGCATACTGCATGTCCCCGCCGCTGGTGATGCCCGCCGGATGCAAGGTCACACCCGTGATCGGCCCGTACTGCGTGGCGAGCAGCGTCACGGTGGTGGAGTCCATGCCCGCGAGATCCGCTGTTGCTGGTACCCCCTCGACCCGTACCCGAATGCCCTCGCTGAGCGCCCGCCGCAGAGCCGTCGACGCTTCGTGCGAGGAGCGCCGTGCCGGCGACCACCACGGAACTGCTGAAGGTCCCGTCTCGGCACCGAGCGTCAGCATGTGTCCCGGGGGGACGGGTGTCACGCCCGTCCATGCGCTGCGGCCCGGAGCGGGGCTGTGTTTGTCGCGTAGGTATGCAGCAAGCCACGCGAGATCCACACGCCCGCCGACTAGGGCAGAAAGCGCGAATGAGCTGGACCCCCAGACCGAACCGCTTGGAGTGTTGACCAGGTAGAGGGGAGAGGCTGCCGCCGCGTCGGCAAGGACTTCCAGGTGGCCACGGCCGGTCAGGCGAACGACCGTGTGCGAGCCCGACCACGTCCGCGCGACTGCCGCGACGTCGGAGGCCGTCAGGGCACAGCCCACGTCGTCGTCCGTCGCGGAGCATGGACCGAGCACGGCGATCCGCGCTCCATCGCGCTCCAGGGTTCGGACGTGTTGGGAGTGCCAGTTCCCACAGACCCAAAGCGCAGGCTCGCGCCAGAGCAACTGTGCTCCCACGGGTGTCCCGGCGAACTGGGCGCCTGGCGCACATCCGCCGTACCACCGTGGCTTGTGCTCTCCCATGTCGCCACCTCTCTAGCCGCCGCACATCGGGGGGCGGCCCCCGTTGGCTGTCCGCGGGGGCCGCTGTGTTGGCGGCTTAGCTGTACGGAGTCTGCTTCGACTCGACCGACGATGACGTGCTACCCCGAGTCAACTCGGCGGCGTTGCCCAGGTCGATGACCGTGGGGGCGTCCGTTCCCTCGGCCGTGTCCGGGGCGGTCTCCTGGTCCATGTGCGTTCCTCCTCTCCACATCCGAAGGTGTCTTAGCGCCCCTGCCGAGCAGGAAGACACAACCCGTGGGGCAGGGGAAGTCATGTCAGGGTCTTTGACCCTGGGGGAAGCGGAGGCGTGTCCTAGGGGCACGTGGTGCCGCAACGAAGGTGCGGCCCTGCCGGGGAATCTCCCACTCCTGAGGTCACTCGGCGAGCTACTTTCCCCTCATGTTCGCGAGGGAACGAGACAGGGAAGCGGCAGCTGCTCCGCTCCGGTGGCGCAAGGCCACAGTGGTTCGTGTGTGTCTGAACTGCACGTACATGTAAGGGAGTTATGCGCGACGACGGGTGGGGCGAGCCCACCGCCCACCGCCCCCCGCTACCCCTCGCGGCGGCGCTTGGTGGGTTGGGGCATGCCTTCGACGAGGAGGGCTGGTTCGACGGCGAGGAGGCGGGTGCGCAGGGCGTGGACGAGGGCGACGCGTTCGAGGTTTTCCACCGCTGACCATTCGACGTCGACTTCGTCGCGGGGGAGGCTCGCGAAGGCGTCTTCGGGGGCGCTGCCGCCGTCCAGGATGAAGGCGAGTTCTTCGTCCTGTTCGCCCTCGATGGCGGGTTGCTGATCGACGGCGAGGAGCGCGGGTTCCTTGGGGAGCGTGATGCCGAGCGCGTCGGCGACCCGGTGGGCGGCGTCGGGGATCGACTCCCCGGGCCGCACGATGACCCCGGGCGGGCAGGCCCAGCCGTCGCGGACGACCTGGAGTACGCGCGGCCACATGCCAAGGGGTGCGAAGTACTTGGGGTTCTCCACCGGGCAGCGGACCAGGAGGAAGACCCAGATTTCGCGGTGGGGGTTGGGTGAGTGGGGGGCGTTGAGGGGGTGTACGAGCTTCATGCGGCTTCGCTTCCGTGGGTGAGGGCTTGCAGTCCGGCGCAGGATTGGGGCACCCGGTCATCGAGGGTGATGAGCCCGTACGCGGCCCGGCCGTCGGTCCAGCACCAGCCTTCGACGGTCTCGTACTCGACGCGGTGCCGGTTGGGGCACAGGACGTTGCTGCGCAGGGCTTCGGGGTCGAACATCGACTCCTGGTACGCGTGGTGGAACTCGATGTCCGTGACGGGTGACCAGGTGCCGTCCTCGCCGAAGCTGAGGAAGAAGCGGAGGGGGGTGCCCATGACGAGTACGCGGTGGGTGCCGTCCATCAAGCGCCGCCGGCGGGTTGGGCGTTGGGCTGGTTGCGGTGCTTCGGGCAACGGCACGGAGGCCAGGCGCCGGTGACCGCCTCGCGGAAGGCGTCGTGCCAAGTGTCGGGGTCGACCGTGATGCAGACGACGGACGGGGCGTCGTCGGGCGGCCCGGTTTCGCCGGGGCGGCGTCGGTAGACCTTGAGTGTCATCGTGCGCATGGAATTTCCCTCCACCGCGCCACAACGCGGCTCTCGTGGGGTTACTCTCCGTACTCTGGCAATCGTTGCCCGTGAGGGACCTGCCGCACCAGGACAAATCCCGTGACTGAGGTAACTTCGTCACTTGCGGAGAGTGATGACCGTGAAGCGTAAGCCGAAGACTGGACACACGACATCGGCCCAAATGTTCGGTGAACTCCTGCGTCAACTGCGTGAGAGAGCCGGCATGACCCAGGACCAACTGGCCGCGATCCTTCCGGTGGACCGCTCGCTGGTCGCCCACATGGAAGCGGGCAAGCGCCGCCCCGAAGCGCACCACATCGAGATCTTCGACAAGGTGCTCAACGCCGGCGGATTGCTGGTGAAGATGTGGGAGAAGGTCAACTGGTTCGCGCCGCATCCGGCGCATCCGGACTGGTTCAAGCAGCGGGCTGAGCTGGATGCGCGTGCGGTCTCGCTGTGTGTGTGGCAGACGCAGACGGTGCCTGGCCTGTTGCAGACCGCGGACTACGCGCGGGCGCTGCTGGCGCGGGAAGAGTCGGATGCCGACCGTGTGGAGGCGGGCGTTCTGGCCAGATTGAGTCGCCAGGAACGCTTCCTGGAGCCGGACGGGCCGGCGCTGCGCGTGGTGATGGACGCGTGCGCGCTGCATGCGGTCGTCGGCGATTCGCGCGTGATGCGGAGGCAGTGCGCCCATCTCCTGCGCGTGCCGCGTACGGCCAATGTGGTGATCCAATTGTTGTCTGGACACCAGTCACGATCGGTGCGCCCCACCACCTCGTTGTCCCTCATCACGCTGCCGAAGGGGCGCGAAGTGCTCTACTCCGAGTCGGTGGACAGAGGGCACTTCATCGATGATCCGGCAGAGGTCCGCTCGGCCAGCCGGGTCTACGATGAACTGAGAGCGGAAGCGCTCACGGCTAGCGCATCTGCCGCACTGATCAGCGAGGCGATGGAAGGATTTGCCCAGGATGAGTACCCCCGAACTCAGCGCGGCGATATGGCGCAAGAGCAGCTACAGCGGCAGCAACGGCGGCGACTGCATCGAGGTAGCCCCCGGATTCCCCAGCGTCGTCCCCGTTCGTGACAGTAAGAATCCGCACGGCCCGGCCCTTGCTTTCGGGACCGCCGCGTGGTCGGCGTTCGTCGCGGGCGTGAAGGCCGGCGACTTCGACGCCTGATGCCCGCGTACGCCAGAGCCCCCCGGCCAGACACCCCACGGCCGGGGGGCTTTGGCGTACTGGCTCAACTGGCGTGTGCTGTTGCAGAGTTGAGTGACGCCAACCGGAAGGGTCGTGCCCCATGGTCGATGAATGGATCAAGTCCAGCTACAGCGGCGACAACGGCGGCGACTGCGTGGAGTGGGCTCCGGCACGGGTGGCCGTGACGGGCGTCGTTCCTGTCCGTGACAGTAAGGACCCGCGGGGCCCTGCCCTTGCTTTCGGTGCTGCCGCGTGGTCGGCGTTCGTGGCGGGTGTGAAGGCGGGCGACTTCGGCGTCTGACGTCGGCGTCGTACTGGCTCAACTGGTGGGTGGAAGAGCAGGGTTGAGAACACCCGATTCGGAAGGGTTGCGCCTCATGGTCGAGCAGTGGATCAAGTCGAGTTACAGCGCAGGCAACGGCGGCGAGTGTGTGGAGTGGGCTCCGGTGCGGGTGGCCGTGACGGGCGTTGTCCCTGTCCGTGACAGTAAGGACCCGCACGGTCCTGCCTTTGCTTTCGGTGCTGCCGCGTGGTCGGCGTTCGTGGCGGGTGTGAAGGCGGGCGACTTCGGCGCCTGATGCCCGCGTACGCCGGAGCGCCGGCCACGCATCCGGCCGGGCGCCCGACGGCCGGGGTGGTTGGTCAGGCTGTTCGGCTGCTGTTCCAGGTGGTGAGCACGGCCTGGACGGCGCTGGAGACCTGGCGCTGCTGGTCGCCATCGGCCCACAGGTGGTCGTCGTGCTCGGTCAGCTTCACGGTCGCGCCGGTCTCGGTGACGTCGGCGGTGAAGTTGAACTGGCGGGTGGCTCGCCCGCTCCCCGATCGGTAGTCGAAGTGCCCGAGGTACTCGCCGACGGTGCCGACGACCAGCCCGGTCTCCTCGGCGACCTCGCGCCGCAGGGCTTCGATCAGGGTCTCGCCGTCGTCGACACCGCCGGATGGCAACTCCCACAGGCCCCCGAGGTAGTCATCGGCCGGTCGGTGCAGGAGCAGGACCTTGCCGTCCGCATCGGTGATGACGGCGCCGACGACGGTCTTGGCGATGCCGTCGCGTTCGGCGGCTCGGGTGAGGCCGTCCAACAGCATGGTGGTGACGGGTGACGGAGTCACAGCAGCAGGTCCTTCGCGTGTGTGGCGACTTTGGCGATGGCCGCGGTGTAGGCGTCAGCGAGGCGGGCATCGGCTTCGCGGTGCCACACCGGCAGCTTGAGAAGGGTGGCGTGCACGGCCTCGGCAACGGGGAACCGTCGGACGGCGGGGCTCTGGTGACCAGCGTAGCCAGGCAACAGCGCCCCGGGGTGCTGGAACAGTGGGTGGGTGCCCAGCGGGCAGGTGGATCCTGGCCGGTCGACCTCGGTGGCGCCCTCGGCGTGGAGGGCGTCCAGGAACCGCCGGAGCGGTAGCCCGCCGAGCTCGGCCGGCTCGTAGCGCAGGGGCAGGGCGTACCAGGATGGCCTGGCTGAGGTGGGCTCGGCGGCGCCGTTCTGCTGCGCGACCACGGCGGCGGCTTCAGCCCGGCCACCGTCCAACTCCACCGCATCTCCGCCGACGCCTGACACCCCGCGTACGCCAGGGCCCTCGTCGCCTGTTACCGCGTCACCCGTCACCAAAGGCGTGCCTGTCACCAAAGGTCGCGGGCTTCGTCGCGCCGCTCGACTACTACTGTGACCAGCGGGTTCGCCGGGTTGGGCGGTCGCGTTGCGGTTCGGTTCGGCGCAGGTGAGGGGTGGGGGAACCGTCGGGTTGGTAACTAAAGTTGATCCTCGCGGCTGGCCGAACTCCCTCTCCAGGTTGAGTCCGTCATCCCTCGGGAGGGACCGAGTCCGACCTGCTGGCTGACTCGCAGGGGGTGCCCCGCGGGCCAGGGTTGACCCATGCCCACCACGAGCCTCGCAAGCACCGATTCCCGTCCGGCCGGCGTTCCCGGTTCGGCCCTCCGGATCTCCGCCTACGCCGCCGCCACCTGGTCCGTCGTCTTCGGCGTCGTACACGTCTACTGGCTGTTCGGCGGGCGGGTCGGGCTGCCGGACGGGCTCTCCGTCACCAGCAACGTGCCGCTGCTGGTGATCGACATCCTCGCCATCCCGGCCTGCGCCGTCGCCGCCGCGCTCGCCCTGGCGATCGTCCAACCCTGGGGTACCCGGCTGTCGGCCAAGCTCGTCGGCCTCGCCCTCTGGGGCACCACCGCGATCCTGCTCGTGCACCCGACGCCGTCCGTCCCGGACTGGGTGGGTCTTGCCACCGGCTCGCGCGAGAAGGGTGACTTCGATGCCATGGGCACCTTCGCTACCTTCCTCTACGAGCCGTTCTTCCTGGTCGGCGGCGTGCTCTTCGGGCTGGCCACGCTCGGTCGGCGAGCGATGTTGCGCCAGCAGCGGGGGCGGTGAGTTGCGGCGGGTGCGCCGCATTCCGGATCCGTACGACAGGCCCTCGACCGAACCCCCGTCGGTCGGGGGTCTCGTACGCCCGGCCGTCAGCCGTCAGGCACCAGCCGTCAGCCGTCAGCCGTCAGCCGTCAGCCGCTAGCCGTCAGCCGTCAGGCACCAGCCGTGAGCCGTCAGCCCTCAGCCGGCGCCCGTTAGGCCCGCCCCATCGCGCGGGTCACGGTGATCTCTATGGCCACCCGGCCCGGGTTGTGGCGGGGGGTGCGGCCGTACCGTTCCGTGTAGCGGCGTTCGGCTTCGGCGATGGCCTCCGGGTCCGTGGTGACTCGCGCCCGGCCCTCCAGGGTGGCCCACCTGGCGCCGTCGAACTGGCAGACCGCCACCCGCGCCCCGTCCGGGCCGGCGGCCAACACGTTGCCCGCCTTGGTGCTCGACCCGCTACAGATCACCCGGGCGACCTTGGCCACCGGGTCGTACGTCACCCCCGCCGGCGTGACGTGGGGCGTGCCGTTGCGGCGCGGCGTGGTCAGCGTGCAGACGTGGCGTTCGCGCCAGAACGCGAGGTAGGCGGGGTCGGGGTGATCGAGGTCGATGGCCATGGTGGGAAGCGTAATCGGGGGTGGTGGGGCCGGTGGGTCGGCGGCGGGTGTCGATGCGGTAGCTGATGGCCAGTGCGAAGGTGCCGAGGGTGAGCAGGCAGAGTACGGAGCCGGGTAGCCACACCGAGCGGTGCAGGGGGCTGCTTGAGGTGTAGGCCCAGTCCTTGCCGGCGAAGACCTTGTCGCCGACGACCACCGGTGGGTCGCTGACCCTGCCGTGGCCGGTGCGGCCGTCAGCGAACACCCACTCGCTGCCGCAGTGCGCCGCTGGCCGCCGGACGACGTCCGCCGCGCAGCGCTCTATCGTGCGGACGGTCGCCGTCTCGCCGGTGGCGAGGCGGAGTGCGCTCCTGCCGACCCACACCGTGATCGCGCCGATCAGGGCGAGGAGCAGTGCGAACGCCGCCAGCACCCGGTGGGGCGGGCCCCACGGGTGACGGGCGGCGCTGGGTCTTGGATGGTCACTCATCGGCCTGGCCCGCCCCCGTGGTCCTCGCGTCTCACTCCGTTGGACGATTGTCGTAGGCATACCCAAGCGGCCGTTCGGCGAATGCGCCAGCCGCGCGCCATCCGGCCGCCGGCGCCCGCCGGCGCGTACCGGGGTGTGTTCCGCGCCGCCGCCCCGCTTTCCCCGGAGTTCGGCGCGGGCCACGGTGGTGACCTCGTCTCCGGCGCGTACCGAATCCACCGCCCGAGCCCGCCGAGCCCACCGAACCCGTCCGAGTCCAGCCCTCAGTGGGAAGCGCCCGCCCACCCGCGTCGGCCCCCCTCACCAAACCCAAGTCGAGGGCGACAAAATAAGTTGAGCGGGATAGACTCAACTTACTGTACGGTTGCTAAAGCAAGATGATGACGCAGGATGGTGGAACCGTGGTCGAGGAGCGAGGAGGAGCGCGACCGTGGATGCCGAGCTGACCAACAAGAGCCAGGAGGCGCTGAGCGCCGCCAATGAGCGTGCCGTGGCGGGCGGGCACGCCGATCTGACCCCCGCCCATCTGCTGCTCGCCCTGCTCGGCGGGCAGGACAACGAGAACCTGATGGACCTGTTGGCCAGCGTCGAAGCCGACGCGGCCACGTTGCGTTCCGGGGCCGAGCGACAGCTCGCCGCGCTGCCGAGCGTGCAGGGTTCGACCGTCGCGCCGCCCCAGCCGAGCCGCGACCTGCTCGCCGTGATCGCCGACGCCACGCGCCGCGCCAAGGAGCTCGGCGACGCGTACATTTCCACCGAGCACCTGCTCATCGGCATCGCCGCCAAGGGCGGGCCGAGCGGGGAGCTCCTCAACCAGCAGGGGGCGAGCGCCAAGCGGCTGCTCGACGCCTTCGAGACCAGCAGGGGCGGAACGCGGGTGACCAGCCGGGACCCGGAGGGCACGTACAAGGCGCTGGAGAAGTTCGGTACGGACCTCACGGCCGCCGCGCGCGACGGCAAGCTCGACCCGGTCATCGGCCGGGACCAGGAGATCCGGCGCGTGGTGCAGGTGCTCTCGCGGCGCACGAAGAACAACCCGGTGCTCATCGGTGAGCCGGGCGTCGGCAAGACCGCCGTCGTGGAGGGGCTCGCGCAGCGCATCATCAAGGGCGACGTGCCCGAGTCGCTCAAGGACAAGCAGCTCGTCTCGCTCGACCTCGGCGCGATGGTCGCGGGCGCCAAGTACCGCGGCGAGTTCGAAGAGCGGCTGAAGACCGTGCTCGCCGAGATCAAGTCGAGCGAGGGCCGCATCATCACCTTCATCGACGAACTGCACACCGTCGTCGGCGCGGGCGCCGGCGGCGACTCCGCGATGGACGCCGGCAACATGCTCAAGCCGATGCTGGCCCGCGGCGAGCTGCGGATGGTCGGCGCGACCACGCTGGACGAGTACCGGGAGCGGATCGAGAAGGACCCGGCGCTGGAGCGCAGGTTCCAGCAGGTGTTGGTCGCCGAGCCGTCCGTGGAGGACTCGATCGCGATCCTGCGCGGCCTCAAGGGCCGGTACGAGGCGCACCACAAGGTGCAGATCGCCGATGCCGCGCTGGTCGCCGCGGCCACCCTCTCCGACCGGTACATCACCTCGCGCTTCCTGCCCGACAAGGCCATCGACCTGGTGGACGAGGCGGCGTCGCGGCTGCGCATGGAGATCGACTCCTCGCCCGTGGAGATCGACGAGTTGCAGCGCGCCGTGGACCGGCTGCGGATGGAGGAGCTGGCGCTGGGCAACGAGTCGGACGAGGCCAGCAAGCAGCGCCTGGAGAAGCTGCGCCGCGACCTCGCCGACAAGGAGGAGGAGCTGCGCGGCCTCGGCGCCCGCTGGGAGAAGGAGAAGCAGGGCCTCAACCGGGTCGGCGAGCTCAAGGAGCGCCTGGACGAACTGCACGGCCAGGCCGAGCGCGCCCAGCGCGACGGCGACTTCGACGCCGCGTCCAAGCTGCTGTACGGCGAGATCCCGGCCGTGGAGCGGGAGTTGGCCGCCGCAGCGGAGGCGGAGGAAGAGGCCAAGAAGGGCGACCGGGACAAGATGGTCAAGGAGGAGGTCGGCCCGGACGACATCGCCGACGTCGTCGCCTCCTGGACCGGCATCCCGGCCGGCCGCCTCCTGGAGGGCGAGACGCAGAAGCTGCTGCGCATGGAGGACGAGCTGGGTCGCCGGCTGATCGGCCAGCAGGAAGCGGTACGGGCCGTCTCCGACGCCGTGCGCCGCACCCGCGCGGGCATCGCCGACCCCGACCGGCCCACCGGCTCCTTCCTCTTCCTCGGCCCGACCGGCGTCGGCAAGACCGAGCTGGCCAAGGCGCTCGCCGACTTCCTCTTCGACGACGAGCGGGCCATGGTCCGCATCGACATGAGCGAGTACGGCGAGAAGCACTCGGTGGCCCGCCTGGTCGGCGCCCCGCCCGGCTACGTCGGGTACGAGGAGGGCGGCCAGCTCACCGAGGCGGTGCGCCGGCGCCCGTACACGGTGGTGCTGCTCGACGAGGTGGAGAAGGCGCACCACGAGGTCTTCGACGTACTGCTCCAGGTGCTGGACGACGGGCGGCTGACCGACGGGCAGGGCCGCACCGTCGACTTCCGCAACACCATCCTCATCCTCACCTCCAACCTCGGTTCGACGTTCCTGGTCGACCCGCTGCTGAAGGAGGACCAGAAGCGGGAGAAGGTGCTGGAGACGGTGCGGGCCTCGTTCCGGCCCGAGTTCCTGAACCGGCTGGACGACCTCGTCGTCTTCCACGCCCTGGGCACCGGGCAGCTCCGCCGCATCGCCGAGCTCCAGATCGACCACCTCCAGCGCCGGCTGGCCGACCGCAGGCTGACCCTGGACGTCTCCGACGCGGCCCTGGAGTGGCTGGCCAGGCTCGGCCACGAGCCGACGATCGACGCACCGGACGCGGGCACCGGACCCGACCTGTCGTACGGGGCGAGGCCGCTGCGCCGGCTGGTGCAGACGGCCATCGGCGACCAGCTCGCCCGGGCCATCCTCGGCGGCCAGGTGCGCGACGGCGACACGGTGCGGGTCGACCACGAGCTGGGGGCCGAGGGGCTGACGGTCGCGGCGGCGGGTGCGGGCGCGCCCGCCGCGGGGTGAGCCGGAATCGGCTGCGGGGGCGGGGTTGCGGTGACGGGGCGGTGATGAGGGAGGATGGCGGAATCCGTACGAAGGGAAAACCACGGTGAGCATCGACCCGTCCTCGATTCCGAATTTCGGGGGCCAGCCCGAACCGCAGGACGCTGGGCCGAGCGGCCCCGTCCTCCCCGACCAGGACCTGGTCAAGCAGCTCCTGGACCAGATGGAGCTGAAGTACGTGGTGGACGACGAGGGTGACCTCGCCGCGCCGTGGGAAGAGTTCCGCACGTACTTCATGTTCCGCGGGGAGGACGAGCAGCAGGTCTTCTCGGTGCGTACGTTCTACGACCGGCCGCACGCGCTGGAGACCAAGCCGCAGCTCCTTGAGCTGACGGACGACTGGAACCGCCGCACCCTGTGGCCGAAGGTCTACAGCCACACGAACGACGACGGCAGCGTCCGGCTGATCGGCGAGGCACAGATGCTGATCGGCACCGGCGTCAGCCTGGAGCACTTCGTGTCCTCCACGGTGAGCTGGGTGCGGGCCTCGATCGAGTTCGACAAGTGGCTCGCCGAGCAGCTCGGCCTTGAGGTCGCCACCGAAGGCGGCCCGGACGAGGACGCTCCCGCGGCGGAGTAACCCGGAGCACAGCTAGCTAAAGCTGGGCACAGCCAGGCAAAGCTAGGCACGACGACAGGGGCCCGACGAGCGCGGGCCGCCCTCCGGGGCGGCGGCGCTCCAGGGCCCCTGTCGCGTTGGCCGCTGCCGCGCGGGGTGTGGGGGTGGGGGCTTGGCGGGCTCAGATCTTGGCGGTGCCGGGCCACGGAGGCGCTGCGGTTCCCGGAACGAGCGCCTTTCCGGGGCGGCCGGGCGCCCGGCCCCCCCCCCCCCCCCCCCCCCCGCCCCCCGAGCCCGCCGCGTGCTCGTCATGGCGACCGCACCCCGCACCTGGCACCCTGTGCGCACCGCGGCGCAGGCCGCACCGGATCGGGGGTAGCCGTATGCGTTGGCGATACGTCGTGGTCACGGCCCTGGTGGCGACCGGTCTCACCGGGTGCGCCGGTGACCCCACCCGGCCCGCCGGCGGATCGGACGATCCGGCCGATGGCGTACGCGGGGCCCGGCACGCCGTCGAGTCGTACGTGGCGGCGCTGAACGCGCGCGACGCCGACCGGCTGATCGAGGTCGGCGGCGTCCCCGACGACAGGCGGGCGCGCCGCGAAGCGGGCCGCATCCTGGCCGCGACGGGCGGCCGTGAGCTGTCCGTGGTGGACGTACGGATCAGCTTCGACATGGGCCCGGACGTGGCCTCGGCCAAGCTCACGGCCGAGGACGGGGCGGGCGCGCCGCTGCACGAGACCTTCACGGTGCTGCGCACGGGAGACGGCTGGCACGTGATCGCCTTCGCCGACCGCCCGGCGCCCCCGGGCAAGCAACCGGCCTCGACCACCAAACCCTGACCCACCCGCCGCGCACCCACCCACCCACACCCACACCCACCCAAGGGTCGGGCCCCCGGGAATGCAGGCGGGGGCCCGACCCTCCCCACCTTGCGGCACCCACCCGCCACCCGCGACCGGGACGCGGCGAATGGGGCGGCGGCGCCCGTACGCCGGGGGATCGGGCGGAGGTGCGGGCAGGCCAGGGCCCCACCGCCCCCCGAAGCGACAAGAACACCGTGTCCCCTGCGCACCCTGCGGCAGCAGCCACCCCCTGTGGCGGCTGTGACGCCTACGGCCCGACCGCGCGCAAACGTACGCCCATCAGAGCGCCCGGCGTACGCCCCCGTCTAACCCACTACGGACGACTGCGCCACCGCCCTACGCGCTACGCCAGCGGTACGTCTAGTTCCTCTCGCCACTGGCGTATGCCGATGACTCGGGCGGGTGGGGTGTGCGGGGCGGGCGGGCCGTCGGGAGTGGCGCGGGGCGTGCCTCGGGGCGCTGGTGGGGGGGCGTACCTGTGAGGGTGACGGGTGGGCCGGGGGAGCGACATGCCGTACGGGTGCCGATCCACCCACCGACCCACCCCAGTCGCCGAACGGGGCCTGACCCTTCAGAGCCGTGGCCGCACGAAGCCCCCACTCCGGCCGGCGACCGACCAACCTTGCCGCCCCACCCCTCACCCCACCAACCTCTTGAGCCGGGACACCGCCTCCTCCCATACCGGGCGAACGAGGGCGAGGGCTCGGTGGGGGGAAGGGGCCCGCCGTATCCTGGCTGCACACGGGAAGGAGCCGTTCATGAGCGCCGAGGCGATGGTGCACACCGAGTTCCCCGCGGGTTACACGGTCCTCTTCGGGGCCGATGGAAAGGTGATCATGACCCCGCAGAGCGAAGAGCACTCCAGCACCATCCGATCGATGCAGATCGATTCCGCTCTCGCTCTCGGCCGTCATGCGAAGGTCACGTCCGACGTCTACATTGACTTCCCCGCCGACGAGAACTCCGCCCCTGACCTGGCGATCCTCCGCGAGGACGCCCGCCGGGACGGCAAGCGCTACAGCTTCGCCGACGTCCTGCTCATCTCCGAGGTGGTCTCGACCTCCTCGGCGCGCAAGGACTACGACGACTGCACCGCGAAGTACGGCCGTTACGGCATCCCGATCTACCTGGTGGTGGACCCCTACGCGCAGGAAGTGGTCCTTCACACCCAACCGACCGGCGACGGATACATCGCCGCACACACCCACAAGTACGGCACCGGCAAGCTCCCCATCTCCTTGGCGGACGGCCGGACCTTCACCCTCGACCTCGACGAGCTCCCGCGCCCTGAGCTCGATGGGGGCGTTCGCTGACCGGATGTGCCGGCGCGGCCTGGGGCAGGGCCGGGGGCCGTGGCGCTGAGGGGCGGCGGAACCACCCGCGGCCGTAGCCGTCGGGAGGCCGGGGCCGGGGCGCGAGCACTGCGCCGTACGGGGTGGCGCACGGCGCAGGTGCGGTCAGGGCGCGAGGCGGCCGAGTCGGCTCACGGCCTCGGCGAGGACGTCCTTCTGCTTGCAGAACGCGAAGCGTACGAACGGTGCGCCCTGGTCGCGGTGGTCGTAGAAGACCGCGTTGGGGATGGCGACGACGCCGCAGCGTTCGGGGAGGCTGCGGCAGAAGGCGAAGCCGTCGCCGTCCGCGCCGGCCTCGGGGCCGAGGGGGCGGATGTCGGTGGTGATGAAGTACGTGCCGGCGGGGCGGTAGACGCCGAAGCCGGCCGCGGTCAGGCCGTCCGCGAGGAGGTCCCGCTTGGCGGCCAGGTCGTCGCGGAGCGCGGTGAAGTACGCGTCGGGCAGGGCGAGCGCCTCCGCGACCGCGTACTGGAACGGGCCCGAGGCCACGAACGTCAGGTACTGCTTGGCCGAGCGGACCGCCGCGAGGAGTTCGGGCGCCGCGGTGACCCAGCCGACCTTCCAGCCGGTGAACGAGAACGTCTTGCCGGCCGAGCTGATGCTCACCGTCCGCTCCCGCATACCGGGGAACGACGCCAGCGGCAGGTGCTCGCCGTTGAAGACCAGGTGTTCGTACACCTCGTCCGTGACGACGTACAGGTCGCGCTCGCAGGCGAGTTGGGCGACCGCGGCCAACTCCTCGCGGGTCAGCACCGTTCCGGTGGGGTTGTGCGGGGTGTTGAGCAGGATGAGGCGGGTGTCGTCGGTGACCGCGTCCCGCAGTTCGTCCAGGTCGAGGCGGTAGCGACCGGCCTCGGCGTCCGGGCGCAGGGTGACCGGGACCCGGGTGCCGCCGGCCATCGCGATGCCGGCCGCGTACGAGTCGTAGTACGGCTCAAGCGCGATGACCTCGTCGCCCGGCTCCAGCAGCGCGAGCAGCGACGCGGCCAGCGCCTCGGTGGCGCCCGCGGTGATCAGGACCTCGGTGTCGGGGTCGTACTCCAGGCCGTACCTGCGCTGTTGGTGCGCGCTGACGGCGGCGCGCAGTTCGGGCACGCCGGGGCCCGGGGGGTACTGGTTGCCCCGGCCGTCGCGCAGCGCGCGCACGGCCGCCTCCCTGACCTCGTCGGGGCCATCGGTGTCGGGGAAGCCCTGCCCGAGGTTGATGGCGCCGGTGCGCGCGGCGAGGGCGGACATCTCGGCGAAGATCGTCGTACCGAATTCGGCGAGACGGCGGTTGAGCGGCGGTCGCTTCATACGGCACATCCTGCGCCGAACCTCTGGATTTGCTCAACTCTGCTTTGGCCGGGAAAGGCCCCGGGCATCAGCACAGACACGAGGAGACTTCCGTCCGGCTGCATCCCAGCGGCGGACGTTCGTGCGTACGGCAGTGCTTTGCGGGGGTGTTCCGCGGGCCGCGATACACGGGGGTGTTCCGCGGTCGCGTTACGCGGACTCCGTATCGCGGACTTCGTAACAGTGCACGGCGCACGCGCCATCGGGCGGATTTTCCTGACGACCTCTCCAGCAATAAGTACACAGGTATCGATAAAGAGCGAAAGACCGGAATCTACGGTGCAACGGGGGCAACGGGGACAGCGGGGGCTGAGAGCAACGGGGGCTGAGGACAACGGGGGACAACGGGGGGACGGGGGCGGTGGGGAGCGGAGTGACGGGGGCCGCGGGGGTGTCGGCCCGTCGCACGCTGGACCCCACGGCGGCCCACGCCGCACTACCGGCGTGGGCCGCCTCATCGGCCGGCCCCGGTGCTCGGCGCCGGCGGCGTCCGGGCTCCCGGCAGCCCGGCGTTCCAGCGGCTCAGCAGCTCAGCGACACTGCGACGCGGCAGCTCGGGGGCTCGGCAGCTCGGCGGCGCCACGGCCCGGCCGCTCGGCGGCTCGGCGTCCCCGGGGGGCTCCGCGGCTCGACCGCTCGACCGCTCGACAACGGGGACGGCGCCCTGACGGGGCCGTTCTCGCATCGGTGGCCACGCCGGCCACACGGGGGACGAAAGGACAGTGAGGACATGGGCGTTGTGGTGTGTTTGGTCATCATCCTGGTGGTGAGCGTCGTCGTGGGCGCGGCCCGCAGGCCGGGCGGTGGTCCGGCGGGCCGGGCCAAGTGGCTCGGCGGCGACTCGACGGAGGAGCAGGCGCGCCGGCGCGACGGCGGTTGGGGGTCGGGCGGCACCGGCGGCAACGGCGGGAGCGGCGCCTCCTGCGGCGGGGCCGGCTACTCGTGCAGTTCCTCCGGGTCGTCCTGCGGCGGCGGATCCTCGTGCGGCGGTGGGGGCGGCGGTGGCTGTGGCGGTGGCTGAAGCCCGGTAATGGGGCGGGGTCGTACGTTTTGCATATGCGCCCGGCGGGCTACGGCAGGCCGGGCGCTCAAGCGTTGAACAATTGATCTGAGGGGCGCTCGGGGGGATGGAAACCTAGCGAAGATGGGTAAAAAGGCTGTGCCGCCCCGCATTTCATGATTCCGTGTCTCTCGGACCCTATGGACCCCACGGACCCCACGTGGTCAGCAGCCGGCGCATAGTGACCCCATGGTCCTCCTGTGGAATGGGGTCGCCCTTTGAGGGGTAAGGGCCGGCCCACCTTCCATTGCGTGCTTGCGGAGCCGACCCATGCTCACGACCCTCAAGACTGCCTATACCGATACCCGCGCCGCCGACCTCGCCTGGTGCCTAGGGCGCGAGCCGCAGCCCGCGCTCGCCGTGCTCGACCTGAGACTTGGCGAAGCCGCCCTCCAGTTACGACTGCTCGGCGCCTCGCACCAGGTCCTCCTCAACGGGCGCGACGGGAACTGTTCGGAGACGGTGGCATGTATGCCCGGTAGCAGCACTCCCCTCCCGCTGGGTGTCTCCAAGCTCGTCGACGGCCGGGAGTACGAGTTCGCGGCGCGCATCGAGACCCTTTCCCGCGGTTCCTTCGCCGGCCGGGCGCAGGAGTTGCTCGCGCTGGTCGCCGACCACCCGCACGGCCTCGCGGGCACCTTCCCCGGCAGCCCGCACGCGTTCACCGCCATGCTGGCCCAGCGGCGCGACGGGCAGGTGGGCTGGCGCACCTGGCACGCCTACCCGCAGGAGGGGTGCCTGGTCACCACGCGGACGCGACTCGGCGCGCGGGTGGTGGCGGCGCTGTAGCCGCGCGCGGGCGTCCATGGTTGCCCGGATGAGGCGCGGTTGAACCTCAACTCGCCCGGGAATGCCATGCATTCCCCCCGTGTGAGTGACCAATGGCGAGACAGGGGTAACGTAACGTTCACCCCATGATCGACCCGCCGGTACCTCTCGTGTCCGTCGCCGAGGAACCGCCGACGGAGCCGGCGGGGGCGCCGCGGGCACCGGTCTCGATCGGTCGCTTCGCCATCCTCGCCACCGTCTTCATCTGCGCGGCCTGCGGCCTGGTGTACGAGCTCGAACTGGTCGCCCTCGCCTCGTACTTGATCGGCGACTCGGTGACACAGGCGTCCATCGTGCTGTCCCTGATGGTGTTCGCGATGGGCACCGGGTCGCTGCTGGCCAAGCGGCTGCGGCGGCGCGCGGCGCTGGCCTTCGGGGTCGTCGAGTCGCTGCTCGCGCTGGTCGGGGGCGCCTCCGCGATGGCGCTCTACGCGTGCTTCGCCTGGGGTGCCAGCACCCGACTCGCCCTGGTGGGCTTCTCGTTGGCGATCGGCGTGCTCATCGGGGCCGAGGTGCCGCTGCTGATGGTGCTGATCCAGCGGGTGCGCCGGCAGGACGCGGGGGGCGCGGTGGCCGACCTGTTCGCCGCCGACTACGTGGGCGCGCTCGTCGGCGGCCTGGCCTTCCCCTTCCTGCTGCTGCCGCGGCTCGGCCAGCTCATGGGGGCGCTGCTCACCGGGGTGGTCAACGCGCTGGTCGGCGGGGCGCTGGTGTTGTGGCTGTTCCGGCAGGACCTGACCGTGCGCGGGCGCTGCGTCCTGATCACCGCGAACGGGCTCGTCCTGCTGATGCTGGCCAGCGGCGCGGCGCTGACCAGCACGTTCGAACGGGCGGCGCGGCGGGCGGTGTTCGGGCCCGATGTGCGGGTGGCGCTCCACACCGACGTGCAGGAGGTCGTCATCACCGGCGGGGTGCCGGCCGGGCCGAGCCCGGGGCCGGCGCTGGACCCGGGGTCGGCGCTGGGCCCGCACCTCGCGCCGGGGGGTGCCGCCGGCGCGAGTGGCCCGACCGGCGCGCCGGGGAGCCGTCCGGAACAGGGCCGGGCGCCGCTCGCGCTCTACCTCAACGGCAAGCTGCGGGTCAGCGAGCAGGACGAGTTCCGCTACCACGAGGCCCTGGTCCATCCGGCGATGACCGGCCCGCACGGCCGGGTGCTGATCCTCGGCGGTGGCGACGGCCTGGCGCTGCGCGAGGTGCTGCGCTACCCCGGGGTGCGGGCCGTCACCGTGGTCGAACTCGACGGCGACATGGTCGAGTTGGCCCGTACGGACCCCGGTCTCAGCCTGCTCAACCGCAACGCGTACAGCGATCCCCGGGTGCGGGTGGTGACCGACGACGCCTTCAGTTGGCTGCGCGGGCACGCCCGGCCGAGCGGGCCGAGCGTCGCGGGCCGGCCCGGCGGCGGCTATGACGTGGTCCTCAGCGACCTGCCCGACCCGGGCCTCACGGCGAGCACCAAGCTGTACTCGCAGGAGTTCTACGGCCTGGTGCAGCGGGTGCTGCGGCCCGGTGCGCGGCTGGCCGTGCACGCGGGCACGGTGGCCGTCCGCCCCCGGGAGTACTGGACGGTGGAGGCGACCGTACGGTCGGTGGGGCTGCGCACCGCGCCGTACCGGATGCCGGGGCGGCTCGGGCGGTGCGGTGCCGGGCCCGACCGAGTGCGGTCCGGCGCCGCACCGGACGGCGACTGGGGCTTCGTCCTCGCCACCCGCGACCGCCCTGACCTGCGGCTACCGCCGCACCGCCCGGCCCTGCGCGCGCTCACCCCTGAGGTGCTGCGCGCCGCGGCCCGGGCGGCGGAGCGCGCCCGCCGCCCGGACGCACCGGTCTCCACGCTGACGCATCCGCGGTACGGGTGAGGGGTGGGAGCGGCCTGGGTAGGGCTGGCCTGGGTGGGGTTGGTCGGGGTAGGTGGGGAGGGCGGTTGAGCGGTAGTGGGGTGGTGGTTGGGTGGTTCGTCCGGTGGGGTGGGGTGGGTGTTGGGTTGGTCGGGTGGGTGTGGGTGGGGTGAGTGGGTCGGTGGCGGGTGGGTGTGTCGGTGGGGGCGTGCGGGCGGCGTACGGGTGCGGGGTGGCGGGGTGGTGGTGCGGGGCAGGTTTTGTTGGAGCCATGTCACGTACGGTGGTGGCTGGCGGGGCGGCGTGACGGTGTGTCGCCGGCGGGGCGGGACCGGGCCGCGGCGCGCGGCGAATGTGTGCCGGGCGATGTCTGATCTCGTACGAGATGAGTACGCTCGGGGCCATGGAGCATGAGGTGTTCGTTCCGGTTCCCGCAGCCGCCGTACGGCGCGCGCTCACCGAGCCCGCGCGCATCGCCCGTTGCCTCCCCGGGTTCCAGCGCGCCGACGAGGCCGCGGCGGGTGAGGTCGCCGGGCGGCTCCGGCTGCGCATCGGCGGCTCCTCCATCACCTACCGCGGCGCGCTGCGCATCGTCGAGCGCGACGGCAGCGTCGAGTACGCGGGCGAGGGCACCGAGGCGCGCGGCGGCGCGGGGGTGAGGGTGACGCTGGTCGTCACGGTGCAGACGGCCGACGGCGGTACGACGCTGCACTGCGTCGGCGCGCTGGCGGCTGGAGCGGGCGCCGGTCGGCTCGCGGAGTTCGACGCGGAGACGGTGGTCGCGGCTGCCCGCAGGCTGCTCGACCGGTTCGGCGAGGAGTTGGCCACGGAGTGGGCGGCCGGAGAGCGGGCGGCCGGGGGCGGGGCTGCCTCGGGTGGGACTTCCTCGGCCGGGGCTCCCTCGGCCGGGGCCGATGTGGGTGGGACTGACCTGAGCGGGAGTGACCCGGGCGGGGCTGATCCGGATGCGGCCGATTCGGCCCCCGGGGCGGGGGCGGATGCCGAGGTCGCGCCGGAA
The DNA here is from genome assembly GCF_047525675.1 of Streptomyces sp. 796.1. Classification (NCBI taxonomy): domain Bacteria; kingdom Bacillati; phylum Actinomycetota; class Actinomycetes; order Kitasatosporales; family Streptomycetaceae; genus Streptomyces; species Streptomyces sp. 796.1. Next base: position 24,252 of record NZ_JBLIWA010000021.1, on the reverse strand, counting down.
GCCGGGGCGGAGGCGGCTCCCGGGGCGGAGGCGGAACCCGAGCCAGCCCCGGACCCGGACCCGGGCTCCAAGCCAGACCCAAGCTCCAAGCCAGACCCAAGCTCCAAGCCAGACCCAAGCTCCAAGCCAGCCCCAAGCTCCAAGCCGGACCCGGACCCGGGCTCCACGCCGGACCCGGACCCCGACCCCGAGCGGGCCTCCCTGTTCGAGACCGAGGTGCCGCCGTCCTCGCTGGAACGGCTCGACTTCCCCGTACCCGATGACGACGCGGCGGACGAGCCGCCGGCCGAGGCGGCGCACGCTCGGCGGACGATGATCGGCCGCAGTGCGGAGGAGGTGGACCACGCGCCGCCGCGCGGCAGGTACGCACCGGTTCCCGCGCCCGAGACGGCCTCCACCGTGGCCACCCTGCGCTGGGCCGCGCCCGCCGCCGCTGCGGTGCTCGCCTCGGCGGTCGTCGTGGGACGGGTGCTTCGGCGGCGCAAGTAAGCCCCGCCCCGGCAGGGCGTGCCGGGTGTCGGCCCGGGCGCGCCGGGCCCGGTGGCCGCGCCGCGCGTACCCGGCGCGCCACCCGCGTGCGCCCGCGGGCCGGGGTCGGGCGGCGGCGGACGGCTTCCCGCGACGCGGCACCCCAGGACCGCGCCGGGGCGCCCGTACGCCGAGGGCCCGTACGGCCATATGGGCAAGGGCGGGTGTGTGCCGGGGCGTAGGAGGGGCGGGGGTACGGGCGGCGCGCGGCCGTGGGGCGTGCGGGTCGCGCGTACGGGCGGGTGGAAGCACGGTGGTGGTGGCGGGGCGCGGCCGGGTGTGAGGGCTGGGTGTGGGGTTGCCGCGAGGCCCGCGGCGTCCGGCCGGGCGGTGCGCCGGATGCGCCGTTAAGGTCGGCGGTGTGAGCACCCAACAGACCACGGACGGCGCCCCGGGGGCGCACGCGGTACGGCTGGTGGCGCCGGGCTGCGCCGAGTTGACGATCCATCCGGACGCCGGTTGCCGGATCAGTTCGCTGATCATCAACGATATGGAGGTGCTGCGCCCGGGCGACGGGTACGGCGTCTTCCCGATGGTGCCCTGGTGCGGACGGATCGAGCTGGGCCAGTTCCGCAGCTTCGTCGCCGGGCCCGCGGCCGGTGGCGGCGCGGTGCGGCACCAGATGCCGATCAGCGCCGCCCCGCACGCCATCCACGGCACCGTGCGCGACCAGCCGTGGCGTACCGCCGCCGTCGACGAACAGTCCGCCACCTTCTACTGCGACCTCGCCGACCCCTGGCCCTACCCCGGCCGGGTCACCCAGTCCTTCGAGCTGTCCGACGACGCGCTGAAGCTGACGATGGGCGTGGAGACGCGCGGCGACTCCTTCCCGGCGCAGGCCGGCTGGCACCCGTGGTTCCTGCGGCAGTTGGGGCCGACGGGGGCGCCGGTGCAGATCGCGTTCGACCCGCAGTGGCAGGAGGAGCGGGGCGCCGACCACCTGCCGACCGGGCGGCGGATCGACCCGCTGCCCGGCCCGTGGGACGACTGCTTCGGGATGCCGGACGGCGTGGACGTCACGCTGACCTGGCCCACCCAGTTGCAGTTGCGGATCACCAGTGGCGCGGAGTGGGTCGTGGTCTACGACGAGCCCGCGGACGCGGTGTGCGTGGAGCCGCAGTCGGGCCCGCCGAACGGCCTCAACACGGTGCCGCGCCTAGTGACGCCCATCGATCCGCTGGAGGTCTCGACGACCTGGAGTTGGACGCGGATGTAGTGGACGCGGACGCGGATGTGGCGGACGCGGCGGTGGGGCGCCCGGGGGGCGCGGGGCGGTCGGGCTGCCGGGCCGCTGCTGGCCGGGCCAGCTGGCCGCCGATGGGCTGACCCGCCGGCCGCTCACCCCGTCCGCCCGGAAGCCCACCCGCGCGCCCACCCGCACGCCCGCCCCGGTCCGGGGGCCGCTGGCCCGGACGCGGGGCGGGCGGGGTGCCCGCCGGTGCGGGCA
>NZ_JBLIWA010000021.1:0-22263 GCF_047525675.1 Streptomyces sp. 796.1 | reverse complement strand
GCCGCGACCCGCCGGTCGCGGCCCACCCGGCTGGGGTGGCTACCGGGTCCGGTAGGCGCTGACCGCGGTCTGGGTGAGCGTGTTGCCCGCGGTGTCGGTCAGCTTGGCGCGGAGCGTGACGGCGGTGCCGGCCTTCTGGGCCGGGACGGTGGCGACGCCGCCGACCACCGCGGCCCGCTGCCAGGAGGTGCCGCCGTTGACGGAGTACGCGACGTCGAGCGCGCGGACGTGGCCGCGCGCGGGCCCCTGCACGGAGACCGGGACGCGCAGCGCCTTGCCGGCCGGGGCGGTGCCGTCCAGGCCGAGCGCCGGCGCGAACCGCACCACGCTCACCGGCAGCTTGGCCGCGGCGGCGGTCCGCTGCGAGGCGAAGGTCCAGGAGGCGGTCACGGTGGTGGCGGCCCCGCGCTGCCCGGTGCGCCGCACGGTGGCCGTGACCCGGTAGTTCGCCCGCCCGGTCGGCACGTCGAAGGTGGCCCTGCCGGGCTTGCCGGTCACCGTCTTCACCTTCTGCCCGTTGCGGTACAGGGTGGTGGACGCCGTGTCGTACGGCTGCTCGAAGGGCTGGTGGCCGTCGCCGTCGGCGAGCAGCGGTACGTCGACGGCGATGCGGTTGCCGGTGCGGGTGACGCCGGGGGAGCCGTCGAGCTTCGGGCCGAAGACGCCGTTGTCGAAGGTGTGCGTGAGGGAGCGGCCCAGGCGCGGGGAGACGTTCCTGACCTCGTACCAGGACGAGGGGCCCTCCTCCTCGGTGCGCGGGTTGGTGTAGCCGATGTTGTACTTCCCGCGCTGCGGGCTGAAGAGGAAGCTGACGGTGCCGGGGGCGGGCATCGCGGCGACGTAGGAGCCGGCGGTGTCGCGGGTGCTCGGCGTGACGTCGAGCACGGCCATGCCGTCGCTGCCGGGGTGGGCCGCGCCGCGGATCTTCACCTCGGCCAGGTCCTTGTCGGCTGGGTGCCGGACCAGGCCGGTCAGCGCGCGGTCGCCGGTGCTGACGTCGCCGAGCGCGTAGCGGTGCTGCTTGCCGTGCCAGTACACGTCGTACCACCGCTGGACCGAACCGGCCTCGGCCGCCGGGCCGCGGTGCGCCACGCGCAACGTCGGGGTGGCGACGATCACGTTGGCGTAGCGGGTGGCGCCGTCGTGCTCGGCCGCGACGAACATCGTGCCGCTGACGTGCTCGGCCGAGTCGTCCTGGGGCCGCACGTCGACTGGCTTCGTGGTGCGCGAGTCGATCGTCAGGGAGGTGTCGCGGTTCAGGTCGAGCCGCGGCTGCACCACCCAGTCGGTGCCCTCCGCGTTGGTCTTGCCGTGCAGCATGGAGGAGAGCAGGTAGCGGCCCTTCGGCAGCCGTACGGTGGTGGTGCCCGAGGTGTCGGTGGGAGTCAGGACCTCGGTGTTGCCCTGCCCGGCGAACTCGGTGATCTGGGTCTTGTACCGCGGCGCGACCTGCCCGTCGCGGCCGAGGTGGTGGATGGTGAGCGTGTACGTCGGCGTGGCCGCCGCAGTGGTGCCGGGGCCGGAGTGGGGGCCGCCGGTGGCCGACGCGTTCCAGGTGGGCAGGGTGCTGCCGACGACGGCGACGGCCACGGCGAGGGCGCGCAGGGCGGTCCGGCGCGGCGGCCGGGACGACGAGGAAGTAGTCATGATCAGCACTGCGCGCTGGCGCCCCGGAGTTCCCGTGACCTGCGTCACCCACCCCCGGGCAGGGTGGGGCGTGTGGCGCAGGTCACCGGAACTCGGGCGTTGCGGAGGGCAGTGCTCCATGTGGAATCACTCATGAGAAACCGCTTCCGCAGCGGAGACCGCGACGCCCTGGGGGAGCTGTACGACGAGCACGCCCAGGTGCTCTACCGGTACGCGCTGCGCGTCACCGGCGACTGGGCGGAGGCCGAGGACGTCGTGTCCGCGACCTTCCTTGAGGCGTGGCGCGGCCGGGAGAAGCTGCGGCCGGGCGAGGAGAGCCTGCGCCCGTGGCTGCTCGGCATCGCGACCAACATCATGCGGCGCAACGCCAGGGCCCGCCGCCGGCGGGACGTAGCGCTGGCCCGCGTGCCGGAGCGCGGCTCGGTCCCCGACTTCGTCGACGACCTGGTCACGCACCTCGCGGACACCGAGCAACTGCGGGTGGCCCGCGCCGCACTGGCCCGGCTGCGCCGCCGCGACCGCGAGGTCTTCATGCTCGTGGTCTGGGCCGGCCTGGACTACGCGGCGGCTGCCGAGGTGCTGGGCGTGCCGGTCGGCACCGTCAGATCGCGGCTGTCCCGGGCCCGCGGCCGGCTGCGCGAGCTCGCCGCCGCGGAGACCAAGGCCGGCCGGGGCGTGCCCCGGGCCCCGGCGACGACCGGCCCGGCAGGCCCCGCCGGCCCGACGGGTCCGACGGGTCCGACGAGCCCGACTGGTCCCGCTGGTCTCGTTGGCCCCACCGGATCGACCGGATCGACCGGCCCTACGCGCCCCACTGGCCCCAAGGGCCCCACCCGGCCTACCGGCCCCACCGGCCCGGGTGCCCCGCCGACCGTCAGGCCCGCGCCCGCCGGCTACGCCCCGCAGCCGCCGGCCGCCGCGCGCTCCGTGGCCGCGTGGCCGACGCTCACCGGCGGCCCCGGCTCCCCGGCCGGCCCCGGCCGCACCCCCGACACCACCCTGCCCGGCCGCTTCTCCGCGGCCCCGCTCACCCAGGAGAACCTCGGATGAACCTCGCCCCGCGGCGCAGCCCGTCGAACGCGACCGAGCAGACCGAGCGCCAGGCGCTGACCGAACTGCTGCCCCCGCCGAACGTCCCCGACCTCACCCCCGAGCGCGAGCAACTGCTCAAGCACACAGTGCTGCGCGAGGCCGCACTCGCCGAACCGGCCCCGACCCGCAGCGTCCGCACCGCCCGTACGCCGCGCCAGCGCCGACTGCTGGTACGGGTGCTGGCACCGGCCCTGGCCTGCTCCGTCGTCGCCGGCGGCGTGCTGGCGGCCGACCTCATGACCGACTCCGATCCGAGCACCACCGCGACCCCCACCCCGGCCCCGGTCCAGGCGGCGCCGGCCGCCCAGCTCCTGAACCGCGTCGCCCTCGCCGCCGCCGAGGGCGAGCAGCCGCAGGTCAAGGACGACCAGTTCGTGTACGTGGAGAGCAAGGTGGCCTACGCCGGGCAGAGCGCCGACGGCGGCGCCGTGACCCTGCCGGCCGCCCACCGCCGCCAGGTGTGGCTGTCCGCCGACGGCAGCCGTACGGGCCTGCTGCGCGAGGCGGGCAAGCCCGACAGCCAGCTCGGCGCCGACGCGCCGGTGTACACGATCGAGCGCCCCGGGGCCACACCGAAGCCCAGCGCCTCCGGGTCCGGGCCCTCGATCAGCAACCCCACCCATGCGTACGTCGCCGGGCTGCCCACCGACCCCGATGCGCTGCTCGACCTGATCCGCAAGGCGAGCCACGGCCAGGGGCAGAGCGCTGACCAGCGGGCCTTCACCGCCATCGGCGACCTGCTGATGGAGACCTGGGCGCCGCCGAAGGTCAGCGCCGCGCTCTACCGGGCCGCGGCGAAGATCCCCGGGGTCACCGTGGTGCAGTCGGCGCAGGACGCGGCGGGCCGGGAGGGCGTGGCCGTGGCCCGTACGACACGCGGCCAGCAGACCCAGTGGATCTTCGACCGGGAGAGCCACGCGTTCCTGGGCGAGCGCACGGTGCTCACCGAGGCCGGCGACGCGGGCCCGGCCGGCACCGTCGTCGGCAGCTCCGCGATCCTCACCAAGGCCGCCGTCGACCGGGCGGGCGCGGCACCCCGCCGCTGACCCGCCCGGGGCGTACCCGGGGGCCCGTACGGAGAAGGCGCCCCCGGGCCGGCCGCCGGGGCTCGTACGGGGGGCGTGCCCGAACACAGCCACCAGGCTCGTACGACATGCGTGCCCGAGGCCAGCCGCCAGGCTCGTACCGCAGGCGCACCCGAAGGCCCGTCACCTGCGCCCCGCACGGGGCGTGCACCGGCCCGGGGCCGGGGCCCGGCTAACCTCGTGCACATGAGCGACGTGCGTGATGCCCTCCTGGAGCAGATCAAGAACAAGGCCGTGGTGCACGGCAAGGTGACCCTTTCGTCCGGTCTTGAGGCCGATTTCTACATCGACCTGCGCCGGATCACCCTGGATGGCGAGGCCGCACCGCTGGCCGGTCAGGTCATGCTCGACCTCACCGCCGACCTGGAGTACGACGCCGTCGGCGGGCTGACGCTCGGCGCCGACCCGGTCGCGACGTCGATGATGCACGCCGCCGCCGCGCGCGGCCGTCGGCTCGACTCCTTCGTGGTCCGCAAGGCCAACAAGGCGCACGGCCTCCAGCGCCGCATCGAGGGCCCGGACATCAAGGGCCGTCGGGTGCTGATCGTGGAGGACACCTCGACGACGGGCGGTTCGCCGCTGACGGCGGTCGAGGCCGCGCGCGAGGCGGGCGCCGAGGTGGTGGCCGTGGCGGTCATCGTGGAGCGCGGCGCCGCGCCCGCGATCGAGGCCGCGGGACTGCCGTACTACCAGGCGTACGGCCTTGCCGACCTTGACCTCGGCTGACCGTAAACGATCACTTGACCTGCGGTTTTCTTAACGGTGGGGGCTGTTTCACGTGAAACGGCCCCCACCGTTCACACATCTCGGTGGGGCCGCGTCGCACGCCGTGTGGGTGAGCCGCACGCGTCTGGAAGGATGGGGGGCGACGATGACGTCGCCCCCTAGGTCAGGGCCTCACTACGCAATCCGGCACTTCACAAGGAGCGGACCCATGCCCATCGCAACCCCCGAGGTCTACAACGAGATGCTCGACCGGGCGAAGGCAGGCAAGTTCGCCTACCCGGCAATCAATGTGACCTCGACGCAGACTCTGCACGCGGCGCTGCGTGGCTTTGCCGAGGCCGAGAGCGACGGCATCATCCAGGTCTCCACCGGCGGTGCGGAGTTCCTGGGTGGTCAGTACAGCAAGGACATGGTCTCCGGCGCGGTGGCGCTGGCCGAGTTCGCGCACGTGGTGGCCAAGAAGTACCCGGTCAACATCGCGCTGCACACCGACCACTGCCCCAAGGACAAGCTCGACGGCTTCGTCCGGCCGCTGATCGCCCTCTCCCAGGAGCGGGTGGCCGCCGGCCAGAACCCGCTCTTCCAGTCCCACATGTGGGACGGTTCGGCCGAGAAGCTCGACGACAACCTGGCCATCGCCAAGGAGCTGCTCGCCGAGGCCGTCAAGGCGAAGATCATCCTTGAGGTCGAGATCACCCCGACCGGCGGCGAGGAGGACGGCGTCTCGCACGAGATCAACGACGAGCTGTACACCTCCGTCGCCGACGTGGAGAAGACCGCCGAGGCGCTGGGCCTGGGCGAGAACGGCCGCTACCTGCTGGCTGCCTCGTTCGGCAACGTGCACGGCGTCTACAAGCCGGGCAACGTCGTCCTCCGCCCCGAGCTGCTCCGCGACCTCCAGGACGGCCTGGCCGCCAGCTCCGGCAAGGCCGACCCGTTCGACTTCGTCTTCCACGGCGGCTCCGGCTCGACCGAGGAGGAGATCCGCGTCGCGCTGGGCAACGGCGTCGTCAAGATGAACCTCGACACCGACACCCAGTACGCCTTCACCCGCCCGATCGTGGACCACGCGTTCCGCAACTACGACGGCGTCCTGAAGGTCGACGGCGAGGTCGGCAACAAGAAGGTCTACGACCCGCGGAGCTGGGGCAAGCTCGCCGAGGCCGGCATGGCCGCCCGCGTCACCAAGGCGTGCGCCGACCTGCGCGCCACCGGCACGAAGCTGAAGTAGTCCGGAGCGGCCCGGGTGGGTCCGGATCGGCCCGGAGCACTCCGGATCGGTCCGGCAGCCCGGGATCGTCCCAGGTCAGCCCGTACGTCGGGCGGGTCGCGGCGCTGCCCCGCGACCTGCCCGACGGCCCGCGCCGGCCCTGCGCCGGCAAGGCGCCGACCAAGCCCGCCACCTCCCGCACGGCCCGTCCGTGCGCGGCCGGTGGCGGGCTTTTCGGCGTACGGGGCGGGGCACGGCGGCGTCCGGGTGCGGGTCTTCCCCCCGGCGGCCTGGTGGTCCGGTGATTCCCGTGGCCCGGGTGGTCCGGTGATTCCCGTGGCCCGGGTGGCCCGGTGATTCCCGTGGCCCGGGTGGCCCGGTGGTGGCGAGACGCGGAGGATCGAAGGCATGACGGATCGCCCCGACCCCGTCGACCCGGAGCACGCGCCGGCCTCGCCGGCCGACCGGGCGGACGCGGCTGCGGACACGTATGCGGCTGCGGACACGGATGCGGCACCGGCCGGCGGCGGGGCGGCCGGCGGCGGGGCGTACGGGGGAGCCGGGAGCGCCGGGGGAGCCGCCGGTGAGTCCGCCGGGAACGTGCGGATGGGCACGGCCACCGGGCGGCTGGTGCTGCTGACCACCGTGCTCGGCTCCGCCATGGCGCTGCTCGACAGCACCGTGGTCAATGTCGCGCTGCCCAAGATCGGCGAGGACCTCGGTGCTGACCTGGGCGGACTCCAGTGGACCGTCAATGCGTACATGCTCACCCTGGCCGCTCTGATCCTGCTCGGCGGGGCGCTGGGCGACCGGTTCGGGCGGCGTCGGGTGTTCGTCATCGGCGTGGTCTGGTTCGCGGTGGCCTCGCTGCTGTGCGGGCTCGCGCCGAACGCGGTGGTGCTGATCGGCGCGCGGGCCCTGCAAGGCGTGGGCGGGGCGCTGCTCACCCCGGGTTCGCTGGCGCTCATCCAGTCCGCGTTCTGGCCCGACCACCGGGCCCGGGCGGTCGGCGCCTGGTCGGGGCTGGGCGGCGTGGGCGCGGCGGTCGGCCCGTTCCTGGGCGGCTGGCTGGTGGACGGCCCCGGCTGGCGCTGGGTGTTCCTGCTCAACGTGCCGCTGGCCGCGGTCTGCGTGCCGGTGGCGCTGCGGTACGTGCCGGAGTCGCGGGACCCGCAGGCCGGCGGCCGGTTCGACGTGGCAGGCGCCGTGCTCGGCGCGGTGGCGCTCGGCGCCGTCACGTACGCCCTGATCGCGGCCCCGGACGAGGGCGCATCGCCGCTGGTGGTCGGCGCGGCCGTGGGCGGGCTGCTGGTCGCCGGGGCCTTCTGCTACCTGGAGCTGCACCGGGCGCACCCGATGCTGCCGCCCGACATGTTCGCCAGCCGCCAGTTCACCGCGATCAACCTGGTGACGCTGTGCGTGTACGCGGCCTTCGGCGGCTTCTTCTTCCTGTCGGTGGTGCAGCTCCAGGTGGTGGCGGGCTACTCGGCGCTCGCCGCCGGGGCCGCGCTGCTGCCGACGACGGTGCTGATGCTGCTGTTCTCGGCCCGCTCCGGCGAACTGGCCCAGCGCACCGGGCCCAGACTGCCGCTCACGATCGGGCCACTCCTCTGTGCGGCCGGCATGTTGCTGATGCTGCGGGTGCACGCCGATCCGGTGTACTGGCGCGACGTGCTGCCCGCGCTCCTGGTGCTCGGCGCGGGCATGGTGACGCTGGTCGCGCCGCTCACGGCCACCGTCCTCGCCTCGGTCGACGTCGGCCGGGCCGGTCTGGCCAGCGGCATCAACAACGCGGCGGCCCGGGCCGCCGGCCTGATCGCGGTGGCCGCGCTGCCGCTGCTCGCGGGCATGGGCCCGGACGCGTACCGCTCGGCCGGCGCGTTCGACGACGCCTTCCGGCTGGCGATGCTCTGGTGCGCGGGCGTGCTGCTGCTCGGCTCGGTCCTCGCCTGGGCCACGGTCCGCAGCGACTTCCTGGCCCATCCGCCGAACGCCCCGCAGACCGAACCCAGCCACCCCGAGTGCGCCCACCACTGCGGCCTCACCGCACCCCCGCTGGACCCGGGCGAACCTCCGCGCCCACCGGACCGACCGGCCCCATCGACCTGACCAGCCGCCGGGCTCAACCGGGCTCACCGGCCCCCACCGGGCTCACCGGACCTCACCGAGCTCGCCGGCCCCCGCTTGGGCCACTTCCGCCGCCTCCCTGGGCCACTTCCCGCCCCCCCGCAGGGCCACTAGACGGGCAAACATGGCCATACCGTTTCACCCCGGGGTCATGCCCCGGCGGGCCCCCGTCACCAGGGCGGATGCGGAGCCCCGTAACCGGGGCAGACGCGGGGCGCCCGGGCGTCCCGCGGTCCGGCAGACTGGAACTCATGGCCATTAACGAGAACCTGCTCGGGGGCCCGCCCCCGACCCACCTGCCCGACGACCCGGAGCCGCGCGAACTGCTCGCCAGCGGTGCCGCACCGGCCGAGGTCGCCGCGAAGTACCCCGCCTCCTCGCTCGCCTGGGCGCAGCTCGCCGACGAGGCGTTCGAGGCGGGCCGCGTCGTCGAGTCGTACGCGTACGCCCGCACCGGCTACCACCGGGGCCTGGACGCGCTGCGCCGCAACGGCTGGAAGGGCCACGGCCCGGTGCCCTTCGAGCACGAGCCGAACCGTGGCTTCCTGCGCGCCCTGCACGCGCTGGCCCGCGCCGCGCAGTCGATCGGCGAGAACGAGGAGTACGAGCGCTGCTCGACCTTCCTCCGCGACTCCTCGCCCACCGCCGCCGACACCCTCGGCTAAGGCGGCCGACGCCCCCGGCTGATCCGCCCGACTCCGCCGCGACGGGGCCAGGCGGCGGGGCGTCCGGTGGCGCAGTCCGGTGGTCCGCCGCCCGTCGCGCGGGTTTGCCGTCAGGGCCTGCCGGTCGCACATGTCGACCAGGCAGGCCCTTGCCGTGTGCACGGGCTTCCGAGCATGATGCGCGCAGGATCCGATGATCAGCGATCGTGGGTCCGAGAGGGGACCGGGGCTCCCATGCCGATGAGGAAGGGGCGGACCGCTACCCGGAAGCAGTACTGAGGAGACAGCCATGTCCCAGCACACCGGACATTTCGGCATCGACGAGGCGGAGAACGACACTCCGAACCTCGACTTCCAGGGCACCACCCCGTACGACGACTACGTCCGGGCCTCCGTGCTCACCCACCTCCAGCAGCCGCTCTCGGACGATCCGGGAGAGATGGTCTTCCTGGTCACCACCCAGGTGATGGAGCTGTGGTTCACGGTGATCACCCACGAATGGCAGACCGCGGCCGACGCGCTGCGCCAGGACGACCTGCCGACCACGCTGGCCGCCCTGAAGCGGTCCACTTACGAGCTGGAGGCGCTCAACGCCTCCTGGAAGCCGCTCGCGCACCTGACGCCCGGCCAGTTCAACGCGTACCGCAGCGCGCTGGGCGAGGGCTCGGGGTTCCAGTCCGCGATGTACCGCAGGCTGGAGTTCCTGCTCGGCGAGAAGTCCGCCTCCATGCTGGTCCCGCACCGCGGGGCGCCGCGCGAGCACGCCGAGCTGGAGAAGGCGCTGGCCGAGCCGAGCCTGTACGACGAGGCGGTGCGGTTCCTGGCCCGGCGCGGCTTCGCCATCCCCGACGAGGTGCTGGAGCGCGACGTCACCCAGCGGTACGAGCCGCACGAGGCGGTCGAGCGGGCCTGGCAGCAGATCTACTCGGGCACACCGGCCGGGACCGGGGCGCCGTCCGACGCCGCGCCCGGCGTCGCTCCCGGCGGGCCCGGCGACGACCTGACGGTGCTCGGCGAGGCGCTGACCGAGGTCGCCGAACTCGTCTGGCGCTGGCGCAACGACCACCTGGTCGCCACCCGGCGCGCGATGGGCGCCAAGACCGGCACGGGCGGCTCATCCGGCGTCGCCTGGCTGGAGAAGCGCGCGGGCAAGCACGTCTTCCCCGAGCTGTGGACGGCGCGCAGCTATGTCTGAGCGCACCACGACCCCGCGTACGGAGAGCGCCCGTACGGAGAGCGCGGTGACGGGGACTGCGCCCGCGGCGGCCGACCACGCAGCGGCCGACCGTACGGAGGCCCGGCGGGCGCGGGTGGCCGACGCCGCGCGCCGGGACGCCGCCGACCCGCTGGCCGCGGTCCGCGAACGGTTCGTCGTGGACGGGGCCGACGACCCGCACGGCACGGTCTACCTGGACGGCAACTCGCTGGGCGCGCTGCCGCGCAGCGTGCCGGGCCGGCTGGCCGAGGTCATCGAGCAGGAGTGGGGCCGCGACCGCATCCGCTCCTGGTGGGACAACCAGTGGTGGACGGCGCCCGAACGCATCGGCGACCGCGTCGGCGGGCTGCTCGGCGCCGCGCCGGGACAGGTCGTCGTCGGCGACTCGACCAGCGTGAACGTCCTCAAGGCGGTCGTCGCCGGCGTCCGGCTGGCCCGCGGCGGCAGCACCGCGGCCGGCGCCGAGCCGTCGGACGCGGCCCGGCCCGGGGCCGTGACAACCGGGGCCGCGGCGGCCGGCGCCGCCAGGCGTGACGAGATCCTGGTGGACGAGAGCACGTTCCCCACGGACGGCTACATCGCAGAGTCGGCCGCCCGGCTGACCGGCTGCACGCTGCGGCCGGTCCCCGCGGCGGACGTCCCGGCCGCGGTCACCGCGCGGACCGCGCTGGCCCTCGTCAACCACGTCGACTACCGCACCGGCCGCCGCCACGACCTGCCGGGCACCACCGCGGCCCTGCACGCGGCCGGCGCCCTCGCGGTCTGGGACCTGTGCCACAGCGCGGGCGCGCTCCCCGTCGACCTGGACGCGCACGGCGTGGACCTGGCCGTCGGCTGCACGTACAAGTACCTCAACGGCGGCCCCGGGGCACCGGCCTACCTGTACGTCGCCGCCCGCCACCAGCCGCGCTTCGACTCGCCGCTGCCCGGCTGGAACTCGCACGCCGACCCGTTCGCCATGGCCGGCGGGTACGCACCGGCCGACGGCGCGGTACGCGGCCGGGTCGGCACGCCCGACATCCTGTCGATGCTGGCCCTGGAGAGCGCGCTGGACGCCTGGCAGGGTGTCGACATCGAGTCCGTACGGGCCAAGAGCCTGGCCCTCACGGACTTCTTCCTGGACTGCGTCGCGGCGTACGTGCCGGCCGGCGCGGTCGAGTCGCTGACGCCGCGGGAGCACGCGGAACGCGGCAGTCAGGTCGCGCTGCGCTGCGCCGACGCGGGCGGCGTCACCGACCGGCTGCTGGAGCGCGGCGTGGTCATCGACTTCCGCCGCCCGGACGTCCTGCGGTTCGGCTTCACGCCGCTGTACACCGGATTCGCGGACGCGGAGCGCGCCGCCTGGGCGCTGGGGGAGGTGCTCGCCACGTCATGACGGAGGCGATGACGCGTGCGGAGCGCGAGGAGTCCTCGGCCTTCGGCCACCCGGAGGTCCCTCCGGACGCCACGGCCGGCTACGGCCCGGGCCCGGACCAGGTGGTGGACTTCTACCTGCCCCGCGGTCCACTCCCCGCCCCCTCCGCACGCGCCGTCGCCACCCCGCCCGAACCACGCACAGGGGCGGGGGCAGCGCCTGCGCCCGGGGCGGGGTCGCACCCCGGTCGTCCGGATGCCGCGCCCGGCCGCGACCCCGTCCCGCTGGTGGTCCTGCTGCACGGCGGCGCCTGGCGCGCCCCGTACGACCGCCGCCACCTCTCGCCCCTGGCCGGTCACCTCGCCGCGCACGGCTTCGCCGTCGCCTCGGTCGAGTACCGGCGGGGCCGGGACGGCGGGCGCCCGGCCGCCGGTGCGGGCGCGCCGCCCGCGGGGCAGGCCCGGCCGCTGGCCGGGCGGTGGCCCGAGACCTTCGACGACATCGCGGCGGCCCTGGACGCGCTGCCCGCGCTGGTCCGCGGCCTGTCGGGGCCCGGCTGGTCGGCGCTGGACGCGGAGCGGCCGATCCTGGTGGGGCACTCGGCCGGCGGGCACGCCGCGCTGTGGGCGGCGGCCCGGCACCGGCTGCCGGCCGGCACCCCGTGGCGGCTGCCCGCACCGCCCGCGCTGCGCGGGGTGGTCGCCCTCGCCCCCATCGCGGACTTCGCGACGGCCCGGGCGCTGGCCGTCTGCTCCGACGCGGTCGACGAACTGCTGGAACTTCCGGCATCGTCCCCGGCCCCGGGCCCTGCCGCTCTGCACTCGGCTGCTCCGGGCTCGGCCGCCCCGGCTGCCGCCACCCCGGCTGCCGCCGCCCCGGGCGCGGCCGTCGCCCACCGGCTGGCCTGCACCGATCCGGTCGCCCTGCTGCCGACCGGCGTTGCCACCACCGTGGTCCAGGGCGCCGACGACGTGGACGTACCGCCCGCGGTGGCGGAGGCGTTCGTGGCCGCGGCCGACGCCGCCGGCCAGCCCGTACGGCTGGTGCGCATCGCGGACGTCGGGCACTTCCCGGCCATCGACCCGGCCACGCCGGCGGCCCGTACGGTCCTGATGGAGATCGCCCGCCTCGTCTGACCGCCCAGGCCTCCACCCCCCAACTGCACATCCCCCAACTACACATCCCCCCAACTGCCAACGCCCGTACGGCAATTCGCCCCGGGTCGGTCCTGGATCGCGCCCCTAGGCCCCGGCATAGTGGGGGCATGAGTGAGCCGGTGGCGTTCGACCCGTGGGACCCGCAGTTCGCTGCCGACCCGTACCCGGGGTACGCGGAGTTGCGGGCGCGCGGGCGGGTGCACTACTTCGCGCCGACCGACCAGTGGCTGGTGCCCGGTCATGCGGACGTCCGGGCGCTGCTCACCCACCGCAGCCTGGGGCGCAGCTACACCCACAGGTTCGGCCACGAGGAGTTCGGCCGGCCGGCGCCGCTGCCCGAGCACGAGCCGTTCACCACGCTCGACGCGAACGGGTTGCTCGACCTGGAGCCGCCCGCCCACCCGCGGGTGCGCCGGCTCGTCTCGCAGGCGTTCACGCCCCGTACCGTCGAACGGCTCGCGCCGGTCGTCCGGCGGCTGGCCGCGTCGCTGGTGGACACGCTGCTCGCGGATGGCGGCGGCGACCTGATCGCCGACGTCGCCGAGCCGCTGCCGGTCGCCGTCATCGCCGAACTCCTCGGCGTGCCACCCGCCGACCGCGGCCTGCTCCGCCCCTGGTCGGCCGATATCTGCGCGATGTACGAACTGAACCCGAGCCCGGAGACCGCCCGCCGCGCGGTGCGCGCCAGCACCGAATTCTCCGACTACCTCAGGGAGTTGATCGCCTCCCGCCGCTGCTCCCCGGGTGACGACCTGATCAGCGCCATGATCGCGGCGTACGAGGCGGGCGACCGGCTCAGCGAACAGGAACTGGTCTCCACCTGCGTCCTGCTGCTCAACGCGGGCCACGAGGCGAGCGTGAACGCCACCGGGAACAGTTGGTGGGCCCTCTTCCAGCACCCGCAGCAACTTGCCGCGTTGCGCGGCAACCCGGCCCTGCTGCCGACCGCGATCGAAGAACTGCTGCGTTACGACTCGCCGCTGCACCTCTTCGAGCGGTGGGTGCTGGACGACGTCGAGGTGGCGGGCACCGTCATTCCGCGCGGCAGCGAGGTGGCGCTGCTCTTCGGGTCGGCCAACCACGACCCGGCCAGGTTCGCCGAGCCCACCCGGCTCGACCTCGCCCGCGCCGACAATCCGCACCTCTCCTTCGGCGCCGGCATCCACTACTGCCTCGGCGCCCCGCTCGCCAGGCTCGAACTCACCGCGGTCTTCGAGGAGTTGCTGACCCGGGCGCCGGGCCTGCACGCCGTTGCCGACCCGCCCCGCAAGCCAGGATTCGTCCAGCGCGGCCTGCGGGAACTCCTGGTCGCGGCGTAACGGGGCCGGCCGGATCGTGTCCGCGTGGACGAGACTGGGGGTCGGGCGCGACGGGGCGCAGGGGGTGCGCGCGGGTGCCCCGCGGTGTCAGGCGCGCGGCGCGTGGCCCGCAGGGCCGGCCGTCGCCCGGGCCAGGAGCTGTTGGAGGGTGTCCCGCTCCGGCTGGGTGAGCCCGGCCAGCGGGGACTCCTCGTGCAGCAGCGCGAGCAACTCCTCGCGCAGCGCGTCGCCCCGCGGAGTCAGCTTGAGGTGCTTGGCGCGCCGGTCGCTCGGGTGCGGGCAGCGCTCGATCAGCTCCCGCTGCTCCAACTTGTCAACGATAAAAGTGGCGTTGGAGGGTTCGCAGCTCATCCGATCGGCGAGCTCGCGCATCGTCATCGGCCCGGTGAGCTCGCGCAGCGCCGTGGCCTGCGGGGCCGTCAGCCCCAGCTTCACGGCGCGCTGCCGTACGTGCTCCGCGATCTGTTGGGCCATCCCGTTGATCAGGCCGCACAGCTCCCGCTCGGCGATGGCCTGCGCTTCCGGGTTCGTCATGCGGCCCATCCTAGCAAGAACATCCAGTCTTAATATTGCAAGCTTGCATAGTTAAGGCTTGATGCATAGCGTGAGCGCTGCCGCCGCGGCGCACCGGTTCCGCGGCGTGCTGTCCCCTGTCCCGTACGGAGAGGAACGAGCGCCCCATGAGCACCGCCGCATCGCACGACCCGGAACGGTTGCGCCGGCCGTCGGGTCCGAGGTCGTTGACACTGGGTGAGACGAAGGTGAGCTTCGTGCCGGACGGTTCGGTGCAACTCACGGCGCGCGGCTGGCTGCCGGACGCCCCCGACGAGGTGTGGACCACCCACGCCGACCACCTGGACGCGGACGGCTGCTTCGCGGCCGGCGTCGGCGGTCTGCTGGTGGAGCGCGGGGACCGGGCGCTGCTCATCGACGCCGGCTTCGGGCCCACGGCCTTCCCGGTCGAGCCCGGCACCCCCGTCGGCGAGATCCGTACCGGCGGTCTGGTCGAGGGCCTGGCCGCGCTCGGCCGCACCCCCGACCAGGTCGAGGCGGTGGCCTTCACGCACCTGCACGTGGACCACGTCGGCTGGGCCTGGCAGCCGGCGCCCGGCAGCGATCGCCCCGCCTTCGACCAGGCCGCCTACCTGGTGGCCGAGCCCGAGTGGAAACAGCGCGACCTCCTCGCGGCGCACGGCACCAGCCCCGAGATGGTGGCCGCCCTCGCCCCGCGGGTGCGCACGGTGGCGGACGGCGAGGAGGTCTTCCCCGGCGTACGGGTCCGTCTGGTGCCGGGCCACACGCCGGGCCACGCCGCGTACGTCATCAGCGGCGGCGGCCGGCGCCTCATCGCCTTCGGCGACGCCCTGCACTCGCCGGTCCAGGTCGGCCACCCGGAATGGCGGGCCTACCCCGACCACGACGGGGCGCAGGCCGCCGAGCACCGCCGCCAACTGGTCGCCGAACTCCAGCAGCCGGACACGATCGGCTTCGGCATCCACTTCGCCGACGTGGTCTTCGGGCGCGTACGGGTCGGACCGGGCGGTCCCGTCTGGCAGCCTGTCGACGCGTAAGGGGGCTGCGCCGTACGGGCGGGGCGGCGCGATCCGGTCCGGCCGGGTGCCGGGGCCGGGTGTGTCCGCCCCGTCCGCCCCGACGGGTCCCGGCGCGCCCGCATAATTATCCACAGCCTGTGGATAATCCCTGCCGGCACCGGCCCCACCCCCACCAAGACCCACCAGAGCCCCCAACACAGCAGTGCGGCGCCGGTCTCCGATACGGGGGTGAACGGAGTCCGGCGCCGCACTGTGGTGCGGACCCGGCAGGTGCTCACGCGGCCCGCGTCGTCACGGGGTCGCGCTGCCGGGGGGCCCGGGGGCCCGGTTGGTTCAGGGGGCGGGGCGGCGGTCGGCCGCCCCGCGCCACCGGTCGGCTCGGGCGCTAGTTGCTCATGTCGCGCCGCTTGAGCCCGGCCAGACCGCCCACCAGCAGGACGGCGGTCAGCAGGACCATCCACAGGAACGGGGTGGCCGTGATGTCGCCGCCCGGCACCTTCGGCAGGTGGCCGAAGGGCGACAGGTTCATCACCGACTGGGACAGCTCCATCGCCGGGCCAAGCCAGCCGATGGCCACCACGAACCCGACCACGCCCCAGGTGGCCGCCGTGAACTTCGGGGCCACGCCGAACAGGAACACCGCGATCGAGGTGATCACCCACACCGCGGGGGCCTGCAACAGCGTCGCGCCCAGCACCCGCGGCACCTCGCCCCCGAGGTCGCCGGAGGCGGCCCCGTACGCGATCCCGAGCGCCAGCCCGCCGGCGGCGAGGATGACGACCGGGCCCAGGTAGGCGACGACCAGGTGGCTGGCCGCCCACTGCACCCGGCTGACCGCGTTCGACAGCAGCGGCTCCGCGCGCTGGTCGGTCTCCTCGGCGCGCAGCCGCAGTACGGCGCTCGCGGTGTGGATGGTGACGACCAGGCCCAGGATGCCGACCATCGACGCGAGGAACGCGTCCGTCAGACCCTCCTGACCGCCCATCCGCAGGAACGTGTCGCGGGTGCTCTCGCTGTCGCCGAGGAAGTCCTCGGCGCCGTCCGCGATCCCGCCGAACACCGCACCGGCGAAGGCCAACCCGGCCGCCCAGGCCAGCAGCGTGCCGCGCTGGAGGCGCCAGGCCAGCCCGTACACGGTGGCCAGGCCGGCGCTCGCGGTGGCGGGGCCGGGGCGGGAGGCGAAGAAGCTGGCGCCGATGTCCCGGCGACCGGCCAGCGCGTACGCCACGCCGATGGCCACCGCGGTCAGCAGGGCGAGCAGCAGCAGCGCCCACCAGCGCTCGTTCGCGTACGGCCGGGCGTTCTCCGCCCAGCCCAGCGGCGAGAGCCAGACCAGCACGTGGCTGGAGCCGTCGGAGGCGTCCTTGGCCGCGTCGCCGCCCATCCGCAGGACGAACGCGGCGCCCACGGCGGCCGATGCGAGGCCCCTGGCCACCCGGGCGTTCTCGGTGACCTGCGCGGCGACCGCGGCGATGGCGCCGAAGACCATGCCGCTCAGCCCGACCGCGAGCCCGAGCGCCAGCGCACCGCTGCCGCCCTGGCCCGCCAGGCTGCCCGCGATGAGCAGTGTGACGATGCCGTTGGCGATGCCGACCGTGATCAGCGCCGAGGTCAGCCCGGCCCGGCGGCCCACCATCCCGGAGGACAGCGCCTCCTGGCGGCCCGTCTCCTCTTCCTCCCGGGTGTGCCGGATGACCAGCAACAGGCTCATGATCGCGGCGAAGACGGTGAGGAAGGACCCCACCCGCCACACCGTCAGGGCGCCCAGCGAATCGTCGAAGGCCGCACCGAACAGCGCCCGCGTGGAGCCGTTGGCGTTCATGTCGTTGGCCAGGTCGGCGCGCTTCTGAGCGGTGTCGTACGAGCTGTCGAGCCGGCTGACGGTGCTGCTGGCCGACAGGCCGAGGCACAGCACCCAGATCGGCAGCATGATCCGGTCGCGGCGCAGCGCCAGCCGCAACAGGGTCCCGGTGCCCGCCAGGTCGCGGGAGCCGCTCTTGGGCGGTGCCGCGATCCGGGCGTTCGCTACCGCGGTCATCGCGCGATCGCCTCTTCCCGGGCGGAGTCGTCCTGGTAGTGGCGGAGGAAGAGCTCTTCGAGGGTGGGCGGCGTGGAGATGAGGCTGCGCACGCCCGCCTCGCTGAGCTGCTTGACCACCGCGTTGAGCTTGTCCGTGTCCACCTGGAGCTTGACCCGGCGGCCCTGGACGTCGACGTCGTGCACGCCGGGCAGCGAGGTCAGCCCGTTCGGCGCGCTGTCCAGTTCGGCCGTCACCGAGGTGCGCGTCAGGTGGCGCAGCGAGGACAGCGAACCGGTCTCGACGGTCTTGCCCTTGCGGATGATGCTCACCCGGTCACACAGCGCCTCGACCTCGCTGAGGATGTGGCTGGACAGCAGCACGGTCCGGCCGCGGTCGCGCTCCTCGGAGACGCAGTCCCGGAAGACCTCTTCCATCAGCGGGTCGAGGCCCGAGGTCGGCTCGTCGAAGATCAGCAGTTCCACGTCGGACGCGAACGCCGCGACCAGCGCCACCTTCTGCCGGTTGCCCTTGGAGTAGGTGCGGCCCTTCTTGGTCGGGTCCAGGTCGAACCGCTCCAGGAGCTCCGCGCGCCGGGTCTTGTCCAGGCCGCCGCGCAGCCGCCCGTACAGGTCGATGACCTCGCCGCCGCTCAGGTTGCGCCACAGCGTGACGTCGCCGGGGACGTACGCGAGCCGCTTGTGCAGCTCGACCGCGTCGTGCCACGGGTCCTGGCCGAGGAGTTGAACGGCGCCACTGGTCGCCCGGAGCAGCCCGAGCAGGACGCGGATCGTGGTGGATTTGCCCGCGCCGTTGGGGCCGAGGAAGCCGTGCACCTCGCCTGTCGCGACGTCGAGGTTGAGGCCGTCCAGTGCGTGTGTCCGGCCGAAGGACTTGTGGAGGTCGGACACGGTGATTGCCGTCGTCATGAGGCCGAAGCTACTCTTCTTTCAGAAATTTGTGAAGTTAAGGAAACGTATAATCGGTGGGGAGGCTTTGAGTAGCCGGGGATGATGGGTGTTGGGCGAGACGACGGAGTTCAAGATGACGGAACTCAAGGCGGCCGAACCGGTGGACGGGGCGGACGCCGACCGGGCCGCGGCCACGGCGGATGACGTACGGGACGGGACGGCCGCGGACGCGGTGAACGGCACCAGACCCGCCACGGGGCCGGGCGCTGCGCCCGCCGCTGCTTCCGGTGCCGCTCCGGGGGCCGAGGCCGCGGGGCAGGAGGCGGCGTCCGGGCGGGACGAGGACGCGGTGAGCCGGTTCATCGAGCGGTTCGCCGCCGAGCTGGTGGAGGCCGGTCTCCAGCGGATGGCCTCCCGGGTCTTCGCCGCGCTGCTGGTCTCCGACACCGGCTCGCTCACCTCGGCCGAACTGGCCGAGCAACTGCGGATCAGCCCGGCCGCGGTCTCCGGCGCGATCCGGTACCTCTCGCAGGTCCACATGGTCGGCCGGGAGCGCGAACCGGGCTCCCGCCGCGACCGGTACCAGGTCCACACCGAGCTCTGGTACGAGACGATCACCCGCCGCGACCAGGTCCTCTCCCGCTGGGAAGTGACGCTGCGGGACGGTGCGGACGCGCTGGGCCGGGACACCCCGGCGGGGGAGCGGATGGCCGAGACGGCGGACTTCTTCGAGTACCTCCAGGGCGAGATGCTCGCGATAATGGACCGCTGGCGCGAGCAGCAGTCGGTGCGCAGGGAGGGCCGCGCAGCGCTGGGTGGCTAGCCGCCGGGCCCGTGCGGGGCGGCTCCGCCCCACCGCGACGGACGGCTACCGCCCCACCGGGGCGAAGGGTCGCGCCCCACTGAGGTGAATGGTTCCTGCGCCGGCCGGCCCACACCGCGCCGGCGTGTCCCCCGCGACCCGAGGCGGCCGACGGCGACGCCGTACGTGCCGTACGCGGCGTGTGCCGTACCGCGCACCCGCCGTGCACGGCACGCGTCCTTCACGTGCGGACCGCCGCGCCCGACGTGCGGGCCGTTCGTGCGCAGGAGCCGCAGCCGCCGGCAGGCCCCCGCGACACCCGCCGTGCACGCCGCCGGCGTCACCCCCGCCGTACGAGCCGTGGGCAACCGGCCGCCGTACCCGCCGTACGAGCCGCCCGCCGCGCCCCTAGCGCGGCAGCGTGACCGACCACGCCTCCGGGAGCAGTCGCCAGGTGCGGGTGCGGACCGGGCCCGCGGTGACCGCGTCCGCGCGGTAGCGGAAGTCGGGGCCGGAGACGGTCACGGCGCGGGCCGCCAGCCGCACCGGGCCGCCCGACGCGTGCCCGTAGACCACCACCTCGGCCAGCCCGCGCCGCGCGGCGTCGGCGTCGGGAGGGCGGGCCTGGCTGCCGCCCGCCGGGTGGGGCCCGGCGGCTTCGGCGAGCGGGCCGGTGGCCACCGACACGCGTTCCACCGGGTGGTCGAGGTCGGCGAGGAGCACCCCGTCCGCCTCCACCCGCAGCCGGGTCACCGGTTGCCTGGCCCGGCGCCCGCCGGGGCCGGCGCGCCCGGAGACCGGCGTGGTCAGCAGGGCGAGCGCGGTACGGGCCGTACGGGCCGCCGGCGACCACCACGGGCCGGGCCTGCCGCCCGTCGACTGCCGCCCGGGCCGCTGCCGCGGCACCCGGCCCTCGCCGGCGTCGACACCCGGGGCCCGGTCCGTACCCGCACCGGCGGGGGAGTCGGCAGCGGCGGCCGGCCGGGTCCCGTCCGGCGTCTGACCGCGGCCCTCACCGGGCCCGGCCCCCGCGGCGACCGGCTGGTCGCCACCGGAACGCCCGCCGGCCGGCTGGCCCGTACCGACCGGCCGGCCCGCACCGGCCGAAGCCGCACCGGTCGTCGGGCCCGCACCAGTCGCCGGACCCGCACCGGCCGGCCAGCCGACGTCGCCCGGGCGCGCGGGGTGCGCGGGACGGTCGGGGCGGTCGGGGTGAGCGGCGCGATCGGGGTGGCCGGGATGCGCGGTCTGGCCCCCGTGGTCAGCATGGTCGGGGCGGTCCACGCCCAGGAGGCGGTCCGCCGGGTCGTGCGGGGCGGTGCCCGCCGCGTCGTCGGCCGGCCCCGCGGCGCCCTCGCCGCACGGCACGCTCAACTCGCCGATCACCACCCCGTCGCTGTCGTCGACCAGCAGGTCGAGCCGGTGGTCGCGGCCGTCGAGCACGGTGCGGGCGGCCCGGACCGCGTCGGTCGGGATGCCGAGGGCGGTGGCCAGCCGGACCGCGGCCGGCGGCCCGACCGGGACCATCGCCAGCGGCGTGGTGGCCAGCGTCCGCTCCCGGTGCAGCAGCGTCACCACCCGCAGCAGTGCGCGGTCATCGCCCACCACCACGGGCCGTCTGCTGCCGCGGCGGGCCAGCGCCCGGGTGAGTTCGTCGGGCCCGTCCGGCAGGCAGATCTTGGTGGTCGCCCGCGCGCACAGCACGTCCTTGGCGATCCGTACGGACTCCCCGTCGGCGCGCCGGGCGCCCGGGTCGATGATCATGAGCAGCGGTGGCGTTGCGCTCACGCGGGGCTCTGGAGCCGACACCTCGGTCCTTCCTCAGGTAGCATCTCGGTGCAAGAGCCCCTTGCGCTATTGCGCCAGGGGCTTGGTCTATTCCGGGGCACCGGTCCGACGGCTCTGCCGGCGGGGACGCGATGACGCGTACCGCCACGCACGTGGGACATGCCCCGCCCGGAAGGGGTGTACGCCTGTGCCCGCACTCGTGCTGCTCGGTGCTCAGTGGGGTGATGAAGGCAAGGGAAAGGCCACCGACCTGCTCGGTGGCTCGGTGGATTACGTGGTGCGCTACCAGGGCGGCAACAACGCCGGTCACACCGTCGTCGTCGGTGACCAGAAGTACGCGCTGCACCTGCTCCCTTCCGGAATCCTTTCCCCCGGCTGCACACCGGTCATCGGTAACGGCGTCGTCGTGGACCCGGCGGTCCTGCTCTCCGAGCTGAGCGGGCTGAACGAGCGCGGCGTCGACACGTCCAAGCTCTTGATCAGCGGTAACGCCCACCTGATCACGCCGTACCACCAGACCATCGACAAGGTCACCGAGCGCTTCCTCGGCAAGCGGAAGATCGGCACCACCGGGCGCGGCATCGGCCCGGCGTACGCGGACAAGATCAACCGGGTGGGCATCCGGGTCCAGGACCTCTTCGACGAGTCGATCCTGATCCAGAAGGTCGAAGCGGCCCTGCACGACAAGAACCAGATACTGGTCAAGCTCTTCAACCGGCGGGCCATCGGCACCGACCAGGTCGTGGAGGAGTACCTGGGTTACGCGGCGCAGATCAAGGACTACGTCGCCGACACCACGCTGATCCTCAACAACGCCATCGACGAGGGCAAGGTCGTCCTCTTCGAGGGCGGCCAGGGCACGCTGCTCGACGTGGACCACGGCACGTACCCCTTCGTGACCTCCTCCAACCCGACCGCCGGCGGTGCCTGCACCGGCTCGGGCGTGGGCCCCACCAAGATCAGCCGGGTGATCGGCATCCTGAAGGCGTACACCACGCGGGTGGGCGCCGGACCGTTCCCGACCGAGCTGCTCGACGCGGACGGCGAGGCGCTGCGCACCATCGGCGGCGAGCGCGGCGTGACCACCGGTCGCGACCGGCGCTGCGGCTGGTTCGACGCGGTCATCGCGCGGTACGCGACGCGCGTCAACGGCCTCACCGACTTCTTCCTGACCAAGCTCGACGTGCTCACCGGCTGGGAGCAGATCCCGGTCTGCGTGGCGTACGAGATCGACGGCAAGCGGGTCGAGGAGCTGCCGTACAGCCAGAGCGACTTCCACCACGCCAAGCCCATCTACGAGAACCTGCCGGGCTGGTCGGAGGACATCACCAAGGCCAAGACCTTCGGTGACCTGCCGAAGAACGCGCAGGCGTACGTGAAGGCGCTGGAGCAGATGTCCGGGGCGCCGATCTCGGCGATCGGCGTCGGCCCGGGCCGGGACGAGACGATTCAGGTCAACTCCTTCCTCTGAGCCCCAGGGCCGCACGGGCCCGCCAGGCCGCACGGCCCGCACACGAGCGCCGGGTGCGCCGCCCCGACCGGGGACGGCCGCCCGGCGCTCGTGCGCCCGCCCCGGCGCCGCCCGGCCCCGGCC